>JBQTHC010000001.1:0-8207 GCA_052390255.1 Microthrixaceae bacterium
TCGCTCGATCGAGGTGCCGGTGAAGGAGGCGTGGAGGACGGTCGATCAGTCGTTGGCGACGTGCGCGTCATCGGTCGACGACGATCGACTCGCCTTCGACCTCGAGTTCCTGGCCACCCCGCACCGGCTGGAGGTGGAGCTCGACCCATCGACCGCCACGTTCGTCACGCGCTGGCCGCTCGTCCCCCTCTTCGGCGCAGGCATTCCGCATCGTCTCGACGAGATGCGCCCGCCCGCCGATTGATCGGCGTCCCGCGTCGGCGCTGTCCTCCTGCGTCAGCCGTCCTCGGAGCCGGACCGCCATCGCCGGTCGAACCCGTCACCCAGCTGTTCATGAGCACGTCGTCCTACGCTGCGCGCATGGCGCTGGAGTGGGAGCAGGTGAACGTCGATGCAGCCAACCCCGAGGCGCTCGGCCGTTGGTGGCTCGACGCGCTGGGGTGGGTCATCGTCAACGACGACCCCGAGGAGTTCGAGATCCGCGAGGCTCCCGACCGGTTCCCTGGCCTGCTGTTCGTCCGGGTCCCGGAGCCGAAGTCGGTGAAGGACCGCCTGCACCTCGACTTCCGTCCGGACGATCGCGATGCCGAGGTCGAGCGCCTGCTCGCGCTCGGCGCCACGCGCGCTGACGTCGGCCAGGGCGACCAGTCGTGGGTCGTGCTCGCGGACCCTGAGGGCAACGAGTTCTGCGTGCTCAGCTCCCGCCACTGACGGCGCCCCACAACGCTGGCGACGAGGACCAAACGACGTCATCCATGGTCCCGGGGGCGTCGGCGGCCCCCGCACGGTCCCAGCGATGACGAAGCATCGGGAACCGGAGTGGCCCTTGTCGTTCGCGCTCTGCTCGATGGCGTGTGCGTGCGGTCCGCGTCGCGAGGGCTCAGGCGCAGCCCGGCGGGTCCGTCGTCGCGGGCTCGTAGGTGGCGATCACCTCGCCGTCGCCGATCGAGTACTCGACCGTGTTGGCATCGACGAGGGTCACGAAGCCATAGAGGGTCTCGCCGGCAATCGGCCACGAATCGGGATAGCCACCGTCGCCCGGCCGCGTGGAGTCGACGATGTGCCAGGTGCGACCGTCGAGGCCGAGCCAGTCCATGCCGCAGTGCAACGGGACGGGCAGCGCGTAGCGGTGGCCCTGTTCCACCGGGTCGTTCCACTTGATCAGGTCGACGTCGGCCTCGGGCGGCGGCGGTTCGGCATCCGCCTCCCGCATCGCCAGTGGTACCCCGGCAGGCCAGATCCACGCGTCGGTACCGCCGGCGGTTGCCTTCAAGCCGACGACCCGCCCGTCGGCGGCCACCCCGATTGCCTCGAACTCCGGACCGCCCTCGACGTCTCGCGTGTCGACGCGGGTCCATCGGTCGCCGTCCGTGCTCGCGTAGAGGGACGGCTTGGCGCTGGTCGGACCTGCGCGGCACAGGTCGATGTCCGCGTAGCAGACCTTCTCGTCGTACCAGTCGGAGCGGTCGTCGTCCACGACGAAGAAGCTCTCGCCGCCCGCGAAGATCGGCACGGGGTAGCCCGCGCGTGCCGATGGCGGTGGGTCGCTGGCGACGCTCCAGCTGCTGCCGCCATCTGTCGAGCGCAGGATCAGGCCCTGCCCGAGCTCCCCTTCTTCCCCGAGCTCAGGCGTGCTGGCCCACGCGCTGAGGGCGACGATCCCGTCGGCGACAGCGATCCCCCCGATGGAGGAGACCTCGGACATCACGGCCGCGCCGGCGAGCGTCCAGGTGATCCCCCGATCCCGTGACGACCACACCGCCCCGCGGTCATCGAGGTTGCCGACGGCGAGCACTCGCGCGTCGATCGTCGCGATGCCTGCGACCGAGCCCTCTGAGGCGCCCCCCATCGGCAGGCCGACCTGCGTCCAGGAGGAGCCGTCGGCCGTCGTCCAGGCCGCTGGTCGGAAGGGCCCGATGCTCGGGTCGTCCCCGACCCTCAGCGTGCCGCCGGCCACGAGACCGCCATCGACCTGGGTCAACCCATGCAGCTCGCCTGGATCCTCGAGGCCGGAAGCATCCACCGTGGTCCATTCCAGGCCGTCCCGGGACTCGAGGACCTGGAGCGCGAACGTCGACCCGTCGTCGCTGGTGGTGCCGCCGATGGCGATCCATCGGTCGCCGAGTCGCGCGACGGCGCCGATCCCCGGATAGCCCAGCGAGAGGTCGACGGGCGTGCCGGCCTCGAAGGCACCCGAGCCTGAGGCAACGAACGAGTGCAGGAACCCTCGATCGTCCGCGCCGGCGACCAGGAGGTCGTTCCCGGCGGCGGCGAGCTGCACGACGTAGTCCGGCCCGAGCTCACCAGTGAGGTGCTCACGTGCCCAGGTGTTGCCCGCCGCAGTGTCGACTCTCGCGGTCCCGTCGGACGCACATGCAGCGGCCAACATCACGAGCGCCAACCCCGCGCTCCGAACGCTCGGTGCGCGCGCCACCCTCGCGCGTGGGCTCGGCGCTCGTCCGCTCACGGTCCCACGTTGCCACACGCCCGGCGGGGCGGCTTGGGCGAGTCGCGACGGTTCCGGCGGGTTGGTCGAGTCGCGTCGGTGCCTTGGAGGCCGAGTGACTGGGGTCGTCGGCCCCTAGGCGAGCGCCGACGCCGCCGTCGCGCCCGGTGACGGCGCGTGCGATTGAACAGATCGTGCGCGATCACAGAGGGAGCCGTCGGTCTCGTTCAGGTCGGGGGTGACGGTCCGGCTCTGGCCGGTACCGCGGAGGGTTGTCGGCGGTCCGGGTGTCGTGGGTCGTCTGGGGGGACCATTGGGCGTTTGCCTTTGCCGTGGATGAGGGCCCATCCGTGGTGGGTGTGGAGGTCGTGGTGGCCGCCGCAGACCGGATCGAGCTCGTCGAGCCGGGTGTGGCGGGTGTGCTTGAACTCGGCGCCGGTGCGGTGGTCGTGTTCGATGATGGTGCGGGAGCAGCCTTCGACGGTGCAGGTGGGGTTGGTCCAGAGCAGGGCGTGGCGCATCGCGGCGGTGGGGCGGCGGCCGAGGCTGGTGACGTTGAGGACGTCGACACCGCGGGTGATGATCAGCTTGAGGGTGGCCTCACCGAGCAGCTCGGTGGCGACGCGTACGGGGATGGGTCCGACGCCGGTGATCTCGCAGAGCTCCTCTCCCTCGACGTGGCCGCGGCGCAGCGCTTCGACATCCACTCGGAGCAGCCCGAGATGCCGCGGGTTGCGGGTGCTGCCGGGCCCGGCGCCGTCGCGGCTTCGTTGGGCCATGCGCACGAGGGCGTCCCACACGTAGGTGTCGCGTGCTTCGCGCACACCGGTGGCGCGGCGCTCGTGGAAGATCTCGTCGGTCAGTCGGTCGAGCTCGGCGAACACGACCGCTGCCTCATCGGGGGTGCCTTGGGCGTGGACGTGGGCCATGCCCTCTCCGTCGGTGTGGCGGCTCACGCGGCGTTGCTTGTGGAGCCGGGCGTGGGTGGCGTCGGGGTCAGGGTCGGCGGCGGCGCGGACCCGGCCGGCTTCTTCTTGGAGCTCGCGCAGGTTCGTTCGCCCCGCCTTGTCGATCAGGGTCTGCTCCGCGGCGGGGTTCGTCACGGCGGCGCCGGCGATCACCTCACCCTGCGCGGGCGACAGCGTCCCGTCGAGCATCCCGGCCCGGGTGGATGGCAGCGACCGGAGCGCCTCGGAGGTCTGCAGCGCGGTCTTCGCCGCGGACAGCGATGTGCCCACCGTGGCGGCGAGGTGTTCTTCGGGGGACCGGAACCCTTGGCGTTGCCACTCCAAGGAGTCCGCCATCCGCCGGGCGAGCAACGTGCGCGCCCCCGACGCGGCGCGGGCGATCCGGTCCAGCCGCTCGAACAGACGGGTGGCCTCCGACGCCGGGACCGCGTCCGGGTCGATCGAGCCAACGGCCGCGAGCAGCGACGATTCGACTTCGCCCACCTGCCGCTCGAGCACCGACTGGAACATGCCAACACGCTATTCACGAGGTATGACAGAGATGCCCGCCCGTGGCGGCCTCCGGTTCGGGATGCCGACCGGGGGTCGGCGTCGGCGCGGGCCTCGCGTGCAGGGACGTCGGGGCTACGCGACGTCGGGTAGCTCGTAGTCGTGGCGCAGCTTGGGGTCGTCCGTCAGGTACTCGACGAACTCCCAGTCGTTGCCTTCGTCGTCGTGGAAGTACACCCGCTTGCGAGCGGGGTGCGCGTTGGGGACGGTGGTGTCCTGGTACCCGGCAGCGCGGAGTCGCTCACGCACACCGTCGGTGTCGTCCACCTCGAAGCCAAGGTGGTTGAGCCCCGGCCTCCCGGCGTACGGAACCCATGCCTCGCCCGGCGGCTGCGTGGCTTGGCTCAGCGCCAGGTAGGTCTCGTCGGTGCCGATGTGGACCCAGCGTGTGCCGATGGGGGAGGTGCCGCCGCCGCGCACGGAGAAGTCCGGAAACGCCGTCTGGAGGAACCTGATCGCGGCATCGAGGTCTCGGACGACGAGGTTGGCATGGTCGAGTCGAGCTGGCATGCCGATGAACCTAGAAGTTCAACCGAACTTGAAGTCAAGTACCTCGTCGCATCTCGACGGGAGACGGCACGAAGCGTCGCGAGCCCCAGGGACGAGCAGCCGGTCGGTCAGGTCGTTGCCGCGCTGCTACTGAGCCCGGTCGCCCAGCACGTCCCGGAGCGCGTCGATGTCCGCGGCACCGAACACGATGCGGGTCCCGGTTGCGACGTACACGAGGTCGAGGTTGATCCCGGCCTCCGCGATGTGACGCGCCAGGTCCGCGAGCTCGCCCGGGCGATCGTGAGCCTCGACGACCACCACTTCCCGCTCGCCGGTGATCGCGAGGCCGGAGATGCCGAGCGCGTGCTTCGCGGCCTCGGGATGCTTCACCAGGACGTGGAGGTCGGCCGTGTCACCTGGTTGCGTGCAGGTCGCCGCGGCCAGGTTCACGCCCGCATCGCTCACCGCGGCGGCGACCTTCGCGAGCGCTCCTGGCTCGTTCTCGACCTGGATCACGAGGTCATGCATCGACGAGCCCCCCGGGTTCCGCTCGACACTCGGTAGGGGCGACGGTAGCCCGCGATGGCGATCCAGGCAGCGTGGCGATGCCCGACGCATCGGATGGTGGCCGAGCGTGACGGCTCAGATGTCGTAGTTCCGTTGCGACGGATCACTGACGTGCATCGACGCGGAGCCTAGGGCGCTGACCTGGGAGAACCCGGCCCGTCAGTGACCGCCGCTGACCTCCCTGGTCCGTGGTCCGGCGGACCAGAGACGGACCGGGAGCACGTCGAGCGCGAGTGCAATCGTCTGCCGCCTCGGAACTGTCTTTCGACGAGGCGTCGCTTGTCTGGCTGGAGTGGCAACTCGGCGCTTGCGCCGAGGCGGCAGACACTCAGGTGACATCTCGACGCTCGAGCTCGCGGATCGACGATCGGCACGCAACGCCCCACGCAGCGGGGCGGAAGCACGGTGCGGGCGGCCCCAGGAGGGTCCGGCCCGCTCCGGGCAGAATTCAGCCCGAGTGATCCACGACGAACGCGCTGCCACGCGTGCAGCAAACGTGCTGCTCCGGACCCTCGCGGGGGTCGCGGAAGCCTGTTACGTCGCGGTCCTTGCAGTGGCCATTCCCGTCGCGGCGCTCAGGCTTGGCGAAGCGCTGGGCGCCGACGCTTTCTCGTGGGACGAGAACTCACACCCCATGGAGGTCAGCGCAGCCCTCAACCTCATGTTGATGGGCCTTGCACTTGCCGTGGTCGTGCTCGTCGCGGTGTACGCCGTAGTACGTGCGCTACGAGGGCGGCTCTCGGCAATCCGCTGGTTCACCTTGGGCGGCGCCGTTGGAGCGGTTGTCATGGGTGGCCTGCTCGCGGTGAGCCTCGAGCTCGCCCCGCCGTACCAATCGCCTCAGCACCGGGCCGGCAGAGGCCGACCCTGAGCATCGGGCAAGGTAAGACGGTGGTGACCGCTGACCCAGCCCGCAGGAACATGGAACGGGGGCGGGTCGAGTCGGCCTTGAAGGTGTTGAGCGGAAACCAGGAGGGACTGCCAGCCACCTCGTGGCGACACGGGCTCGCCGATCTCGACCGGAGTCGCATTCGCTTCCGACTCAGGCTGTGGCAGCTGCGCGTACCTCGGCCATTTACGCCTGCCGTTCAGATCGAAGTGGTCTCCCTGAACGTCCTCGAGGAGACCCCTCGCCTCAGGGAGATGTGGTCCGTCTTGCCGGGGCTGAGCCTGGCTGAGGTGACCACCCCGACCGCAACGTTGGTGTGGGCTGTCTCGCCCACCTACGCCGAGTGGGCGTGGTCACTGGTTCGGGCCGATGACGGTCTCAGCTCGTAGGGATTCCCAGACGCACCTACGGACTCCTGACCACCAGGGCTCCCACCTCACGAGGCCTGGACCTCTGCCGCCCCGGCGCTGCGCGCCGGGTTGCCATCAGGGCTTGGTTCGCCAGGGCTGCCACTCGTATCGCCTCGGAGCCCCGTAGCGCTTGCGCCGGTCGCCCTCGATGAGGGACCAGCCGCTGGACCGCTCGTCGCCCGTGGACCACTCGGCGTAGTGCAGACGCTCCCCGTCCCAGTCCTCAGTGATGCGCCCTGCGACGGCGTTGTCGACATCTTGACGTAGTTGGGCGATGGCATCGGCGGGTGCCTCGTCACACGCATCGCAACCGCAGTGCGGATAGGCGCCTTGTCGCCAGGTCCCGACCCGCATGAGCACGGCCGGAAAGCCCGTGAGCGCCACCGTTAGAGGGGCTGCTCCCTCGACGGCTGGCAGAAGCCGAATGACATCGAGCAGGTCAACCCCGTGACTCTCGAGCTCGGGATCGACGTCGAGGCCCCGCGTGATGACAACCTCGTAGGTCGCCGAGAGCTCCTCCACGATCGTCAATGCCGCCTCGTGAAGCAGCCGGTACCGCTCCGGGTTCGTGACCCGGCCATAGGCGTCGTCGGGAGGCCCGTCATCCATCCGTCGATCCTCCCCTCCGGACCCCGGCGACGCTACCGAGTTGACCACTCGGCTCTTCGTCGACGGGGTCTGCGGAAGGACTTAGCTCGAGGCAGACGAGTGCATTAGCTGTCCAGCTGGCTGGACACCGGCCGCTGAGCGGCTCGGAGTGGGACATCCGTGGTGCTCGTCGGCTTAGGGAGGTCATCGGACGAGCAACGAGGTGAGCAGATGGCCATGACGCGGGGAGAAGAGCCGGTCAGCCGGCTCGTGGGCCTGCCGCAAGTCGCGGACCGGCTCGGTGTGAACGAGCGGCACGTGCGGCGGCTCGTCGCCGAGCGACGGATCCCCTTCGTGAAGTGGGGGCATCTGCTTCGGTTCGATCCGGTCGAACTCGAGGCGTGGATCGAAGCCGCTCGGCGACCGCACCTCCGGTGATGTCACACGACCGGGCCCATCCTCGGGCCACTCGCAGGCGAGTGCCGATCGCTTCTCCCGGCCCGCCGAGCTCGTGCGACAGAGAGGCCTCTCTGCAACTCGGTGCGACGCGCACCGGTGACGGAAGGGCCTGATCTCCATGCCGCACGTGCAGGACCGCTGGGAGCGGATCGTCGACGGTCGACGCGTCCGCACCGATCGTTACGGCCAGGGCAAGCGTTGGCAGGCGCGCTACGTCGACCCTGACGGACGAGAGCGCACGCAGGCATTCGACCGCAAGCAGGACGCCGAGCGCTTCCTGACCACCATCGCTGCCGACGTACTGCGCGGCACCTACGTCGACCCGCATGGCGGGCGAGTGACCTTCCGCGAGTTCGCTGAGGCGTGGTTGGAAGCGCAGACGTTCACCGAGACCACCCGCGAATCAACCGAGCTGCGCATTCGCCTCCACGCCTGCGCCCACTTCGGCGATCACGAGCTGCGCTCGATCCGCCCGTCGGTCATCCAGGCCTGGCTTCGCCAACTGCAAGACAACCTCGCGCCAACCTACGTGCGGGTTGTGTTCGCCAATGTCTCCGCGGTCTTCAACGCGGCCGTCGACGACGGCTTGATCCCGAGCAACCCGTGCCGTGCCGCGTCGGTCCGGCTCCCGAAGCGGGACAACCGAAAGGTTGAGCCGTGGTTGGTTGAGCAAGTCCTGGCGGTCATCGTCGCCCTGCCCGAGCGGTATCGAGCGACCGCGGTGGTGGCCGCAGGCTGCGGCCTGCGTCAGGGCGAGGTGTTCGGGCTGCGGGTGACGGACGTCGACTTCCTCCGCCGGCGGCTTCACGTCCAGCAGCAGGTCAAGATCGTCCGCTCCCGCG
>JBQTHC010000002.1:0-3542 GCA_052390255.1 Microthrixaceae bacterium
GGGCGGTGTGCCGCGGGGGGGCCCGCGACTCCATCCGCGCGACGACCGCGGCCGCGAGTGCGGGGAGCAAGAGCAGCGGCCCGGCCGATGCCAGGCCCGGTGTCACGCCCGAGAACGGCGCCTTGAGCACGAAGGTGAGCGCCGCGAGCCCACCGGCCACCATCCACACGATGGTGGACAACCGCCGGATCGGGATGCCGAGCAGGAGTGCACGGTCCTCGTTCTCTGCTGCCGCCCGCACCGCCACGCCCACGTCGGTGCGGAGCAGGAACCACGCGATCCCGGCGAGCACGGGGGGGACCACGAGCATGATGAGGATCTCGTCGCCGAAGAGGGTCTTCACGCCGAGGTCGAGCTGCAGGTCGAGAGGGATCTTGAAGCCGCCGGTGAGGGAGACGAAGCCGAGACCTCGGAACGCGATCACCGCTTCGAGCACGCTCAGGATCTGCGCGATGCCGATGCTCGCCACGGTGAGGATGAGCCGCGAGGTATGGCGGAAGCGTCGGACCACGAGCTCCACCGCCGCCCCGGTGACGACGCCGATCGCGACGCCGATGGGCAGTGCCGCGAAGAACGGCACCCCCTTCTCGAGGTGCAGACCGATCGCGGTGACCCCGGCGAGGCTGCCCATCGACCCGTAGGCGAAGTTGATGAAGCGGCTCGTCTTGTAGATGAGGATCAGTCCCATCGCGAGCAGCGCGGTGACGGTGCCGACGATCACGCCGGCAACGACGATGCCGAACGGTGCCTTGTCGGTGAGGTACGACCCGAGGAGGGGCACGCGGTACGCGAGGAACACGCCCGCCGAGGCCGCCAGCACGCCGAGCACACCCCGCTGCTGGCGCGGCAGGTCGCTCCAGCGCTCTCTGCTCGCCCGCAGGGTCGCGGTCATGTGAGGCCCACGTTGGTCGGACGACTCGGCGGTGCCTTGGGGATCTGACCTCGCTGGTAGCGCGCCCCGTTGTTGGCCCCGATGTACGCGCCCTTCTTGCTGTTGTACGTGGAGATGGCGTTGGCGTCCCAGTAGATCTCCCGCACGTCGTTCGCTGCGGTGCGGTCACCGACGCCGAACTTCCAGAGCCCCACCGGACCCGACTTGGGCGGGTAGGCGAACATGCCCGCCTCGAAGGTCTGCGGCGTGAGGTTCGGACCCGCCATCTGGAGCCCGATCGCCAGCATGTACATCTGGTAGTAGATGAGGTCGACGGAGAAGGCGGGCTCGTCCTTGCGTACCGACTTGTAGGCCGCGTACGCGATCGTCTGCGTCGGCGGCAGGAAGCTCTCGAGCGGGCTGACGCCGAACGCGTGGCTCGCGAAGTTCTGGTTCCAGAGCTGGCCGACGATGTCGGCGTCGGTGAGCGCGGTGCCGACGATGATGAACTCCGGGTAGTACTGCTCCCGGTTCGCGACGCCCGAGAGGAAGACCGGGATGATCGGATCGCACCCACAGAGGATCGTGGTGATCCCGCGGCTCTTGAAGTCGGCGATGATCCGCGTCGCCTGGTCCGACATCGTGCCGAGGTCGAGCACGTAGTCACGGCTGTAGCCGGGCTCCTTGCCGGCCTTGCGCACGACGGCCTCCGCGTTCTTGACCGACTCCTGGTACCAGGAGTTCTCCGGCGCAAGGGTTCCGAAGACGCGCGGCTTGCCCTTGAGGTTCCCGCCGGCATGGTCGGCCTTGCCGTCGTAGAGCTTCTGCACCGCGTACTCCGCCGCGAACTCCGACACCAGCGACCCGTCCGTGGCGAGGCTCCAGGCAAAGGGAGCGCGCTTCTCGTGCCAGGCCCGGGACAGGTACGGCGTGCCGAAGCCGATGACGCCGCGGTCCGCGAGCGCGCCGGCGTAGGGCTCGCTCGTGGCGGAGAGGTCGGCGAAGGCGTGGAACTCGTCGGCCACCTGGATCGCATCCGCGACGGCCTGCTCACGCCCCTTGCCGAGCAGCTCGTTCGTGTTCGAGCCGCGGCCGTCGTAGAACTGGATCTTGATCTTGCGTCCGTAGAGCTGGAACCGCTGGTTGAAGTAGTCGGCCAGCGCGGCGACGGTGCGGTTGATCGAATCCGGTGAGTCGGACAGGCTCGCACCTGCGAGCTCGGCCAGCGTCTGCTGGAAGCCGCGCTCGTTGAGCACGCGGAAGGTGACGACGATCTCCTTTGCCGTCACGCCTTCGGCGGTGGCGCCCCCGTTGGAGCCGGAGAACGCAACGCAGGGGGGCGAGTATGGGTCGCCGGGTACCTGTTCGGTGCGGTCAGGGCACGACCCGGACGTGCCGGGGACCTCCTGGGTGCCACCAGTGGTCCCGGCGCTCCCCGCAGTGCCTGCACCCCCGGTGTCGGTCGCGCTGGCCGGGCCGGTGGTCACGATGCCTGGGCCGCCGTCGGTTCCGACGTCGGTCGAGTCCGACGAGGAGCTGGCCGCCTTCGCGGGCACCTTCGAGGGCACGAGCACCGACATCAGGAGCAGCATCAGGGCGAAGATCGCGAGCGGGCCGTAGCCACGCAGGAGCCGCTGGTCGACGCGGAACGAGCCGTTCGGCGGCTGCGGATCCGAGGTGGGTGCGGTCATCAGACCTCCAGGGAGAGCACACGCAGGGCGTGGCGCATCTTGCGACGGTCGGCTTCGGCGGTGGCGGCGAGAAGCACGATGCCGCCGCCACCGATCAGCGCGAGGAGCCCGCCTCGCTCACCGGACAGGTCGGCGATCCGCTGGACCGGGTTCGACGAGCGCGGTTCAGACCCAGGTGACGGCGGGGCGCTCGGCGTGGGTGCGAGCACCGGCGACGATCCTGGCGTCCCCGGGATGGTCGGGACCGTCGGGAGCGTCAGCGCCGGCGGGGGCGTGAACGGGGGGAACTGGCCGAACTGGAACTGGGTGAAGTCAGCGGTGGTGGCCTGCACGCCGCCGAGCTCAAGCCCGAGGGCGCCCGCACCCGTGACCGAGCCGAGCGCGATGTCGGCGATCGTGATGTACGTGGCGTTGCCGCAGTCCTGTGCGAGGAGCGCGTCGGCGATCTGCTCGCGGATCGGCTGGAGCCCGGCCACCAGTGGGCCGGTGAGCCCGTCCCGCTGCTGGCTCGGCACGATCCCGATCACGAGCGGGTCGACGAACATCACACCCTGGGCGAAGCGAGTGCTCGGTGGCGTGATGTCGAAGCCGAGCGGGGTGAGCAGCGCTTCGAGCGCGGCGAGCTGCTGCGCGCTGTCGCCCGGGAGCGCCATCTTCTGCCCGGCCACCACCACCGATCCGATCGTGAACGTGCCGACGTGCTCGTTGACCGCGCCCGTGCGATCGACCGCTTCCCAGGTGAGGCCCTCGAGCTTGATCTGCCCTGCGCCGAGGCTCACCGTGCCGAGCTCGGTGCGGGCGAACGCCTCACGGGTGTTGCCGTTCACCACGCCGGAGTGCGTGATGGTGCGGCCGCCGTTGACGAAGACCGTCTTGGGATCGCCCATCGGGGCGATCGTGGTGATCGCCTCGGCGTACGGGACGGTCGTGGCGCGGGCGAACTTCTCGATGCCAGACGGGATCCCTTGCTCGAACTCGCT
>JBQTHC010000003.1:0-17528 GCA_052390255.1 Microthrixaceae bacterium
CAACCAGCCCAGACGTTCATGTCGACCGCGTTGACACAGACCGTCACGGGTCTCACCAACGGCCAGGGCTACACGTTCAAAGTCGCGGCGATCAACGCCAACGGCACCGGCGTCCAATCAGTCGCCACGACCCTCTTCAGCGCGATCGGAAGCCCGACCGCCCCAGCGCCAGCTTCGGTCGTCGCGGGCAGCCTCTCCGCGACCGTGTCCTGGACCGTTCCCACCAACAACGGGTCACCGATCACGAGCTACAACATCCTGGTGGGCTTCAAAGGCTCACGAGAGGTGCAGCGACTCGAGAGCGCCAGCCCCACATCAACCACCCTGACCATCACAGGACTGACCGCCGGACAGACCTACTGGTTCGCCGTCATCGCCATCAACACCAACGGCGCAAGCCCATGGGCGGTCGCAAGTGCCCTCTGATGTGCGGCGACGCTCGGATCCGCTCGACCGTCGGCGCAAACGGTCGCAATCCGGCGACCGGTGCCGTAGTCGGTAGCCGGATCGTCCGGATCGGTTGCCCGCGCACGCAGCGCGGGAGATAGTGGCCCGAGGCGGGAGGAACCCCGTCGCGGTTCGGGGGGACGGGGGGATAGGTCATGCGTCGATCGAGGTCGCGTTCGGTCGTTCTTGCGGTTGCGCTCGCGCTGCTCGCGCCGATGCTCACTCCCGCGCCTGCGGAGGCCGTGACGCCGAGCGGGTGCAAGGCGAGCACGATCCCCGGGGCGACGATCAGCTGGTACCCCGCGCAGCCGTCCTCGATGAGCACGCTCAAGGTCGCCTGCAAGTACGACTCCGCCACCGGGAGCTCGATGGTGTCCGCGAAGTTCGGCATCCACGACGCGAGCGTGGCGATGTACCACAACGGCGCGGCCCGCACCGTGACCAACACCGCGTCCATCGCGGCCGGGGCTACGACGTTCACGCTCTCGAGCTGCGCCGGGATCACTGGCTACGTGAACCGTCCGATCACGCGCGTTCCGATCGTGAACCCACCCCTTGCGGACACCGTGGTGCTCGCGCCCCGCACCTTCGTGAAGTCGATCAGCGGCGCGTGCCTCGTCACGCTGAACAAGGCGACCACGGCAACCGCAGGACCCGGCGCCGACATCCCGATCCCCGCAGGCTCCTCGTTCAAGATCGACAACGGCTCGGGTCGGTCGGTGGTCGACATGGTGACCAACGGCACGACCCTCATCACCTCAGCGACGGCCAACTTCCTCTCGGCTCCCGATGACGGCGGCGACGGCTTCGGTGGCGTCCAGGGCCTGCGGGTCGACGGAACGGAGATCCCGGACGACTGCTACATCGACCACGTCCTGAACACGACGAGCGCGCATCTGACGGCCGGTTGCACGCCGGCTGCGGGCACGGCCCAGGTGCTCACCATCGGGGGCTCGCTGCTCACGACCACCACGCGCACGGCGAACGATGCGGGCATCACGTCGGCGACCGTGATCAACTCGCCGGCCGCGAAGTTCAAGACCGATGACGTCGGCCTTCCGGTGTACGGCACAGGGATCCCGGCGAACACCTACATCGTGTCGGTCTCGGGCAACAACGCGACCACCACGGGCGGGATGACGGTCACGGCCGCTCCGATCAGCGTGACGATCGGCGATCCGAGCGTCACGGCGCCGACGAGCACGGACATGGTGGCCATCCAGGGCATCCAGGCTGACCTGTCGCCGACACTCGTCGCCGGCCTCGACAGCTGCGCGAACGACACGCCCGAGGGGTTCGCCGTCACGGCCCGGTGGAACAACCCCGGGTCGTTCGCGGGCGCGGGGTTGACGAACGCGCAGCCCGCGGGCACGAAGGCGATCGGCCAGATCTTCTTCGACACGTCGGCCGCGGACTACTCCGCGTTCGTCATCGAGCGAGGGGCGTTCATCTCGGGCGATCCGACCGGTACGACGCACTACGACATCGTGTTCTCGTTCGCACCGACCGGCCTCGCGCTCTGCTCGAGCGCGACCTCCCCGGGCCTCGGCTACGCGTTGACGGTGCTGGCGACCACGCTCAGCCAGTCGGCGCTGCCCACGGGCACGGGCAGGCCGGGGACCGGTCAGCTCCGATCGATTCTCCCCTCGGCGACGGGCGGCTACGCCGCGTCGGTGACGGTCAAGTCCGACGACCCGCTCGTCACCTTCACGCCGGCGTCGGAGTTCACGCGCCTGTGCATCTACCCGGCAGGTCCGCCGACGGTCAGCTTCCAGTGCGGGAACTGACTCGTGACTCAGGCCGCTGAGTCCGACCAGTCCACCCGCGGCACGTCGGCCCACAGGCGCTCGAGGTCGTAGAACTCGCGCTGCTCCTGCAGGAACACGTGCACGACGACGTCGCCATAGTCCATGAGCACCCACGTCCGGTCGGCGAGGCCCTCGATCCGCTTCGGCTTGGGTCCACCCGCAAGGTGGACCTGGAGCTCGACCTCGTCGCAGATCGCCTTGACCTGCCGGTCGTTGGACGCGCTCGCGATCACGAACCAGCCACAGAGGGCGAGCACCTCGCCAACCTCGAGCACGACGACGTCACGTCCGAGCTTCTCGTCGGCAGCCCGCGCGGCGGTGATGGCCCATCGCCGGGTGTCATCGTCGCTTCGCTGCGCCGTCAGAGCCACTCCTAGATGTCGGTGCCGAGCACGATCGTGACATCGAACGAGTCGATCGGTCGAATGTCCTCGATGACGCGTCCCGCGCCCAGCGCCTCGCGCAGCCGTTCGGCCGCCGCACGCTCGCCGGGCTGGTGGTAGCGGATCTCCGTCGCCGTGTAGTCGAAGCGGTCCGCGTTGCCCACGACCACGATCGTCGACGCCGACGCGACCACGGTCGGGGCGACGCTGCGCACGTGGTTCTGGTCGCCGGTGCCGTCGAGCAAGCGCACGCGGGTCCGGGGCGCGAGCGCGGTGCCGACGGGGAACGGAACGAGGTCGGTGATCGTGCGCTGGAGCGCGGCCCGGTCCACGGGGAAGACATGGTTGCCGGCGCTGTCGATCACGTCCGTGACCGCCACCGTCGCGACCTGCAGGGGGCCGTTGGCCAGCCCGCGCACGAAGCGCCCAAGGCCGGAATCGAGCTCGCCAGGGACCGCGGCCGGGTTGGTGGACTTGGCGACGGCACGGATCCACGACTCCCAGAACAGCTGCTGGCGGTACACGGCAGCGAGCTCGCCCTCACGAGGGTCTCTCGCCTCGAGCCAGGGACCAACCTGGTCGGCGGTGAGGGACAAGGGTCCCGCCGCGAAGCCGGGCACGGCGTCAGGGTTGTCGATCGAGAGCGGGGCGAGCGGTGCCACGAGATCGCGCCACCGCTGGTCGTCCACGACCACGATGTCCTCGACGCCGACGCCGGCCACCGCCTCCCCGGCGCCTCGCATCACCTCCGGCGTGCCGCCGAAGGCATAGGTGACGGCGAGCGTGGCCGCATCCTTGCCGTCGCCCACCTTGACCGACGGCGGGAGCAGGATCACCGAGCCCCCCAGGTCGTCGTTGTTGAGCGCGAGGAGCGCGGCCGACGCAAGCGCTCCCTCGTTGTCGTGCACCACGAGGAGCGTCGGCGTGGACTCCAAGATGCCCTCGAAGCCGGGCTCGCTCGGGTCGAGGCTGGTCACCCGACGGCCCGCGCTGCTGTCTCGAAGCGTCTCGACACCCACGAACGCGAGCGCCGCGCCGACGAGCACAGCCAGCACCAGGACCGCGGTGAACACCGTCATCCAACGACGGGACGGCCCGGCGGGCGCGGGCGCGGCGGCCGGGGTTGCGACCTGCGACGCCGCTCGGCGCGCGGCACGGACGCCGGTCCCGTGCTCGGGGAGGTCGAGGTCGACGCCGCGGAGCTCGTTGGAGGGACGCGTCACCGCGCGCCTCGGTAGAGCCGGCGAGCCTCGATGATCGCGATCACTCCGGCTGGTACGAGGAAGTCGAGTGGTCGACCTTCGACCGCTCGACGGCGGACCTCGGTGCTCGACACCTCGAGACCGGGGACCGAGACCCGCTCCCAGCGCCACCCGGGCAGCGGTGGGGCCGCGGTCACCCCGGGCCGCTCGACCTCCACGATCGTGGCGCGCTCGCGCACGTCGCCGGGCCGCTCCCACGTGGGCAGGCCCGCCGCGGCGTCTGCGCCGAGGATCACGAACAGCTCGAGATCGGGATCCTTGGCGAGGAGGGTGGCAAGCGTGTCCGCGGTGTAGGACAGGCCGCCAGCGTCGATCTCGACTGCGCTGGCCTCCAGACCCTCGACGCCCGCGACCGCCGCCTCGACCATCGCGAGCCGATCCGCCGCTGGGGTGATGGGACGACTTCCCACCTTCTGCCATGGCGTGTTGCTCACGACGAGCAGCACCCGGTCCAACCGGAGCTCGTGGCGCACGTCGACGGCGGTCACGAGGTGGCCGACGTGCGGGGGGTCGAAGGTTCCGCCGAAGATGCCGACCCGCTCGCTCGCCATCCCCGCAACCTATTCGGTCGAGGCGGATGCGCCGGGACGCCCAGAGGGGGTGACTTCTGTCACCGGAGCGCCGAAAACCGCCCGAACAGGGCCACTTCTCGGTATTTGCCCTACGGCGGTGTTGGAAATTGCCTGCGGAAGGGAAGATGGTTGGGGTAGCAATCGTTGAGGAGTGTTGCCATGACAGATTCAGTTGGTCAGTACCTCAACGAGATCGGGCTCGTGCCCCTGCTCACCGCCGCGGAGGAGCGCGAGCTCTCCCAGGCGGTGGAGGCGGGCACCAAGGCCCGAGCCGCCATCGACGCCGGCGAGGACACCCCCGAGAACCGCCGCCTCGCCCGCAAGGGCGCCGAGGCCAAGGATCGGTTCATCCGAGCCAACCTCCGGCTCGTCGTCTCCGTCGCTCGCCGCTACCCCCTGCCCGCAGCGATGGAGCTGCTCGACCTCGTGCAGGAGGGCAACCTCGGGCTCGAGCACGCAGTCGACAAGTTCGACTGGCGCAAGGGCTTCAAGTTCTCCACCTACGCCACGTTCTGGATCCGCCAGGCCATCGGCCGGGCGCTCGACCAGAAGGCGTCGCTCGTCCGACTGCCCGGCGATCGATCGGCCAGCCTGCGCGCCGCGCTGCGACAGGTGTCGGGCGACGGTGACGAGCTCGACGACGAGAACGCCCGGCTCTACCGCCTCACCACCCCCACGTCGCTCGACCGCACGATCGGCGACGACGACGGCAGCGAGCTGATCGACCTCATCGCCGACGACAAGCCCGGCCCCGAGAGCCTGCTCATCCACAACGAGGAGCAGTCGCTGGTCGGAGATCTGCTCGGCGTGCTCGACGAGCGGGCGCGTCTCGCCGTGGAGCAGCGCTTCGGCCTGCACGACGGGCGCAAGCGCAGCTATCGCGAGGTCGGCGAGGAGCTTGGCGTCACCGCCGAAGCGGCCCGACGGCTCGTGAAGCGGGCCGTGACCGCGGTGCGTGAGGAAGCGGTCGCCCGCAGCGACGCGGCCTGACCGCAGCGCGAACTTCACCTAGCCCTCGGCGCGACGGGGGTACAGAATGGACACGACGCCGGAGCACTCCCACCGCCCCGGCGACCGAAGCCGAGGCACGCCCGCTCGCCCGGCTTCCTGTCAGACCGACCGTCCCACCCGCCTGGGACGGTCGGTCCGCGTATCGGCTTTGCCTCGCACCGGCGCAGCGGCCACGCTTGACGCCGTGCAGAGCACCTGGTCACCGACGTCGTGGCGCGATCGCCCCGCGGCCCAACAGCCGTCGTGGCCCGACGAAGGCGCGATGGAGGCCGTCCTCAAGCAGCTGGCCTCACTCCCCCCGCTCGTGTTCGCCGGCGAAGCGCGCGCGCTCACGGGCGCCCTCGGACAGGTCGCCGACGGCAAGGCGTTCCTGCTCCAGGCGGGCGACTGCGCCGAGTCGTTCGACTCGTTCTCGGCCGACGGCATCCGTGACTCGCTGAAGGTCATCCTCCAGATGGCGATCGTGCTCAGCTACTCCGCCGGCGTGCCGATCGTGAAGGTGGGACGGATCGCCGGACAGTTCGCGAAGCCCCGGTCGGCCGACACCGAGCGGATCGGCGACCTCGAGCTGCCCTCGTTCCGCGGCCACATCGTCAACGACATCGCGCCGACCGCTGCCGCCCGGGTGCCCAACCCGGATCGACTCCTGCAGGCCTACCACCAGTCGGCCTCCACGCTGAACCTGCTCCGCGCGTTCGTGAAGGGCGGCTTCGCCGACCTCTCCCGGGTGCACCAGTGGAACCAGGAGTTCGTCGCCTCGAGTCGGGAGGGGCAGCGATACGAGCGACTCGCCGACGAGATCGACCGCGCGCTGCGCTTCATGCGGGCCTGCGGCATCGCGTCGGAAAGCCAACCGAGGCTCCACGAGGTCGACTTCTTCACCAGTCACGAGGCTCTGATCCTCGGGTACGAGGAGGCGCTCACCCGCGTCGACACCCTCACGGACGAGTGGTACGACTGCTCCGCCCACATGCTCTGGATCGGTGAGCGCACCCGACAGCTCGACGGCGCGCACATGGAGTTCCTGCGCGGTGTCGGGAACCCGCTGGGCTGCAAGATCGGGCCGACCGCCACCGCCGAGGAGGTCCTCGCGATCTGCGAGACACTGAACCCCGACAAGGTGCCGGGGCGGCTCACGTTGATCTCGCGCATGGGCGCCGATCAGATCGAAGACGGCCTCCGCCCGCTCCTCGCGGCCACGCGCGACGCCGGCCACCCGGTCGTGTGGACGTGCGATCCGATGCACGGCAACACGTTCACCTCCGACGGCGGCAAGAAGACTCGCCACCTCGATGCCGTCGTCCGCGAGATCGGTGGCTTCTTCGCAGCGCACCGCGCTGAGGGCACCTGGCCCGGCGGCGTCCACGTGGAGCTCACGGGCGCCGACGTCACCGAGTGCCTGGGCGGGGACGAGGAGATCCTCGACGCCCACCTCGACGAGCGCTACGAGACGATGTGCGACCCCCGGCTCAACGGGCGCCAGTCGCTCGATCTGGCCTTCTGGATCGCCGACCTCCTCAAGCGGTGACAGCGTCGTCCACGTGACGGACGACCACCCCGGGAATGTTGACCGGCTCGGTCGGGTTTGCGATGATTGTTGAGTCATCTGCTCAGGAATTGCCTGAGGCCCGGTGCGAGTGAGGCCAGCATGCTGCAGCGCGAGATCGATCCCGACATCCGAGCCGACATCGAGAAGTTCGAGGTGCAGCTCGCCCGCTACCTCGACGGCGACCTCGAGGAGGACGCGTTCCGGGTCTTCCGGCTGAACAACGGGGTCTACGGCCAGCGCCAAGGCGGCCACCACCAGATGGTGCGGGTCAAGATCCCCTACGGCTCGATCACCGCCGAGCAGCTCGACATGTTCGCCCACATCGCCGAGACCTACAGCCGCGGCTGGGGCCATCTCACGACGCGCCAGAACGTGCAGTTCCACTTCGTCGACCTCGAGCAGATCCCGGCCGTCCTGTGGGACATGGCCTCCGCCGGTCTCACGTCGCGCGAGGCGTGCGGCGACACCGTCCGCAACGTCATGGGCTGCCACCTCGCCGGCGCGTGCCCGTACGAGGCGCTCGACATCAGCCCGTGGGCGGAGGCCGCCTTCCAGCACTTCCTGCACCATCCGCTCGCGCAGCGCCTCCCGCGCAAGTTCAAGATCAACTTCTCCGGCTGCGAGACCGACTGCGGCCAGGCCATGTTCAACGACGTCGGCGTGATCGCCACCACCCGCACGCTCCCCGACGGCACCCGCGAGGCCGGCTTCCGGGTGTTCATCGCGGGTGGCCTCGGCGCCAACCCGCATCCCGCGCTCGCCCTCGAGGAGTTCACGCCTCGCGAGGAGCTCATGGCGACGCTCGAAGCCGTGCTGCGCGTGTTCTCCAACCACGGCAACCGCGACAACAAGCTGCGCGCCCGCCTGAAGTGGCTCGTCGACACGATGGGCTGGGACGAGGTGCAGGCACGTGTGCTGAAGGAGCGCAAGTTCCTCGTGGCGTCCTCCACGTGGCCAGGCGGGATCCCCGAGGCCGTGCGCAAGGCCGGCGACGCACCCGCGGGTCTCGGCCAGGGCGCCACCCCAACGCCGATCGGCCAGGGAACGCCCGTCACGCTGCGGAGCAACGACCCCTACAAGGCATGGGACGACGCCAACGTGGTGCGCGGCGTCGCAAAGGGCACGGTGTCGGCGATCGCCTACGCACGCCTCGGCGACATCACCACCGCCCAGTTCCGGGCGCTCGCGTCGATCCAGCGCGAGCTCGGGGCCGAGGTCCGCATCACCAACCGGCAGAACCTCGTGTTCCGCAACCTGTCCGAGAGCCAGCTCCCGGTCCTGCACCAGCGCCTGTCCGCGATCGGCATGGCCGAGCCCGGCGCCGAGCTGTCGCGCGACGTCGTCGCCTGCCCTGGTGCCGACACCTGCAACCTTGCGGTCACGCAGAGCCGCGGCCTGGCCGACGCGATCAGCGCCGCCCTCGACGAGGCCGGCCTGGCCGATGTCGGCGGCATCCGCACAAACATCTCCGGCTGCACCAACAGCTGCGGACAGCACCACATCTCCGACATCGGGTTCTTCGGTGCGGAGCGGCGTGCGCACGGTCAGTCCGCACCCGGCTACCAGCTCCTCCTCGGCGGCTACGTCGGCCAGGAGAAGATCCACTTCGGCGAGAAGGCGTTGCGGGTCCCCGCGAAGAACGCGCCGGAGGCCGTGGTGCGCGTCGTACGCCGCTTCAACGACGAGCGGCAGGCCGGCGAGGCGTTCCGCTCCTGGATCGACCGATCCGGCGGCGTGCGCACGATCGCCGACGAGCTGCGAGATCTCGACGAGTTCCCCACGCCCGAGGAGGGCCCGGAGTTCTACGTGGACTACGGCGAGACCGGGCCGTACGTGGCCGAGACAGGCGAATCGGAGTGCGCAACGTGAGTGTCCTCGAAGTGGCCGACTTCACCGACGAGGAGCTGGCTGAGCTGAACCGAGAGTTCGAGCACCTGCCCGCGTCGAAGATCATCCAATGGGCGGTCGACAGCTTCGCACCGCACCTCAGCCTCAGCGCGTCGATGAACGACGCGGTGCTGATCGACCTCGCCACGAAGGTCCACCCGGGCATCGAGGTGGTGTTCATCGACACCGGGTACCACTTCCCCGAGACGCTGCAGACGGTCGAGATGGTCCGACGCCGCTACGGGCTCAACCTGCGCATGATGACGGTCCCGCACCACGACGAGGAGCTCTGGAAGGTCGACCCGGAGAACTGCTGCTCAGCCGTGAAGGTCGGCCAGCTCGATCGCGCGCTCGAGGGCAAGGCGGCCTGGATGAGTGGACTTCGTCGTGAAGAAGCGGCCACCCGCGGCCAGGCACCGATCGTGGCGCGGGACCTGCGTGGGCTCATCAAGGTGAACCCGCTGGCCACATGGACCCACCAGGACGTCGAGGGGTACATCGCCGATCACGACGTGATCGTGAACCCGCTCCAGGCCCAGGGCTACCTGTCCATCGGCTGCCAGCCCTGCACGCATCTCCCCACCGACCCCAACGACCCGCGCAGCGGACGCTGGGTCGGCAGCAACAAGACGGAGTGCGGCCTGCACGACTGACCCGCCTCAGGCGAGGTAGTCGACGAACTTCTCGAGCTGGCGGAGGTTGCGGCACTCGAAGGTGCCGTTGCAGTGGTTGGCGTACTCCCCCACGATCGAATCGCCCGTGTCCCAGTAGCTCTTCGGCTCGGGGTTCAGCCAGTAGAGGTGCCGGGCCTTCTTCTCGATCTCCTTGAGCACCCAGCTCTGGGAGGCGTGGTAGTTGTTGCGGGCGTCACCGAGGATCATCACGGTGGTCTTGGGACCGATCTCCTTGCCGTAGCGCTCCCAGAACACCTCGAACGCATGGCCGTAGTCGGAGTGCCCGTCGACCCACACCACGTCGGCCTCGGTGTTCACCCGGTGCACGGCCTCGCTGATGTCCTCGACCCCCTCGAAGAGGCGGGTGACCTCGTCGATCCCGTCGATGAACACGAACGAACGGACCTTCGAGAACTGCCCGGAGATCGCGTAGACGAGGTGCAGCGTGAAGCGGGCGAACGCGGCGACCGACCCGGAGATGTCGGCGACCACGAAGATCTCCGGCTTCGAGGGACGCGGGTACTTGAACTTCGGCTCGGCGGGCACGCCGCCGTAGGAGAGCGAGTGGCGAACGGTGCTGCGGAAGTCGAGCGGACCCTTGCGACCGTGACGGCGCTTGCGCGCCAAGCGCACCGCAAGCTTGCGCGTGAGCGGGTAGATCGCCTTGCGGAGCGACGCCATCTCCTCGCGTGACGCGTGCATGAAGTCGACATCTTCGGGCAGCGGCTTGCGCAGCGTGCGCGCCATCGCCTCGACGCCCCGGTCGGCCACGAGCGCGCGCCGGATCTCCGACTCGATCTCGCGCTTCAGCTGGTCGATGCGGGCCTGGTACTCGTCCTGCTCGAGGCGCTCCTCGAGCGGGGTGAGCGGCTCGGGCGACTGCTCGCGCGCCTCCTGCATCAGCCGATCGAGCACGGAGTCGAGGTCGAGGTTCCGGAGCGTGCGGTACAGGTAGTACGTCCCCCCCACGGGACGCCCCGGCTCCATGCCGGCGAATCGGCGCACCGACTGACGAGCGACGGCGCGCATGAGCGCGTCGTCGCCGCGCTGGAGCGCCTTGAAGAGCATCTCGGCGATCTCCTCAGGCGTCAGGTTGTCGCCACCGCCACTACCGGTTCGGGGGCCGTCGCCTTGCATCTCGTCCTGCTGCTCGAGCTCCTCGAGCAGCTTGGCGAGCTCGTCGTCCTCCGCGTCGCCGATGCGGTAGCGCGAGCCGCGAAGCGAGAAGTAGACCTCGAAGACCGTCTCGAAGGCGCGCCAGTGCGTGTTGTTCTTCACCAGCGTTGCGGCGAGCGCGTACTTGAACGCCTCGCGGTCCTCGAGCGGGATGTGCTTCACCGCCTCCATCGCGTCGAGGTTCTCGGTGTGGCTCACGGGCAGGCCTGCCTGGCGGAGCTCTTGGATGAACCCGGCCAAGAGCTCGGTGATCGCAGCACCGGCGGCGAGCTCGGGGATCACGTCGGTCATGGCGCTAGGACTTGCCCGCCGCAGCCTTCTGGATCGAGCCGTGCTCTTGCTCGAGCTCGCGCACCGCCTTCGCGATGTCGCTCTGGTACTTGAGCAGGATGTTGATCGTGGCCTTGGCCGTGTCGGCGTCGACGTGCTCCACGCCGAGGAGGAGCAGGGTGCGGGCCCAGTCGATCGTCTCGGACACCGACGGTGCCTTCTTCAGCTCGAGCTGGCGGATGGAGCGCACGATGCGCGCGATCTGATCGGCGAGCGAGTCGGTGATGTCGGGGACCTTGGTGAGCACGATCTCCTTTTCGCGCTCGAGGTCCGGGTAGTCGACGTGCAGGAACAGGCAGCGTCGCTTGAGCGCCTCGGAGAGCTCGCGCGTGTTGTTCGACGTGAGGAACACGAGCGGGATCTGCTTTGCTTCGATCGTGCCGAGCTCGGGGATCGACACCTGGTAGTCGGAGAGGATCTCGAGGAGCAGTGCCTCGGTCTCCACCTCGACCCGGTCGACCTCGTCGATGAGCAGCACCACAGGCTCCTCCGCCGTGATGGCCTCCAGGAGCGGTCGGGTGAGGAGGAACTCGTCGGAGAAGATGTCGTCCTCGACGGTCTCCCAGGTGCGCCCGTCGGCCCGCTCCGCCTGGATGCGCAGCAGCTGCTTCTTGTAGTTCCACTCGAACAGCGCCTTGGACTCATCGAGGCCCTCGTAGCACTGGAGACGGATGAGGCGGGCCCCCGACATCTCGGCGACGGACTTGGCCAGCTGCGTCTTGCCGGTGCCAGCGGGGCCCTCGACGAGGATCGGCTTGCCCAGACGGTCGGCGAGGTAGACGACACCGGCAATGCCCTCGTCGGAGAGGTAGTCGACCTTGCGAAGCGACTCGCGCACCGCGGCCACGGACTCGAAGCGATACGACGGGTCAGCCATCGCTGCAGCCTACGTGTCGACTTGACCGCCCGGTCAATCTGGTTCGGCAGGGCTGTTCAGGACCGGATGTGGCCGTCGCCGTGGATGACGAACTTGAGCGTGGTGAGCTCGCGGAGGCCCATCGGACCCCGCGCGTGCAGCTTCTGGGTGGAGATGCCGATCTCGGCGCCGAAGCCGAGCTCCTCGCCGTCGACGAAGCGCGTGGAGGCGTTGACGAGGACCGCAGCAGCGTCGACCTCGCGCGTGAACCGCTCCGCCGCGCGCAGGTCGTTCGTGACGATCGCCTCGCTGTGGCCGCTGCCGTAGCGGCGGATGTGCGCGATCGCGGCGTCGAGCGTGTCCACGACGCGCACAGCCAGCTTCAGGTCGAGGAACTCGGTGGCATAGTCGGCATCGGTGGCGACCGCGGCGACGCGGTCACCGAGGATCTCGTGCGTGGCCTCGTCGCCGACGAGCTCGACGCCCTCCAGGCGAGGCGCCACGTCCGTGAGGAAGTTCGCGGCGACGTTGCGGTGCACGAGCAGCGTCTCGGCGGCGTTGCACACCGAGGGTCGCTGCACCTTGGCGTTCTCGACGATGTCTGCGGCGGCCGCGAGGTCGGCCGACGCGTCGACGTAGACGTGGCAGTTGCCGTCGCCGTCGATCACGTAGGGCACGGTCGCGTTGTCGAGGATCGAGCGGATGAGCGACGGGCCGCCGCGCGGGATGAGGACGTCGATCGACTCGCGCAGCCGCATGAACTCGTCCGCCGCGTCGTAGGAGGTGTCCTCGACCAGCACGAGGGAGTCCTCTGGGAGGCCGGCCTTCGCCAGTCCCTCGCGCAGCGCCGAGGCGATCGCGATGTTGGATCGGATGGCGGCCGAAGAACCCCGCAGGAAGGCGGCGTTGCCCGCCTTGAGGCACAGCCCGAACGCGTCGCTCGTGACGTTGGGCCGGTTCTCGTAGATGATCGCGACGACGCCCAGCGGCACGCGCACGCGCTGCACGCGCAAGCCGTTGGGCCGGGTCCACCCGTCGGCCACCTCGCCCACTGGGTCGGGAAGCGCGGCGACCTTGCGGAGGCCTGCCGCCATCGACTGCAGCCGAGCGTCGGTCAGCCGCAGCCGGTCGACGACGGTGGCGGTGGTCCCGGCCGCCTCCGCAGCCGCGACGTCCTCCGCGTTGCCGGCGAGGATCTCGGCGTGACGGTCGAGCAGCAGGTCGGCGGCGGTGAGGAGTGCGGCGTCTTTGACCTCGGTGGATGCGGTGGCCAGCACCCGGCTCGCGGCCTTCGCGCGGGTCCCGAGGTCGGCGATGGGTTCGATGGGCACCGCGGGAGTCTACGAGCGACGAGGTCGTCCCGGAACCGCGTTCAGGCCCCGGAGGTGGCAGGCTCTCCGAATGACGAACGGGACCGCAGCACGCCCCGCCACCCGGCAGGATCTCGACGGGATGGCGGAGTCGCTGTCCCTGGCGTTCCACGACGACCCCGTGATGCAGTGGCTCTTCGGCGACACGCCACCGCGCCCTGTCCGCTACCTCCGCCCGTTCTTCGCAACCGAAGGCGCACGCCACCTGCGCCACGAGCAGGTGTTCACCCTCGACGGAACCCCCGGCGCGGCGTACTGGGACCCGCCGGGGCACTGGAAGACCTCGCCGATCGACATCCTGCGTCTGAGCCCGCTGATGGTGCGCGGCATGGGATCGCGCACGCTGCGGGCCTTGCGCGGCCTCGGCCGGATGGAGGCCGCGCACGCGAAGCACCCGGAGCACTACTACCTCGCGGTGCTCGGCACGCGACCGGATCGCCAAGGCGCAGGACTCGGCTCCGCGCTCCTCGCGCCGGTGCTCGAGCGATGCGACACCGAAGGAGTGGGCGCCTACCTCGAGAGCTCGAAGGAGTCGAACATCCCCTTCTACCGGCGGCACGGCTTCGAGGTCGTCGGCGAGGTGCAGTTCCCGTCGGGCCCCACGATCTGGCCGATGTGGCGGGACCCTCGGCCGCCCGAGCACACGGACTGACCACCGCTGCGCGGCGGCGTTCGACATGACGGACATCACGGGCGACCTCGGCGTGCCGCTCTCAGAGGTCGAGGTCCCTTCCGTGGCGGGGGCGATCCCCGAACGGCGCGGCTCGTACCTCGTGGCGGCCGGGATCCTGCTCTCGCGCATCGCGGGCCTCATCCGGGAGATGGCGATCTCGGGCTATCTCGGCGTGGGCGCCACCGCCGACGTCTTCAAGGCGGCGCTCCGGATCCCCAACCTGCTGCAGAACCTCCTCGGCGAGGGTGTGCTGTCCGCGTCGTTCATCCCCGTGTACTCGCGATTGCTCGACGAGGACCGCAACGAAGCGAACCGACTCGCCGGCAACGTGCTCGGGCTCCTGCTCGCCGTGATGGCCGCGATCGTCGCGCTCGGCGTGCTCGCGGCCCGGCCGCTCACGCTCCTGCTCACGCCCGGGTTCACGGGCGAGCGGCTCGACCTGGCGGTCACCTTGCTGCGGATCATGTTCCCCGGGATCGCGCTGCTGGTCCTGTCCGCGTTCTGCACGGGGATCCTCAACAGCCATCGGCAGTTCTTCCTGTCCTACGTGTCGCCGGTGATGTGGAACGCCACGCAGATCGCGTTCGTGGTCGCGGCCGGCATCTACGGCGCGACCGAGCTCGGCATCGTGCGGGCGCTGGCGTGGGGTGTGGTCGCAGGAGCCGTGGCAGAGGTCGCCATCCAGGTGCGGCCGGTGGGACGCCTCATGCGCGGAGCACGCCTCTCGCTCGACCGATCGAACCCCGACGTCCGCGACGTGCTCGGGCGGTTCGGTCCCGTGGTGCTCGGACGCGGGGTGGTGCAGCTGCTCACCTACGTCGACCTCGTCCTCGCCAGTCTCCTCGCCCTCGGCGGCGTGTCCGCCCTCACCTACAGCCAGGTGCTCTACCTCCTCCCGATCAGCCTCTTCGGCATGGCGGTGGCCGCGGCGGAGCTCCCCGAGCTGTCTCGCCTCGGCCGCGCGGGCCGCGCGGCGATCCGAGAGCGGCTCCACGTCGGCATGGAACGCATCACCTTCTACGTTGCGATCACCGCGTCGGTGTACGTGTTCGCGGGCGACGTCGTGGTCGGCGTGCTCCTGCAGCGCGGCGAGTTCGACCGGCAGGACACGCGGCTCGTGTGGTTCACCGTCGCCGCCTTCGCGCTCGGCCTGCTGGGCACCACGCGCTCTCGCCTCCTGCAGAACGGGCTGTACGCGCTCGACCGTCCGAAGCTGGTGGCCAGGATCGCGATCGTGCGCGTGGCGCTCGCCGCCGCGCTCGGCGCGCTCTTCATGTTCCCACTCGATCGGCTCGCCGTGGTGGGCTCGTCGATCCACCGCGTCGGCGACTTCGGGCTCTCACCCCTGCCCGACAGCCTGCGGCTCCTCGACGGTGGCCCACCGCACCTGGGCGTGGTGGGACTCGCGCTCGGGGCAGCGATCTCCTCATGGGTCGAGTACCGCCTCCTCCGGGGCGCACTGGCGTGGCGCATCGGCAAGCTGCCGCGCCTCGGGCACGACGCCCGCTGGTCGATCGTCGCCGCGCTCGCCTGTGGCGTGCTCGCCGCGGGCCTGCGATCGGTCTCCGTCGATCTCCCGCGGCTCGCCGCGGCGATCGCGGTGCTCGTCCCGACAGGGCTCGCCTACCTCACGATCACGGCGACGATGCGCGTGAGCGAGGCTGCCGCGCTCGTGGATCGCGCGCGTCGCATGCTCCGACTGGACAGCCGCGCGGGATCCCGCGACGCATGACCCGCGAGATCGGCGTCGGCCCCCACCCGCGACCGTGGCCGGAGGACCCGCGGCTGGACCCTGAGCTGCTGGCCCTCGGCGATCGCCGCAACGTGGTCGATCGCTATCGCTACTGGTCGGTCGACGCGATCGTGGCCGACCTCGACGCGCGGCGACACCCCTTTCATGTGGCGATCGAGAACTGGACGAGCGATCTCAACATCGGAACCGTCGTGCGCAACGCGAACGCGTTCCTCGCGTCGTCGGTGCACATCGTCGGACGACGGCAGTGGAACCGTCGCGGCGCGATGGTCACCGACCGGTACCAGCACCTCGTGCGTCACGACACCATCGACGACCTCGTCCGCTGGGTGGCCGCGGAGGGTCTCGTGCTCGTCGGGATCGACAACCTCCCGGGGTCGGTGCCGCTCGAGTCGACGACCCTGCCCGAGCGCTGCGTGCTGCTGTTCGGGCAGGAGGGGCCAGGCCTGTCCGCGGCCGCCCGTGCCGCGTGCACGGTGGTGTGCTCGATCACGCAGGGCGGTTCCACTCGCTCCATCAACGCTGGGGTGGCGAGCGGGATCGCGATGCACACCTGGGTGCGCCAGCACGGCGCCGGCGCCTGAGGCGAGGCGCTAGGGCAGCACGACGAGGTCGTCCCGGTGCACGACCTCGTGCGGGACGCCTTCGGGGAGGTCGGCCGTCCTGCGCCCCGCCACCTCGCGCAGCCCGACCGCGGCGAGACGGGTGAGCCCCTTGGCGAAGACCTTGCCGTCGGGTCCGGCGATCTCCACCGCGTCGTCCACCTCGAAGCTGCCTCGAACCGACTTCACGCCAGCGGCGAGCAGGGAGACGCCACGCTCGAGCAGCATCTGGCGCGCGCCGTCATCGACGAGGATCGTGCCGTTGGATCCGACGGCGAACGCGATCCACAGCTTGCGCGCGGGGAGCCGGCGGCTCTTGGGGTGCACGACGGTGCCGGCACCCGGCTCGCCCGTCACGACTGCTTGGAGCACGTCGTCGCGCGATGCCTGGGCGATCACGGCCCGCACGCCTGACCACGCGGCGATCTTCGCGGCGGCGAGCTTCGAGGCCATGCCGCCACTCCCCCGCGAGGTGCCGGTGCCGCCGGCCATCGCTTCGAGCGAGTGGTCGACCTCGACGATCTCCTCGATCAGGGAGGCCGAGGCGTCGAGGCGGGGGTCGGCGGTGAGGAGCCCAGGCGCGTCGGTGAGCAGCACGAGCAGATCGGCGGCCACGAGGTGTGCGACCAGCGCCGCGAGGCGGTCGTTGTCGCCGAAGCGGATCTCGTCGTCGGCGATCGCATCGTTCTCGTTGACGATCGGCACGACACCGAGGTCGAGCAGTCGACCGAGCGTGGCACGGGCGTGGAGGTACTGCTGACGGACCATGAAGTCGAGCGGGGCGAGGAGCACCTGCCCGCCCACCATCCCGTGCTCGCCGAGCGCCGCCTCGTACACACGCATGAGGCGGCTCTGCCCGACGGCTGACGCGGCCTGGAGCGTGACCGCATCTCGGGGGCGCGTGCCATCGCTGTAGCCGAGGGCGGGCAGGCCGGCGGCGATCGCGCCCGATGTGACGATCACCACGCGGTGCCCGAGCTCGCGCAGCGCGGCTGCCTCCGTGCAGAACTTCCCGACGGCCGAGGCGTCGATCGCCCCGTCTGGGGTCGTGATCGAGGAGGTGCCGATCTTCGCGACGACGATCATGTGTCGCCTTCGTAGTCGAAGCTGAGCCGGCCGATGTGGACGGCGTCGCCCTCCTTCGCCCCCGCCCGCGCGAGGGCACGGTCCACCCC
>JBQTHC010000004.1:0-43897 GCA_052390255.1 Microthrixaceae bacterium
CCCCGGCGGCTCCGCGCGCTGACCTCGTCGTCGAGCGCGCCCTGCGAGCCGTCCGGGCATCCGCCCCGACCGTCTCGCATCCGTAGGAGGAGCCGTGCCGCAGCACGATCCCGCTCACGCCGCGCCCGCGTGGCTCACTGATCCGCACCATCCGTTCATCGACGACGTCATCGGCCTCCTCAAGACCGGCAAGGAGGCAGAGGTGTTCATCGTCGAGCGGCGCAGCGCGCTCGACGAGCGCAGCGTGCTGCTCGCCCACAAGCGCTACCGTCCCACGACGGTTGGCAAGGGGGAGATCGAGGCGCTTGGCTTCACGCGCGCTCGCACCTTCACCAACGACGCGGTGTACCACGAGGGGCGCCGCTTGCGGTACAGCCGCGACCAGCGCGCTGTCGAGCGCATGACCGACTACGGCAAGCGCCTTCTCGCGGAACGCTGGCCCGGCCAAGAGCTCGACACGCTGCGCCGCGCCCATGAGGCCGGCGTGACGGTGCCATACCCCGTCGAGTTCACGGGCGACGGGATGCTCATGCAGCTCCTCGGCGACGAGGGCGGCGCCGCGCCTCGGCTGGTCAACGCGCGTCTTGGACCACCAGAGCTGGTCGGGGCCTTCGAGCAGCTGATCGACGAGCTGCGGGCGCTCACCTCCGCTGGGCTCGTGCACGCGGACCTGTCGCCGTTCAACGTGCTGTGGTGGCACGACAGGATGTGGATCATCGACTTTCCTCAAGCGGTCGACCTCGTGACGAACCCCCACGGGTTCGACCTGCTCCACCACGACGTCACCACGATGTGCGCGTGGTTCGCGCGCCACGGCGTCGACCGCGATGCCGAGGCCGTGTTCGCGGATCTGGTGGCGCACGCCTGGTGATCGGCAGTTGTCACAAGAGGGGACCTGCGTAGGAGACTGGGGTCGTGTGCGACCTGCTCTGCGCGCTGCCGAGCGCCACCGATGGCGCGACGTTGTTCGCGAAGAACAGCGATCGGCCGCCGGGCGAGGTCCAGGTGGTCGAGTGGTTCGCGCCGAGGCTCGACGACGCGGTCACGCTCGCCACCCACGTCGGGGTCCGAGCACACGCCGACCCGACCTTCGGGATCGTCGGGTCGCGGCCTGCCTGGGGTTGGGGCCTCGAGCACGGCGTGAACGAGGCCGGTCTCGCTGCGGGCAACGCCACCATCTACACCACGCTCGACCCCCGGCCGTTTCCCGACGCACTCACGGGCATGGACCTGGTTCGTCTGGTGCTCGAGCGCTGCCACGACGCGGAGTCGGCCGTGTCCCTCGTGGCGCAGCTGCTCGAGACCGTGGGCCAGGGTGGTTCGTGTCACGAGGGCGCCCGAAGGCCCTACTGGTCCTCGTTCCTCCTGGCCGACCCGAGTCGTGCCTTCGTGGTGGAGACCTCCGGTGCCGCCGGAGCGGTGGAGGAGATCACCGATGTCCGTGCGGTGTCGAACCGCACGTCTGTGGCGCCGTTCGCTGCATCGCACCAGCATCCGCGCCAACCCGTGGCGGTGCGGGTGCAGCCGCGGCTCGACGCGTCGAACGCGGTGTTGGCGCACAGACCCGTCACCGTCGAGTCGTTGCAAGCGCACCTTCGCGCGCATGTCGGCGGTGAGGGCGGGTGGACGGTGTGCATGCACGTCGAGGAGCCAGGCGAAGAGGAGGCCACCACCTCCTCGATCGTCGCAGAGCTCCCGGCCGGCAGACCCCCGATCGTCCACACCCTGGTCGGGTCACCGTGCCGAGAGACGTATCAGACCTGGGTGGTCTCGCCCGGGGTCGCCCTCTCCGACGGGTGAGACTGCACGGTCGGCAGCTCGAAGACGAGGCGTGCGCCCCCGAGAGGAGCCGTGTCGACCCGCGCGGAGCCGCCATGGCGATCGGCGATGCCGCGCACGAGTGACAGCCCGAGTCCCGCGCCCCCGGCATGCCCGTTCCTTGTGCGGTGGCCGTCGAGCCGCGTGAAGCGCTCGAACACGCGCTCGCGATCTGCTTCGGGGATCCCCGCGCCGTCGTCGTCCACCAGCAGACGAGCGCGGCCATCGCGCTCGTGAACGCCGACACGCACTGAGCTGCGGGCGTGCGTCGCCGCGTTCTCGAGCAGGTTCGCGATGGCACGTCGCAGCTGGGTTCGACTTCCGCGGACCACCACCCGGGTCGGCGCGTCGACCTCGATCGTGACCGCGCCGCCTTCGGGTGTTCGTCGCCGCGCCTCCTCCCGTGCCATCTCCGCGAGATCGACTTCGACGCCGTCGGCCACGGCGGAGGGCTCGTCGAGCGAGGCGAGCAGCAGAAGATCGGCGATCACGGCCTCGAGCCGTGCCTCCTCGGCGAGCAGTCGCTCGGCGACCCGTGGCCATTCGTCGCCCTGCGCCGTTCGAAGGGCCACCTCGAGCTCGGTCCGGATCGCGGTGACGGGGCTCCTCAGCTCGTGGGACGCGTCAGCCACGAAGCGCTGCTGGCGGTTGGAGGCGTCCTCGAGCCGGTCCAGCATGAGGTTCATCGTGGTGGCGAGCCGCGCCACCTCGTCGCCCGACGTGGGCACCGGCACTCGGCGATCGAGGGTGGATGCCGTGATCTCCTCGACCTCTGCGCGGATGCCCTCCACCGGACGCAGGGCGCGACCGGCGAGCAGCCACGCGAGCAGCCCAGCAGAGCCGACCAACACCGGGAACGCCACGTAGAGGCTCTCGCGGACACCCGAGACGCTGTGCTCGACGATCGCGCGCCCGTCGATCACGACCTGAACGAAGCCGTCCCGATCGGGGATGCGCAGGCTCGCGCTGACGGACCGGTTGACCGAGTGCAGGAGCCACCATCCGGCGAGCGCGACGGCAGCGGCGGTGACGGCCATCGCGAGGAGCGTGATGCGCACGCGCACACCTCGGAGCTGGTCGGGAAGCGCGCGCGTCATGCGTCATCCACGACCCGATAGCCGGCGCCCCGGATCGTCACGAGCGAGTGGCGGTCGAACGGCGTGTCGATCTTCTTGCGGAGGTATCCGACGTACACCTCGACCAGGTTCGGGTCGCCGTCGCCCTCCTGGCCCCACACGTGCTCGAGGATCGCACCCTTCGACACGACCTCGTCGGGATGGCGCATGAGGTGCTCGAGCAGCGCGAACTCGCGCGTGGTGAGCTCGATCGCGGCGCCGCCTCGACGGCATGCACGGGTGGCAGGGTCGAGCAGGAGGTCGCCGACGGCGAGCACCGCGGGTCGGGGCGCTGCACCGCGGCGCAGGATCGCTCGAAGGCGCGCGACGAGCACCACGAACGAGAAGGGCTTCGACAGGAAGTCGTCGGCCCCGGTGTCGAGCGCCTCCGCCTCGTCCCACTCGCCGTCCTTGGCCGTGAGCATGAGCAACGGCGTCCACACGCCCTCCGCGCGGAGCGTGCGACATATCTGGTAGCCGTTCATCCCGGGCAACATGATGTCGAGGATCAGCGCGTCGAAGCGCTGGGTGCGCGCTCGCTCGAGCCCCTCTCGACCGTCGTGGACGGCCTCCACCTCGAACCCCTCCGCCGCCAGCCCGCGGGCGATCGCGTCGGCCAGCCCGACCTCGTCCTCCACGAGCAGCACGCGCATCGCACCAGTGTCGCCCGACGTGCGGCGATCGCGTGCGTCGCGCCTGTGACGGCTCTCAGGTGCTCTACCCTCGAACCGATGACCTCCCCTGGAGCCCCCGCGACCAGGACTCTTCGCTCGGCTCCGGTCCTGCGCAAGGCCCTGAAGCGATCGGCCCCCTCCCTCGAGGTGGAGCGTGCGCTCTGGGAGTCAGGTCACTCGGTGGTCGTGGGGATGGACGAGGTCGGGCGAGGTGCGTGGGCGGGACCGCTCACCCTCGGCGCTGCGGTGGTCCCCAAGGACCGGCGAGTCAACAAGATCCGCGACTCGAAGATGCTCACCGAGCACGAGCGTGAGGCCCTGTTCGACCGGGTCGCCGACTGGTGCGTCGCGTGGTCGGTCGGACATGCCAGCGAGGAGGAGTGCGACGAGCTCGGCATGTCTGAGGCGCAGCGCCTGGCAGCGCGGCGCGCGCTCGACGGACTCGGCATCGCGACGGACCGGGTGCTGCTCGACGGCAAGTGGGACTTCGTCGCGGACGGCACGAGCGAGATGCTGGTGAAGGGTGACGCGCGGTGCTTGTCGATCGCTGCGGCGTCGATCCTGGCCAAGGTGACGCGTGACCGCATCATGCGGGCCGAAGCCGAGCACCACCCGTACTGGGCCTTCGAGCTCAACAAGGGCTACCCGTGTCCCAAGCACAAGACCGCGCTGCAGGGCGTCGGTCCCTCCGCGATCCATCGGCGTAGCTGGGTGTTCATGGACCACCTCTCGTGGGGCGGGCTCCCGCGCTTCGTGCCGCCACCGCCCGTCGAGCCCGCGCTGCGGTACCAGCAGCACCTGTTCTGACCGTGCCGTCCCCGCTCCCGAAGGAGGTGGTGCGCGAGACGCGTCAGATCCTCGACGACCTCCGCGTCGCTCGGCTGGCCGCCACCGCGTGGCCGGTCGTCGCGGGGGATCTCGCTCGGTTGGCGAGCGCGCTCGACCGCGGGGACCCGGCGGCAGTGCGCACCGCGCTCGTGCCGATCTCGCAGGCCACGTTCGAGGGGAAGGTGCGCGGGCGACTCGCCGGGTCCAACCGGGCGGCGGCCTACGTGGCGGCGACGAAGCAGACGAGCGCGCTGCCACTCGTGGGCCTGGTGAGCGCAGGCGTGCTGTTGCTGGTGGGCTACCTGCTCGGCGGCTGGCCGGTGGCTGCGGGTACGGCGGCGTTCTCGCTGTTCATCCTCGGGGTCGCCTACGCCGGCAGCCACTCGAACCGAGAGCGGCTCGATCGCCGCCACGCCGAGGGAATGGCCCCGACGATGGAGCGCACTGAGCCGATTCCGAGCGTGATCGCCGACGCGATCACCCACATCAACCAACGTCTGTGAACCCGGGCGCCCGCAATGCGGACGTGGCGGTTCACAGAGGTTGGTTGCTAGTTCTTTAGGAGGTCCTTGAAGGGGGAGTTGGCGTCGATGCCGGTGTCCTTCGGGAGGCCGAGCACCCGCTCGCCGACGATGTTGCGGAGCACCTCGTCGGAGCCGCCGGCGATGCGCATGCCGGGCGTGCCGCAGATGAACCGCGACCACGCGAACGTGCCCCACTCCCCGGTGTCGGCTTGGATCCGCGGCCCGAGCACCTTGGCGACGAACGCGCCGGTGCGGTTGAGGTTGTCCGTCAGGGCCATCTTCGCGATCGACATCTCCGGGCCGGGTAGCTGGCCGGCCTTGATCTTGTCGAGCGCGCGCTGGTTCGTGAACTTCGCCACCTGGTACCGCGTGTAGATGTCCATGAGCTCGTCGCGGTGCACTGCGCTGTCGCCGAGACCGAAGTGACGCAGCATCTCCGCGAGCCGCGTCACGTTCGCGACACCCATGCCGCCGCCGCCACTGCCGGCTCCGATCGACGAACGCTCGTTCATCAACGTCGTGAGCGCGACCGACCAGCCCTGGTTCACGTCACCCAGGCGGTGATCGTCGGGGACGCGCACCTCGTTGAAGAACACCTCGTTGAACGACGCGCCGCCGGTCATCTGGCGCAACGGGCGAACCTCCACCCCGGGCGCGTGCATGTCGACGATGAAGCCGGTGAGACCCTTGTGCTTGGGAAGGTCGGGATCGGTGCGGCAGATGATCTCGCCGATGTCGCTGTACTGCGCGCCCGACGTCCAGACCTTCTGCCCGGTGATGACCCACTCGTCGCCGTCGCGCTCAGCCTTGGTCTGGAGGCCCGCCAGGTCGGAGCCAGCGCCGGGCTCGCTGAAGAGCTGGCAGCCGACGAGATCGGCTCGGTACATCGCGGGGAGGTACTTCGCCTTCACGTGGTCCTGCGCGTGATCTTTGATCGTGGGCGCCACCATGCCGAGGCCGATGCCGATGAAGCTCTGCCCAGGGATGTCGTACTTCGCCTCGAGGCTCGCGTAGAGCCGGTCGTAGGTCCCGGGCAGCTCGCGCCCGCCGTACTCCTTCGCGCCGGTGATGTATCCGAGGCCAGCGTCGTACTTCGCGGCGCGCCACACCTTTGCGGCTGCGAGATCGCGCTGCTCCTGCTCGCGATCGACCTCTTCGAACATCGCGACGTCGTCGTCGCCCTCACCCCACACGAACTGCTTCTCCTCGGCCTGACGCAGCTTCGCGTTGGCGCCGAGGAAGGCGAGGCACTCCTCGCGGAACTCGTCGAGCGTGGGCTGGTCGGCCATGTGGTGGGTCCCCCTGAGCGAAACTTGACTGTCCGGTCAAGGTAGCCGCTGGGTACGGTCGGGAGCCATGTCGAGGCCCGGAACCGCCATCCCCGTCACGCTCGTCTCGTGGACGCTGCTCGTGTGGTCCACGCGCATCGGCAACATCTGGAACGACGCCGCGCTCGCTGACGGGGAGAAGTGGGGTCGCACCGGGCTCGCCGTGTCGTTCACGGTGCTCGCGCTCGGAGCGGCGCTGGCGCTGTGGCGGCGTCATCGGTCTGCGCACGTCGCGCTCGCGGCACTCGCGGCGTGGACCGTCGCCGTGTGGGTGCCGCGGGCGGTCGGGATCATCGCAGGGGACCACGACGCAGGGTTCGTGGCCGTCCACGTCGTGCTCGCGGCGGTCTCGTGCACCCTCGCGGGACTCACCCCGGCGGGCCTCGTCCGCGGGCGCGAGCGTCAAGTCAACGCGCAGGACCTGAGCGGATAGGCGTCAGAGGCCGACGACGGAGACCGGGAGCGGCGAGCTGGTGGTGGTGCCGTCACCCAGCTGGCCGTCGCCGTTGCCGCCCCAGCACGCGGCGGTGTTGTTGTTGCCGAGCACGCAGGAGTGACTTCCACCCGCCGCGACGCCGATGCCGTACGAGACGCCGAAGACGTCGATCGGCAGGTCGGCATCGAAGAGGGTGCCGTCGCCGCCCTGTCCGACGTCGTTGAGACCCCAGCACTTGACGGTGCCGCCGTTGAGCAGCGCGCAGTTGTGGGACGACCCGCTCGAGATGACGGTGGACCTGGTGACGCCGGTGACCGTGACGGGCGTCAGCGAGTCCGTGAAGGTGCCGTTGCCGAGCTGACCGAAGGCGTTCCACCCCCAGCACTTGGCGGTACCGTCGGTCAGCTGCGCGCACGTGTGGAAGTCACCGGTGGAGACGATGCGCGCAGTCGTGATTCCAGTCACCGAGACGGGCACCGACGAGTCGGTGAGCAGGCCGTTGCCGAGCTGCCCGGAGTCGTTCGTGCCCCAGCACTTGATCGTCGACGTGCTGAGCAGCGCGCAGGTGTGGTCGCCGCCGGCCGCGATCCCGATCGCCGTCGTGATGCCGGTCACCGTGACGGGAGTGGTCGAGTCCGTCGTCGTGCCGTTGCCGAGCTGGCCCGCGAAGTTCGCGCCCCAGCACTTGACGGTGCCCGCGGTGAGGACCGCGCAGGTGTGGAAGTCACCGGCGGCAACCGCGGTCGCGGTGGTGATCCCGGTGACGGAGACGGGCGTCGTCGCGCTCGAGTTCGTGCCGTTTCCGAGGGCGCCGTAGAAGTTCAGCCCCCAGCACTTGAGCGAGCCCGTGCTCAGTCGCGCACACCCGTGATAGTCGCCGGCCGCGATCGCGGTCGCGGTGGTGATCCCGCTGACCGACACCGGGGTGGAGGAGCTCGTGTTGGTGCCATTGCCGAGCTGACCGAAGTTGTTCCACCCCCAGCAGCGCACGCTCCCCGCGCCGAGGCGCGCGCAGGAGTGCGCGAACCCGGCGACCATCGACGTGGCGGCCGGGGTCGTCGGGTCCGATGCGCCTGACTGTGGACCGGTCCCGATCGAGTTGATGGCTGCGACCTTGAACGTGTACGTGGTCCCATTGGTCAGGCCGCTGATCGTCTGGCTGAGCGCGGTCGAGGTGAACGTCGTAGCGGGCTGCGCGGTGGTGCCCACGTACGGCGTCACCACGTAGCCGGTCACGACGGGTCCTTCGTTCTGCATCGGCGCGGTCCAGGAGACGGTCGCGATCGTGTTGCCCGGGGTCGCCTTCCCGAACACGGGCGGTCCGGGGACGATGGCGCTCGCCGCGGACGTCGTGAGGGTGAGGGTGGCCGCGACGCCGAAGACGTTGTTCCAGTTGTGCGAGAACACCGAGTAGCTGTAGGTCGTCGACGGGGTCAAGCCGTAGTCCGCTGCTGCGGTGTCCGGCCATTGCATGTCGACGACGAGCGTTCCCGATGTGGGCGAGGCGGGTGGCGTGGACCCGAGCGCGCGGCGGACCATCGCGCCGGCATAGTGCAGCGACGGGTTCACCCAGGTGAGCCGCACGGTCGACGCGGACTTGGTCGCTGCGAGGCTGGTCACGGGTCCGGGGGGCGTCGGATCGCCCGTGAGGCACCCGGCGAGCACGACGAGGGCGGCGCCCACCGCGATCGCGCGAGCTGCACGACCGCCGCGCCGGCGCCGTCGGGGCGTCACGCTGGGATCCCGCCGCACCGCGCCGCTCACTCGCCCCCTCATCGGTCACTCCCGCGCCTGTGCAACGAGCGCTTGCCCGGTGCACCTTGTTGACCGCGAGAACACTGCGGGATGCGGCGTGGTCCGGCAAGGGGGGCAAACCGGATCGATCACCCCAGGGGGGACAAGGTGACGTCGAGCGCGAGGGTGAGGCAGCGGCACCCGCCGCCGGCCTTCAGGAACTCGTCGACCCGGCTCTCCACGACCGTGAAGCCCCATGCCTCGAGCTGCCTGCCGATCCGCGCGGGCACCGTGGGCATCACGACAGAGGTCCCGACCACCACGGAGTTCGCGCAGAACGCGAGCGCCTCGTCGTCTTCGAGCCAGAGCGGCTCGGGCACGAGCGCTTCGATCACCTTGCGTCCGTAGCGATCCCAGCCCATCGGCGCGCAGATAGCGCGTCGATCGTCGAGTGGGCAGAACGTGAGGTCGACGTGGTACAGCCGAGGGTCGACGAGCTGGACGGCCTTGATCGGACAGCCGACGAGCGTGCCCAGCGCGGTGACTGCCGCTGCGTCGCTTCGGAACGAGTATCCGGAGACGAGCACCGTGCCGCCGTCGGGCGGCGTGAAGGGCAGTGCGTCACCGGCTCCCTCGTGATCGAGCTCGGACGGCAGTCGTTCGACGTGGAAGCCCGCGTCGGCGAACCACGCGGCGTCGATCTCCGTCTCCCCTTGGCGCTCCGGATGGCGGAAGTGGCTCGGCACGAACTGCCGACCGTTGACGATGCCGGCGTTGGCGGTGAAGACGAGGTCGGGCACGCTCGGTTGCGGCTCCATCGTGACGACCTCCGCGCCCGCGGCACGGAGGTTCTCCACGAGCTGCTCCCATTGCGCCATCGCCGTGTCGTGCGCGACGGCGATCTCTTCGTGCATCCACGGGTTGATCTCGTACAGCACGCCGAAGTGGTGTGGCGGGCACATGAGGTAGCGCCGCCCCCAGGCGAGCTCGCTCACCGCGCCGGCTCGCTCATGCGGTGCCGCACAGCGCGTCCGCGAGCCGCGCGATGAATGGACCGACGTCGGTCACGATGCCCATCGCCTGGTGGCTGCCGCGGTCGGCAAGCTTGGTGACCACCGCCTGGTTGATGTCCACGCAGAAGGTCTCCACCCAGGCCGGGAGGCAGTTGCCGACCGCGATCGCATGCAGCGTCGTGGCCAGCATCAGCGCCACGCTGACCCCCGGGATCAGCGCCCGCATCGCATCGGCCGCCGCCGCGGTGTCGGTGATGACGTCGGGCAGCGGACCGTCGTCTCGGATCGAGCCGCCGAGCACGAACGGCACGGCGCGCCGCACGCACGCAGCCATCACGCCGCCGGTGACGTAGCCCGCATCGACCGCGCTGGCGATCGAGCCGTGGCGGCGCACCTCGTTGATCACGCGCAGGTGGTTCGAGTGGCCGCCTTCGGTCGGCACTCCTTCGTCGATCGACACGCCGAGCGACGTGCCCAGCACGTTGGATTCGATGTCGTGGGTCGCGAACCCGTTCCCGGCGAACAGGACGTCGACCCACCCTGATTCGACGAGGCGCGCGAGGTCGGGCGCACCGCCGGTGTGCACCACCGCCGGGCCGCACACGACCAGGATCTTCCCGCCGGCTTCGCGTGCCGCTCGCAGACGTTCAGCAACCTCGGCCACGATCAGCGCCTTGGGCTTCTCGCTGGACACCTCGCTGCTCATGAACTCGAACGCCGACGCCCCTCGCTGCTTCGAAGGCGCGTGCACCCGCACGCCGCCACTGCCCACCACGATGAGGTCGCCGACCCGGACCCGGTGCATCGGGATCGTGCGAGCGCGGTCGCCGGCCACGGCGATCGCGCAGTCCATCTCCGGGTTCTCGACTGGCACCCAGCGGTCGTCGAGGAGGACGTCGGTCGCGAGGTTGGTGGTTGAGTAGAAGCCAGCCGGGAGCACCCCGTCGAGCTCGGCGGCCACCAGCGCGGTCTCGCCCGCGGTGACACGGTTCGCACCGTGCACCTGAAGGTCATCGACGAGGCGCGCGAGCGTCGACTGCTCACCTTCGAGCTCGATCCGTGCATGGCTCACGTCGACGTTGGTCCGCCCGATCTGGACGTCGACCAGCTCGTACGCGACGCCGGCATCGACGATGACGTCGAGCACCTTCGCGAGCAGCAGCGAGTCGACGATGTGACCGCTCAGCTCGATCGTCTCGGTGGCCATCGGCGCTCCTTGCGGGGTGGGGCCAGCGGGTGAGGCCAGTGTGGCGGCGTCTCGGCCCCCATGGGTACCATGCCGCCGCCTATGGGACAGCCGATCACCGTCGTCGAGAAGCCATCGAGCAACCCGGCCGTGCTTCGGTTCGAGACCAACCGACCGCTGACCGGGATGGGTCACGAGCGCTACACCGAGCCGCCGGGCGAGCTTCGAGACGGCACGGCTGACGAGCTCGCCCGTCGGCTCTTTGCGGCCGGAGGAGTGGAGGTGGTCCACGTCAACGGTTCGGTGGTGACCGTCACACTCGGTCGCGGGCGCACCGGTGCGGGCCTCGCCGACGTCGTTCGCGGGCTGTTCCAGTACTACGCGCCGGACGCCGACGCACCTGCGTCTGCCCCACCGGCGGGGGATCTCGAAGGCGAGACCTCGCCCGACGGCCCGACCTCCTGAGCCTGCGGTCGTGCTGTCCCGTCTGCGCGGCCGCCAGGAGTGGCAGTTCTTCAAGGTGCTCGCCCGAGCGGACCGCCGCCTCGCGACGGCCTGGTGGATGGTTCTCGTGCTGCGCGGCGTGCTCCCGGCGGGGTTCGCCATCGCGATGGGGGTGCTCGTCGGCGCGGTCCAGGACGGCACGGCGCTCGGTGGTCCGCTCGTGGCCGTCGGGGCGGTGTTCGTGCTGCTCCAGGTCCTCAGCCCGATCCATCTCGCACTCGGCTACAACCTCGGTGATCGCACCGCGGCGTGGCTCTACGACCTGCTGACCGATGCCTGCGTCGAACCACCCGGGATGGGGCACCTCGAGGACCCGGAGCTCAGCGCCGACCTGACCGTCGCACGGGAGTTCGACCTCGGCATGACCGGACCCCCGCTGTCGATCTCGATGGACTTCATCGCGGGTGGGCTCGTGGAGATGGTGGCTGGCGTCTCGTCTGCTCTCGTGCTGTTCGCGTTCAGGTGGTGGGCTCCGCCGGTGCTGGCCGGCGCCTGGCTCGCGACTCACTGGCTTCTCAAGGAGAGCGCGGTGTGGCGTGATCGCAACACCGACGAGGTGCGATCCGCGCAGCGCGACGCCGACTACGCATACCGGCTCGCCGTCGATCCGCCCGGCGCCAAGGAGCTGCGGCTCTTCGGCCTCGCCGGCTGGACGCTCGATCGGTTCATCAACCGACGCACCCGACTTCACGAGCTCCAGTACGAGGCGACGAGGTTGCGCGAACGCTCAGTGCTCTCGAGCGTCGCGCTCGTGGTCGCTGCGAACGGGATCGTGTTCTGGGCCCTGGCCGATGCGGTTGCCGATGGGCGCGTCGACCTGGCACAGGTGGTCGTGTTCGCACAGGCGGCGGTCGGCGCGTCCATGATCGCGTTCGGCGGCCTCAACTGGGCGCTCGACGGGGCCGCCGCACCCGTCGCTGCGGCGCTGCGCATCAAGCCCGCGATGGCGCCGGCGGGGGCCCTGATCTCCGGCGATCAGACTGCGGACGGGCTCCCGCGCTCAGAGATCCGCTTCCGCGGCGTGACATTCGCCTACCCGAGCTCGCCGGCGGTGCTCCAGGGGTTCGACCTCACGATCCCCGCGGGCACCTCGCTCGCGATCGTCGGCCAGAACGGCGCGGGGAAGACCACGCTCGCGAAGCTGCTCTGCCGCCTCTACGACCCACAGGCCGGTGCCATCGAGGTCGACGGCGTCGACCTGCGGGAGATCGACGTCGACGCGTGGCGCCGTCGGCTCACCGCGGTGTTCCAGGACTTCGTGCGCTTCGAGCTCCCGTTGCGCGACAACGTGGCGCCGGCCGGCGCACCCGACGCTGCGATCCTCGCGGCGCTCGAGGAGGCGGGGGCCGGCGACCTCCGTGCGCTCGACACACCGCTGGCGACGGGGTACGAGGGCGGCACGGATCTGTCGGGCGGCCAGTGGCAGCGCGTCGCGCTGGCCCGTGCGCTGTGCGCCGTCCAGCTCGGCGCGGGGGTGGTCCTCCTCGACGAGCCCACCGCGCAGCTCGACGTGCGGGGCGAGGCGGAGATCTTCCGTCGCATCCTCGCCGCCACGCGCGGGTGCACGACGATCCTCATCTCACACCGGTTCTCCACGGTCCGGCAGGCCGATCGCATCTGCGTGCTCGAGCATGGCGCGGTCGTCGAGCTCGGTAGCCATGACGAGCTGATCGCGGCCGGCGGCCGGTACCGGACGATGTTCGACCTCCAGGCGGAGCGCTTCGCGGCGGGCAAGCCGGTCACCGACGAGGACGAGGGGGTGACCCTTGACGCCCTCAGCTGACGCAGACGCAGCGCGTGACGACGAGCTGCCGCCCGCGCTCTCCTCGATGTGGCGCCTGTGCCGCCTCGGCTACCGCCACGAGCCCCGCCTCATGTTCGTGGCGCTCGCCCTGTCGCTGCTCGCCGCGCTGCCTGACGCGCTCGTCGCCCTCTGGCTGAAGCTCCTCGGAGAAGGTGTGCTCGAAGGGAACCGGGGCCTGGTTCGCACGGCCGCGCTCGGGCTGGGCACGTCCGCGGTCGCGACCTGGTTCCTGCGCACGGTGTCGACCCGCGTCCAGCGTCGCTTCCGGGATCGGGTCACCATCGCGCTCGAAGCCCACGTCGCGCGACTCCAGGCCACAGTCGTGACCATTGCGCATCAGGAGCGCCCGGAGCTGCTCGACCGGCTCTCGGTGCTGCGCGACCAGGTCTTCGTGCTGGACCACATGTACATGTCGGTCTTCTCGACGATCGGGTGGATCCTGCGACTCGCCGTGACCGTGGCGCTGCTCGCGTCGATCCACCCGGCGCTCCTGCTCCTCGCAGCCTTCGCGCTGCCCACGGTCGTGACCTCCGGCGGGCGGCCGGGGGTCGAGCGACTCGCGGAGGAGCGCGGTGCGCCGGCGAAGCGCTTGTCGAGGCACCTGTTCACGACCGCCACCACCGCGCCGCCGGGCAAGGAGGTGCGGGTCACCGGGCTCGGTCCCCGGCTCGCATCCGACCGGAGGCAGGCGTGGGAGCGCTGGTACGGGCCGGTCGCCTCGGCGCGCTGGGGGTCTGCGCTGTGGCACTCACTCGCGTGGGCGATCTTCGGTGCGGCGTACGTCGGTGGGATCGTGTTCGTGGCGTCAGGTCTCGACGCGCCACCGGGTGACGTGCTGCTCGTGCTCGCCGCGGGGTCGCGGCTCTCGTCGTACATCGGCGCGACGGTCGGGGAGATCGGGTTCCTCCGCGGGATCTGGATGGACGGCTCGCGTCGGCTCGCGTGGCTCGAGGACTACGCGTCGTCCCTGTCGGCGCGCGCCGAGGTCGAGGTGCCGGACCGGCTGCGGTCGGGGATTCGCTTCGAGGGCGTGTCCTTCGCGTATCCGGGCACCGACCGCCTCGTGCTCGAGGACGTCCATCTCATGTTGCCCGCAGGCGCGGTCGTCGCGGTGGTGGGGGAGAACGGCGCGGGAAAGACCACGCTGGTGAAGCTGTTGGCGAAGCTGTACGAACCGACCGCTGGGCGGATCCTCGTCGACGGGGTCGAGCTCGCCGGCATGCCGGCAGAGGACTGGCGCGCGCGCCTCGCAGGGGCCTTCCAGGACTTCTTCCGGTTCGAGCTCCTCGCGCGTCAGAGCGTTGGCGTGGGTGACGAGCCCCGCATGGACGACGCGCACGTCGTGGGCTCTGCGGTGGCTCGTGCGGGCGCCGACGACGTGGTTGAGCGACTCGCGCACGGCCTCGACACCCAGCTGGGTCCGACATGGCCGGGCGGGGTCGAGGTGAGCTTCGGGCAGTGGCAGAAGGTGGCGCTCGCCCGCGGCTTCATGCGGGAGGACCCGATGGTCCTCGTGCTCGACGAACCGACCGCCGCGCTCGACGCCGAGACCGAGCACGCCCTCTTCGAGCGCTATGCGGCAGGGGTGCGCGACGCCGGCGCCGCGGGACGGGTCACGATCCTCGTGTCGCACCGCTTCTCCACGGTTCGGATGGCCGATCTCATCGTGGTGCTCGACGGCGCGCGCGTGGTGGAGGTGGGCTCCCACGACGAGCTCATGGGTCGCGGCGGCCAGTACGCCGAGCTCTACGAGATCCAGGCCGCCGCGTACCGATGACTTCCGGTTCTGCGCGTATGTGACATCCGTCACATCCCCCCTCGGCGCGGGCTACGTTGCCGCCGTCCGGCCGAGCGGGCCGCGGCGGAACCGGAACCGGGGGGTCACCAATGTTCGGACGCATCAGCCGTCGCATCCGTGTCGTCGCCCTGGCGAGCGTGCTCGTCACGACGTCGGCCATCACCACGATCGGCGCGCCATCCGCCGCGGCGGACGGCCCCGGCGTCGGAGCGCCCTGGGTGGTGAGCCTCGGCGACTCCGCCATCTCCGGCGAGGCGGGGCGCTGGGCGGGCAACACCAACGGGTCGTCGTCCACGATCGACGCGGGCGGCGCGGACGCGTACTTCGACAACGCCACGCGCACCGCAGAGCAGATCCCCGGGTGCCATCGCTCCGAGTCGGCGGCGATCCACATCGGTGGCGGCGTGAGCTCGCTGAACCTCGCGTGCTCGGGCGCGCAGACGGCCACCCATGGCGGCGGGAGCTCGGACTTCAAGCCCGGCATCGACTTCTACAACGGCGCCTACGGCAAGGGCCAGGCCCTCGCGCTGCAGGAGTTCGCCTCGACTCACAACGTGAAGATGGTCGCCGTGCTCATCGGTGCGAACGACTACGGGTTCGCGGACATCCTGCAGACCTGCTTCCTCGACTGGTACCTGTCGCCGTCCTGGTGGCCCAACTACTGCTACGACGACAGCGGCATCGCGTCACGGTTCACCGCGAGCAACATCGCGGCGAAGACCACCGCCATCAAGGGCGCGCTCCTGAACGTGCGTCAGGCGATGGCCAACGCCGGGTACGCGGACTCCTCGTACACGATCATGGCGCACACCTACTGGTCGCCGATCCCGAAGGGTGCCGGAAACCGCTATCCCCAGTCCGGCTACACGCGCCAGACCGTTGGCGGCTGCGGGATGTGGAACAAGGACGCGGACTGGGCCAACAACACCGTCGTGCCCACGTTCAACAACTCGGTGCGCAACGCGGTGACGCAGTCGGGGCTGACGAACGTCAAGGTCCTGGACCTGCAGTCGTCCCTCACCGGCCGGCGCCTGTGCGAGAACACCGTCGGCCTGCTCGAGGAGAAGGGCGCTGCGTCGTGGACCTCCTCCGGCGCGGTCGACAAGACGGAGTGGGTCAACCAGCTGCGGACCACCAGCACCGTGTTCGGGCCGTACCAGATCCAGGAGAGCGTCCACGCGAACTACTGGGGACAGCTCGCGATGCGCAGCTGCATGCGACAGGCGTACAACGGCGGTGCGCCGCGCGGAGGTGCGTGCGTGCGCTCGGCCAACGGGCTGACCAGCCTCGGCGAGCCGAAGATGGCGCTCCAGTAGCCGCGATCAGTCGTAGGTGAGGAGGCTGTGGACCTCGACGTCGGGCAGCCGCGCCCGTCCGTCGAGGAACACGAGCTCGATGAGGAACGAGCAGGCCACCACCTCGGCGCCGAGCGCGTGCGCGAGCCGCACGGTGGCCGCCGCCGTGCCCCCGGTTGCGAGCACGTCGTCGATGATCGCCACGCGGCCGCTCGGTGCGAGTGCGTCGCGGTGCACCTCGAGCTGGTCGGTCCCGTATTCGAGCACGTACTCGGCCTGCTCCACCTCGTGTGGCAGCTTGCCGGCCTTGCGCACCGGGACGAACCCTGCGCCGAGCAGCGGGGCGACAGCGGCGCCCGGGATGAAGCCGCGCGCCTCCACCGCGAGCACCTTCGTCACGCCGCGTCCCATGAGCGGCGCAGCGAGCGCGTCGACCATGGCGACGAACGCCGCGGGGTCGGTGAGCAGCGGCGTGATGTCCTTGAACACCACGCCGGGCTTCGGGAAGTCGGGGATGTCGCGGATGTGCGTTCGCAGCATCGCCGCCACTCCCTGATCGATCGTCACGTGGCGAACTCAGGCAGCACGTTCGCGGCGAACTCCTCGACGCGGTCGCGGCCTTCCTCCGGCCAGCCGCACACGAGATAGCCGAAGCCCGCGTCGCGCCACTTCCCGAGGTACTTGCGCACGGTGTCCCACGGATCCGACAGCGACAGCGAGGCGGCACGCATGATCGCGGCGGGATCCCTCCCTGCGGCAGTCGCCAGCTGGTCGATTCGCTCGCAGGACTCGCGCAACGAGTTCGGAGTCCCGAAGGCGTGCCACACGTCGGCGTACCGCGCCACGAGCGGGAGCGTGCGCCGAGGTCCGTTGCCGCCGATCCACAACGGCGGGTGGGGGCGCTGCACCGGCAGTGGCAGCTGCTGCGCGTCACGCAGGGAGATGCGCGTGCCGTCGTAGCTCGACCGCTCGCCGCTGAACAGCCGCGTGGTGATCTCGAGGCAGTCCTCGAGCAGGTCGAAGCGCTCACTCGTCGACGGGAAGGGGATGCCGAGCGCGGTGTGCTCCGTGTCGAACCAGGCCGCGCCGAGCGAGAGCTCGAGTCGTCCGTGGGAGGCATGGTCGATCGTGAGGGCTTGCGCCGCGAACACCGACGGGTGGCGGTAGGTCATCCCGGTGACGAGCAAGCCGAGGCGGATGCGCGACGTCTGCCCGGCGAGCGCGGCGAGCGTGGTCATGCCCTCGAAGCACTCGCCTGGGCCCTCGCCGTACATCGGCTGGAAGTGGTCGAACCCCCATGCGCCGTCGAAGCCGAGGTCTTCCGCGAACCGAACCCGGCTCGTCACCTCGTCCCAGGGCATGCGCTGCTGTGCCACATCGATCCCGAATCGCATGTGCGGCAACCTAACCCGGGACTGCGTGCCGTTCGCCGCTGAGCGCGACCAGCAGGGAAACGCCTCGCGCCGGCGCCGGTCGGGTAGAACGGACGGCGGACGAGCGATCACCGACCGGCCGAGCGCGGGTCCATTGGGAGGCAGCTGCTGATGTCCGCCGATGCGTGGCACACGGTCCTCGAGCGACTCGACGACGCCGCCAAGCTCGCCGACCTCGACCCTGACATCCACCGGCTGCTGCGCACGCCCGAGCGGATCCTCGAGGTTGCCGTACCGGTCCGCATGGACGACAACAGCATCGAGGTGTTCACCGGTTGGCGCGTCCACCACGACACGACGCGTGGGCCCGGCAAGGGCGGCATCCGCTTCCACCCCGAGGTGGACGTCGACGAGGTGAAGGCGCTCGCCGCCGCGATGACCTTCAAGACCGCGGTGCTCGACCTCCCCTTCGGGGGGGCAAAGGGCGGCGTTCGCTGCGATCCGACTCGCCTGTCCCTCGCCGAGCTCGAGCGGCTCACGCGTCGCTACACCTACGAGATCAGCCCGCTGCTCGGACCCGAACGGGATGTCCCCGCCCCCGACGTCAACACCGACGGACGCGTGATGGCGTGGCTGATGGACACGCTGTCGATGACCCAGGGAACGCACATGCCGGGGTCCGTGACGGGCAAACCGCTGTCGCTCGGCGGCACCACCACCCATTCCGGTGCCACCGCGTCCGGAGTCGTGGTCTGTGTGCGCGCCGCGTTCGTCGAGCTCGGCCTGCCCCTCGCCGGCTCACGAGTCGTGATCCAGGGCTTCGGCAAGGTTGGGGGACCGCTGGCGTTCCTCCTCCACTCGGCCGGCATGCGGGTCGTCGCCGTCGCCGACGTCGGCGGCGCGGTCGTGAACGCGGGTGGCCTCGATGCGGGCGCCCTCTCCGATCACGTCGCCTCCAACGGCTCGGTCGCCGGCTTCACCGGCGGAGACCGTGTCGCGGCTGACGCCATCTGGGACATCGAGTGCGAGCTCGTCGTGCCCGCCGCGCTCGGGGGCGTGATCGACGAGGCCGTTGCGCGCCGCCTCAACACGTCGCTGGTGGTGGAGGCGGCCAACGGACCGACGACCGTCGCCGCTCAGGCCGTGCTCGCGGAGCGTGGCATCGTCGTCGTGCCCGACATCCTCGCCAACGCCGGTGGGGTCACGGCGTCGTACTTCGAGTGGGCGCAGAGCCGCCAAGGGTTCCCCTGGGACGAAGAGGTCGTCGCGCAGCGACTCCGCTCGCGCATGGACGACGCGTTCGTCGCGGTGTGGGCGCGCGCCGAGAGCCTCGGCGTCGACCTGCGCCGAGCGGCGCACGTCGTGGCGCTCGAGCGGATCGCCGCCGCGATCGACGCCCGCGGCCTGTTCCCGTAGACCGCCGGGCGCACCGTCTCAGGGTCCGAGCCGGCACCGATCGAGGGCGAGGTGGCGCTGAGGGCCGGGACCCACCAGGCACCCGGCGGCGCGGGCTTCGGCGTCGAGCTGCGTCGCGGTGCGAACGAGCTCGTCGACGAGCCGCGGACCGAGCACGTTCAAGAGCGGCTCACGCTCGAAGTGCACCGCGTCCTCTCGCAGGTCGTGACCCGCACCCGTCTCGGCGGCCACCGCGATCGCGGCCCAGTCGACGACGCCGACCGACGCCCATTGGTCGTCCCAGCGTGTCACCTGGGCCTGCCAGGCCCGCAGACGAGCGGGGCTCCCAACCGGGCCGTCGTAGAGCTTTCCGCGTGCGAGGCGGGGCGTCGTGGCCACGACCGTGAGCGCGCCGGAGCCTCGCGCCATCTGCTGGATCGCCTCCATCCCCGCGTCGTGTGCGCCCCTGAACGCGTTGGTTCCGGGGCCCACCCAGGTTCGCGAGGCCCCGTACCGGTGCTCTGAGAGCTCCGCGAGGGAGGCGGCGGCGAGGATGACGTCCGGCCGGAACCTGCGCACCGCGTCGGGCCATCCGGAGGTCGTCGACGGGCAGCCGCTGCTGTCGATCTCGTATCCCGGCGCCCATCGAAGACGGGTCACTGGGACGATCGGACAGCCGGTGTGTCCCGCCCAGGCGACCGAGATCGACCCGGTCCCCGCCGCCCCGAGGGCCGCCGCGAGCTGGTACGCCGTGGAATCGCCGATCACGAGCACGCGCAGCCGGGCGTCGTCGTGCAGTGTGGCGAGGACGACGCGCAGATCGCGCGCGAACGTCGTGGGGTCCGGTGCCTCGCTCACGGTGACCGCTTCGGAGCGAAGATCGAGCTGGCGCAGCTCGTCGTTCAGCGGGTCCCCCGGCATCGCATCCACGAACATCACGGGGACCCCTGGAAGAGCAGCCATCTGGGTGTCGAGCACCTCGCGACTGATCGCCAGCGCCTCGTAGGTGGCGCCGATCACGTCCGCTGACCCTGGTGCCGTACGGCGGAGCGCATCGCGCATGGGCGCGCGGTCGCTCTCGCCGAGGCCGACGACGACGAGGTCGGGTCGCGTTCGAGCCCGCGCTGGTCGTGCACGATCGTCAAAGGAGCGGCATCCGCCCTCCGTGCGATCCGGGAGCAGCAGCGGGCAGCCCGCTTGTGCGGTGGATCGGACGCGCACATCGAGCTCTGGCGGTGCCGCGTCTCTCACCCAATCGGTCAGCGCCGGAACCGAGCCGACGACCAGGACATCGACCAGTGGACGCTCGGGAGCGCGATTGAACGATGCGAGGGATGTGAGCGATGCATCCTCCGGGACGATGACTGGCGCGGCGGTTGGGGTCGCGATCAGGGCGAGCACGAGGACAGCAGCGAGCGTGCCGGCGAACACCGTGGACCCGACGCGCACGCGTGGGAGGAGATGGCCTCGCCGGACGGGGTTCTCGAGCAACCGGGCCGATGCAGAAGCGGCGATGCCAGTCGCGAGGATTCGAAGCGCGAACAGGGGTGGACCGCCGAAGCCGATCCGCTCCGCTGACAACAGAAGGAACAGCGGCCAGTGGTACACGTAGATCCCGTAGCTGATCCGTCCGATCGCGACCACTGGCGCCCACGACGTCGCTCGGCGAACCGGTCCCGTCACGAGGGTCGCGGCGATGATGGCGGCGGACAGGAGCGAGATCGCAGGGAGGCCACCTGCGTGGAGCCAGTCGTCGTCGACGGTGGTCGTGGCGACGAGCGACAGCAGCCCGAGTGCGCCCAGGGTCCCCGCGACGGCGATGGTACGGGCCACCGCCGGAGCAAGGCTCCGCTCGATGGGGAGGACGAGGGCGAGGAGCGCGCCGACGAGGAGCTCGGGAGCACGCGACAGCGTGCTGTAGTACGCGAAGTCGGCCGAGGAGACAGCGGATGCGATGACTCCGACAGCGGTGAGCGCGCCGAGCACCAGTGGGAGGCGGGATCGACCGAGGCGGGCGAGCACCATCGCAACGAGCAGCGGGAACAGCACGTAGAACTGCTCCTCGATCGCGAGCGACCAGAAGTGCAGAACCGGGCTTGGTCCGGCCGTGAACAGGTCCTGGTAGCTCGTCTGGGCGACGGCAAACCGCCAGTTGGCGACGTTGGTGGCGGCGGCCGCGAGATCGCCAGGTACGGAGGCGCCCGGGAACAGGTCGGTCAGGCCGATGAGGAGCCCGATCGCAAGCAGGGTCACGAGCGCTGCCGGAGCGAGGCGCCGCACCCGCCGTCCCCAGAACGACCGAAGTGAGATGCGCCCGCTCGTCTCGTGCTCGCGCAGCAGGAGCTGGGTGATGAGGTAGCCCGACAGCGTGAAGAACAGCGACACGCCGAGGAAGCCGCCAGACGCCCCGGGCACGCCACCGTGGAAGGCCAGCACGGCGATCACGGCGACGCCGCGAAGGCCATCGATGGCGCGCACGTACGACCAGCCTCCCGCCCCCCCGTTCACGCCGTGAACCATAGATGGGGCATGGGGCACGGGGAGCGGGCGCTCTTGACAGTAGCGAACGTGTGTTCGATGCTGGGGAGGTGCGGAGCACGGTGGTCGGGAGCGAGCTGAGCACGCTGGCTGAGCAGGTGCGGCCGGCGATCCTGGCGCGCGACCAGCGGCTCCCCGTCCTGGAGGCGCTCGAGGACCTGTTGCCTGGTGCAGGTCTGCGGCGGGGGGCGACGGTGTCGATCTCGGCTGCACCCGGTGTGGGCGGAGCCACCTCGCTCGCGATGGCGCTCGTGGCAGAGGCGTCTCGCAACGGCTCCTGGGTGGCAGCCGTGGGGTTGGCGTCGCTGGGTCTGGTGGCGGCCGACGAGCTCGGCGTCGCCCTCGAACGGCTGGTGCTCGTTGCCGCACCTCAGCGCGAGGGCTGGGGAGGGGTGCTGGCCGCGCTGATCGATGGCTTCGACCTCGTCGTCCTCCACCCAGGTCGAGGCGGTGTGCGCCCGGCTGACGCGCGGCGTCTGGTGGCCCGTGCACGCGAGCGCGGGTCGGTGCTCGTGCAGCTCGGTCCAGGGTGGCCCGAAGGCGCCGACCTCGCGCTGGAGGTCACCCACGCCCGATGGGAGGGTCTCGACGGAGGCCACGGCCACCTTCGTGCGCGCAAGGTGCGGGTGCTGCGCCGTGGTCGCGGCGAGGCAGCCCAGCCGTGCACGGCCGACCTCTGGCTGCCAGCAGTCGGTGGAAGCGTCGAGGTCGTGGCGTCGACCACCGTGCGCGGCGCGCTGCCTGACGCTTCCGTCACCCCGTTGCGTGCCGTGAGCTGACGTGGCCGCGGCGCGCATGCTGGTGGTGCGCTGCACCGACTGGCCCATCGTCGCCGCGGGTGTGCCACTCGACGTTCCTGCAGCCGTGTTCCGCGCCAACCGCGTTGTTGCCTGCTCGCGCGCGGCGCGCGAGCACGACGTCCTCGTCCACCAGCGCCGCCGCGAAGCACAGGCACGCTGCCCGTCGCTGGTGGTGCTCGACGATGACCCCGCGCGCGACGCCCGTGCCTTCGAGCCCGTCGTCGCCACCCTCGACGCGGTGACCCCCCGGATCGAGATCGCCCGTCCCGGCCAGGTGAGCTTCCCGACGCTCGGCCCCTCGCGGTTCTTCGGTGGCGACGAGGCGCTGGTCGAACGGGTGCATGCCGTCGTGACCGCTGCACTGCCTGCAGGGGAGGTACGAGTGGGGGTCGCGGACGGCTCCTTTGCCGCCACGTTGGCGGCGCGCCGCGCTCGTCCCACGAACGTCGTCGTGGCCGGTGGCACACCGGCCTTCCTCGCGCCGCTCCCGATGGTCGCGCTCGACCGGGCCGAGCTGGTCGAGGTCCTCACGCGCCTCGGTCTGCGCACGCTCGGGGCACTGGCTGCGCTGCCTGCACCGGATGTGCTCGCACGCTTCGGGCGAGAAGGAGCCGCAGCGCATCGGTTGGCCCGAGGGCTCGACGAGCGTCCCCCTGCGCTCGGCCCGCCACCCGAAGATCTCACCGTGAGCATGGAGCTGGACCCACCGGTCGACTCCGTGGCCCCCGCTGCCTTCGTCGCGCGGGGCATGGCCACCGAGCTGCATGACCGGCTGTGGGCGCGCGGTTCAGCGTGCACGCGTGTGGTGATCGGCGCCGAGACCGAGCACGGCGAGCAGCTCGAGCGGGTCTGGCGGGCCGAGGGCGCGCTCACGGCGGCAGCCATCGCCGACCGCCTCCGCTGGCAGCTCGACGGGTGGCTGCAGCAGTCGGCTCGACATCGCCCCACCGCTGGGATCAGTCGCCTGTGGCTCACGCCGGATGAGGTCGTGGCCGCTGGTGGCCGCCAGCTCGGGTTCTGGGGGAGCGACGCTGCCACCTCCGATCGCGCCAGCCGTGCGGTGGCACGCGTGCAGGGGCTGCTCGGAATCGGTTCGGTGGTGGTGCCCGAGTGGCGGGGCAGCCGCGACCCGGGCACGCAGATCGCGCTGGTGGAGGCAGAGGCCGTCGACCTCACCGTCGAGCGCGAGGGCGTGCATCGCGATCGCGTGCTCGGTCCATGGCCGGGGCGGCTGCCGGCGCCCGCACCGGCGCGGGTCCACGGCGATCCACTCGTCGTCGAGGTGGTCGGTGCGGACGGCGAACCGGTGCGGGTCAGCGGTCGTGGTGTGCTGTCAGCAGCGCCCGCGCGCCTGTCGATCGCGGGGGCATCGTGGACCGATGTCGTCGACTGGGCCGGCCCGTGGCCGCTCGAGGAGAGATGGTGGGACAGCGCCACGAGTCGGCGCCGCGCCCGACTCCAGCTCGTCGCCGCTGATGGTCAGGCCCGCCTCGTCGTGCTCGAACATGGCCGCTGGCGCGTCGATGCCACCTACGACTGACACCAACCAACGTCTGTGAACCCCCACGTCCGGATACCGGCCGCCAGGGTTCACAGACGTTGGTTGCTGATGGCTGTGCCCATCATCTCGACGAAGTTGTCGCAGTAGAACGCCTGGCGCACCGACTCGGGCGCATCGCCGAGGCTGGCCTCGAAGCGCTCGAAGGGCCGGCGTCCGCCCTCGACGTGCGGGAAGTCGGTGGAGAACAGCACGACCTCGGCTCCGGCCTGCTCCACGATCCAGCCGACGTCCTCGGTCGGGTACGGCGTGGCCTTCACCTGCCGGCGGACGAACTCGCTCGGCCGAAGCGACAGGTCCTGCAGCCGCTGCTCGTGCTTCAGGAAGGCATCGAAGGCCGACTCCATCTGCCGCATCCAGCTCGGCAGCCAGATCGCGCCTTGCTCGATCACGCCGATCTTCAGCGCGGGGTGACGCTCGAGCACGCCGTCGAAGATCATCGTTGCGAGCGTCTGCGCGGGTGGTCCGGGGATGGCCATGTAGTCGACCGAGCGGAAGTTCTCGTCGCCGCCGTGGAAGTCGGGTACGTAGGCGCCGCCATTGACGAAGTACTTCGGGTGCAGCAGCTGCCCACCGCCCCCGACGTGGAGCACGATCGGGATGCCTGCCTCCTCGGCCTGCCGCCACACCGGGTCGAGGCCGATGTGGCTCGGGGAGTGGTCGTTCGGGCAGCCGCTCGGCACGAGGAGCGCTGCGGCGCCCATCTCGATGGCCTCGCGGGCCATCGCGGCGGACCGGTCGAAGTCGGCCAAGGGCACGTAGCAGGTCGGGAGCAGGCGCGGGTCGACCGAGCAGAACTCGACCATGCCGCGGTTGTGGGCGCGCGCCGCGCCGTACGCGAGGTCGAGGTCGCCGTTGCGCTCGAGGCGGAGCAGGTTGCCGTTGTTGAACGTGTTGAACACGAGCTGGCTGGCCACGCCGAGCAGGTCGAGGGCGAGGGGACGATCGGCGGCGATGGTCCCACCGGTGGCCTTGAAGTTCTTGCGCGTCATGATCTCGGCCGCGTCGCGCGCGCGGAACTCGGCGTCCGCGTGGCGGGCGAGCGCCTGGGAGATCGCTTCGGCCTCACCAGGCGCGAGGCCCATCTCCACGTTCGGTCGCAGCCTGTCCCGCACGCCCGGGTCGGCGTGGTCCACCAGCCAGGTCGGCAGCTCCATGACGTGGGCGTCGGCGTCGTGCACGAGGCGCCCCTCGATGTATGGCATGCCGTTGTCCCCCTGCAGTCGCGACCGAGCGAGAGGTTAGGCGGCGCGCAGGTCGGCGTAGTCGGCGTTGGTGTCGAGGAAGTCGCGCACGTACCAGCAGATCGGCACCACCTGTCTGCCCGTGGTCCGGACGTCGTCCATGGCCGCCCGGACCAGGATCGCGCCGAGGCCGTTGCCCCGGTGGGCCACCTCGATCTGCGTGTAGGGGAAGACGAGCACGTCGCCGTTGAGGTAGTACTCGGCGACGCCGACGACCTCGCCGTCGAGCACCAGCTCGTACCGGGAGCGGTCTTCGTCGTGGCGTACGTGCGTCTCCATGGGTCTGGTCTACCCGGATCTGGGTCCCGCTTGACGAGAGCGAACAAGTGTTCGATCCTACCTCGGTGGGGTTCAACAACCCGGATGTGTCGTGGCGGGAGCTGGAGCGGACGCTCTCGGGCCGCGCCCGGCGACCGTCGAGCGTGCCCCCGGGGGCCAACGGTGGCGACAGCCCGGCGTGGTCGCCGGTGCGATCCGCGTACGTTCCGCCGCTGGTCCTGCCGAGGCGGATCAACGCAACGCCGTATGCCGAGCTGCACTGCCACTCCACGTTCAGCTTCCTCGACGGGGCCAGCCACCCCGAGGAGCTGGCCGAGGAGGCCGCGCGCCTCGGCCTCGAAGCGCTGGCGCTCACCGACCACGACGGCTTCTACGGCGTGGTGCGCTTCGCCGAGGCGGCCAGAGCAGTGGGCGTGCCCACGGTGTTCGGCGCCGAGCTGTCGCTCGGGCTCACCAAGCCCCAGAACGGCATGCCCGACCCGGAGGGCACGCACCTGCTCGTCCTGGCCCGCGACCCCGACGGCTATGCCCGCCTCGCTTCCACGATCAGCGCCGCGCAGCTGGCCGGGGCGGAGAAGGGCAAGCCGATCTACGACGGCATCGCCTGGGAGGAGGTGCACGGCGACCACTGGCTGGTCCTCACCGGTTGTCGCAAGGGCACCGTGCCCGCGGCGCTGGAGCGTCATGGCCCCACGGCCGCAGCTCGCGAGCTCGACGCGCTGGTCGCCACCTTCGGCCGGGCGAACGTGGCCGTCGAGCTGTGCGACCACGGCGATCCGCTCGACTCGCACCGCAACGACGCGCTGGCCCAGCTCGCGATCCGGGCTGGTGTCGACGTGGTCGCCACCACGAACGCCCACTACGCGCATCCTGCGCGCCGCAAGCTCGCCACGGCGATGGCGGCCGTGCGCGCGCGGCGCAGCCTCGACGAGCTCGACGGCTGGCTGCCCGCCTGCGCGGGCGCGCACCTGCGCTCGGGCGACGAGCAGGCACGCCGCTTCGCCCGCTGGCCTGGCGCGGTGGAGCGAGCCGCCGAGCTGGGTCGGGACTGCGCGTTCGACCTGCAGCTCGTCGCCCCGCAGCTGCCGCCGTTCCCGTGCCCCGACGGCCTCAGCGAGATGGCCTACTTGCGCCGCCTCACCGTCGAGGGCACGAGACGACGGTATGGCATCGACCTGCCGGAGCACCCGCCTCACGTACGGGCGGCCACGATCGGCCTGCGTGGCCGGGGAACGCCAGCAGCACAGATCGAGCACGAGCTGGCGCTGATCGAGCAGCTCGGCTTCCCCGGGTACGTCCTCGTGGTGTGGGACATCGTCGACTTCTGCCGTCGCTCCAACATCTACTGCCAGGGTCGGGGCAGCGCCGCCAACAGCGCGGTCTGCTACGCGCTCGGCATCACCAACGCCGATGCGGTGGCCCTCGGCCTGCTCTTCGAGCGGTTCCTGTCACCCGAGCGCGACGGCCCGCCCGACATCGACATCGACATCGAGTCGGGGCGCCGGGAGGAGGCCATCCAGTACGTCTACGCGAAGCATGGTCGCCGCCACGCCGCGCAGGTGGCCAACGTGATCACCTACCGCGCCAAGTCGTCGATCCGGGATGTGGCCAAGGCGCTCGGCTACGCGCCCGGCCAGCAGGACGCCTGGTCGAAGCAGGCCGACGCGTGGGGCGGGGTGGCCGTCACCGCCGCGCAGCAGGAGCGCGACAAGGACATCCCCGCCGATGTGCTCGAGCTGGCCGCCGAGCTCGAGCACGCGCCCCGTCATCTCGGCATCCACTCCGGGGGCATGGTGATCTGCGACCGGCCGATCGTGGAGGTGTGCCCGGTGGAGTGGGCCCGCATGGCGGATCGTTCGGTGCTCCAGTGGGACAAGGACGACTGCGCCGCCATCGGGCTCGTGAAGTTCGACCTGCTCGGCCTCGGGATGCTCGAGGTGCTCCACGGCTGCATCGACCTCGTGCGCGAGGTGCACGGCGTCGACGTCGACCTCGCCACCATCCCGCAGGACGACGAGGTGTACGACATGCTCTGCCGGGCCGACTCGGTGGGCGTGTTCCAGGTGGAGAGCCGAGCGCAGATGGCCACCCTGCCCCGCTTGCGGCCGCGCACCTTCTACGACCTCGTCGTGGAGGTGGCGCTCATCCGCCCCGGCCCGATCCAGGGTGGCTCCGTGCACCCGTACATCCGTCGGCGCAACGGCAAGGAGCCCGTCACCTACCTGCACCCGCTGCTCGAGCCGTCGCTCAAGAAGACGCTCGGCATCCCGCTGTTCCAGGAGCAGCTCATGCAGATGGCCATCGACGTGGGCGGCTTCAGCCCCGGCGAGGCCGACCAGCTCCGCCAGGCCATGGGCTCCAAGCGCAGTCGCGAGCGCATGGAGCGGCTGCACCAGCGCTTCGCCGACGGCGCGGGGGAGCGGGGCGTCGAGCCGGACGTCATCGAGATCATCTGGGAGAAGCTGGCCGCCTTCGCCAGCTACGGCTTCCCCGAGAGCCACTCGGTGAGCTTCGCCTACCTCGTCTACGCGTCGGCCTGGCTGAAGCGCTGGTACCCGGCCGCGTTCTGCGCCGCGCTGCTCAACGCGCAGCCGATGGGCTTCTACTCGCCGCACACGCTCGTGCAGGACGCTCGACGTCACGGCGTGGAGGTGCGCACCCCTGACCTCAACGCGTCGGCCGACGTCGCCACGTTGGAGACCATCTGCGGCTGGGGCCCGGCCACGCGCGGAGCCCACCCCGAGACGTGGGGGCGCGACGGGCCGGCGGTGCGGCTGGGGCTGGGCTACGTGCGGGGGATCGGCGACGACCTGGCAGCCGAGATCGCGGCCGGACGTCCCTACGCCGACGCCGAGGACCTGGCCCGACGAGTGCGCTTGTCGCTTCCGCAGCTCGAGGCACTGGCCACCAGCGGGGCCTTCGACTGCTTCGGGACGCCGCGTCGCGCGGCACTGTGGGCTGCCGGCGCGGTGGCGCAGAGCGGACCAGACCGCCTGCCCGGCATCGTCACCGGCACGGACGCGCCGCCGCTGCCGCCCATGACCGGCGACGAGATGGCGCGCGCCGACCTGTGGGCCACCGGGGTGAGCCCCGAGGGTCACCCGACTCGCTTCGTGCGGGCACACCTCGAGAGCCTCGGCGTCGTCACCGCCACCGGGCTTGCCGGCGTCGAGGCCGGCACCCGGGTGCTGGTGGGAGGGGTCGTCACGCACCGTCAGCGCCCCGCGACCGCCGGCGGCACGCTCTTCGTGAACCTGGAGGACGAGACGGGCCTCATCAACGTGGTGGTGTCGAAGGGGTGCTGGGCGGCGCACCGCAAGGTGGCTCGCAGCTCGCCTGCACTGCTCGTGCGCGGTCGACTCGAACGGTCCGAGGGCGTCACCAACGTCATCGCCGACCACCTCAGACCGCTCCCGCTCGCCGCGCCGACCAAGAGTCGCGACTTCCGCTGACGCGAGGCCGGGTCTTAGCGTGGGGGCATGTCACCGCAGCGACCGTCGAAGCAGAAGCGGGCGGCCCAGAATCGCAGCCAGCGCGCCGCGCGAGCCGAACGGGTCCTGAACGCCAACGCCGCACCGTCCGCCACGCCTGTCCGGGGCCCCTCGGCGAGCCGTTCGGCGGGTTCGAGCGGCGGCTCGCTGCTCTCGCGCCTCCGGGGCGGCGGCGCTGGCCGAGGTGCGTCGTCGACTGCCACCCCACGCCAGTCGGCGCGCGCCCGTGGTGCGGCGTTGCGCGCCGATCAGCCCCCGGGCTACCGCGCCGCGATGTCTGCGCTGCTGGCTGCGGCCGCAGCGGTGATGCTCTGCACCGTCGCGCTCCGCTACCCGGTCGACGCGCGCGGCGATGTGTACACGGCGGAGACCCTCGCGGCCGACTGGTCCATCTCCGCGGCGCGAGCTGTGGCAGCGCATCCGGACGACACCGCGAAGGAGGTCGCTGCGTCCGTCGACAGCTGGGCGCCCGACCGCTCCAAGGAGACGGTCGCGAAGGCGCTCTGGCCGTTCTCCCTGTCGATCCTGCTCCCGCTTGCTGGCGCGGGGCTGGGCTTCCAGGCGGTGCGGAAGCGGTCATCGGCCAAGACGGTGAACCGAGCCCTCTACGCAACGCTGCTCGGAGCGGTCCTCACGCAGGGCCTCCTCATGCTCTTCCTGCCGGTCGTGCTCGCGATGGGCGTCGCCATGTACCAGGTGCGAAAGGCCGAGGCGATCGCGGCTGCTTCGGGGGCCAGCGACGTCATCGAGGTCGACGAGGTCGAAGAGGTCGCCGCGGGCGACGGCGCAGCTGACAGCTAGCGCAGCGCCTGCGCCAGCTCCCCGAGGATCCGCGCCATCTCGTTGCTCGCCTCTGGGTCGGCGAGCGACTCCGCCCGGTCGGTGACCTGCTCCGCCAGGCGTCGAAGCGTGAGCGCGACCGTGTCGGCTTCGGCCTGCGTCACGTCGATGCGATCGCTGCGCAGCCGTGTGACGATCTGCTCCTGCTGCAGGGCAAGCGTGCGTGCGGCCGTGGGTGCGTCGAGCCGCGCTTCGAGCACCGCGCGAGCGGTCTCCGTCACGATGCGCACTCGTTCACGCGGATGCACGATCCGCTCCCACTGGTCGTGGCCGGAACCGTCTCACGGCGTCACGGTAGTCACGAGCCACCCCGCTAGGTTGCCGACGTGAGTCGCTTCCTGCGGGACACCGCGGTCGAGCCGGTCGGCGAGGGCACGTACGCGGCGCGCATCGACCGCGGGTGGTGGATCGAGCGTGGCCCCAACGGTGGCTACCTCGCGGCCATCGTGCTGCGAGCGATCATCGCGGAGGTCGACGATCCCGCGCGCCGACCTCGCTCCATCACCCTGCACTTCCTACGGCCACCCGTGGAGGGTGCGTGCGAGGTGCACGTGGTCACGGAGCGGGCAGGGCGTGGCCTGACGACGTCGTCCGCGCGGCTGCGTCAGGACGGTCGCGACTGCATCATCGCGATCGCGGCGCTCGGCGTCGATCGAGTCGCACCGTCGATCGACGACCAGCAGGCGCCTCGGGTCGAGGGCCCCGATGCACTTGCGCCGGCGCAGGCGAACCCGCGGGTGGAGATCCCGATCCGAGGCCGCTACGAGCAGCGTCCGGCGCTCGGGTCTCGGCCGTTCGAAGAAGGCGAGGAGGCGGTCACCGGAGGGTGGATCCGCACGGCCGACGATGATCCCGTCGACGAGGTGCTCGTCGCGGCGCTGACCGATGCGTGGCCGCCGGCGGTGTTCGCACGTCTCGGGGGCCCCACCGGCGTTCCGACCGTCGACCTCACCATCCACTTCCGGCACGCGCCACCCGGCGTGCCGGGGTGGTCGCTCGTGCGCTTCCGCACGTCCGTGGTCGCGGACGGCTATCTCGAGGAGGACGGCGAGGTGTGGTCCGCCGATGGCCTCCTCCTCGCGCAGAGCCGACAGCTCGCGGTCGTGCTCACGCCTGGCTGACGGCGATCCGCGCTGACGGCATCAGCGCTCCACGGTGCCGATCAGCTCGGCGTGGCTCGCGGACGCTCGCTCCACGGCAGCGGCCGCTGCGGCGGGAGTGAGCGTCGCCCCGAGCTTGATCGGCGCCGTGAGCGCGTGGATCGAGAACAGGTAGGTGTGCGTGCTGCCCACCGGTGGGCAGGGCGCGAACCAGCCGACGGTGTCGCCGTCGTTGCGCGCCTCGTACGCCCCCTCGGGGAGGCCGCCCTCGCCGATGCCCTGGACCGCGGGGTCGATCCCCGTCACCGTCCAGTGGACGAACCCGCCAGCGGACCGATCGCGCACCACGATCGCCAGCTCCACCGCCTCGGGTGGGGTGGAGGCCCAGGTCAGGGGCGGGGAGACGCCAACACCCGAGCAGGTGTGACGCGGCGGGATCGGCGCCAGCTGTGCGAACGCCGGGCTCTCGAGCGTGAAGATCTCCGACGCCCGATCCTCGGAGGGTTGGCCCACGACCGGTGCGCTCACCGAGGTGGTGGTGTTCCTCGGGTTCGGGAGCGGGAGCGTGCGGCCGTCGGCGGACGAGCAGGCGGCCGCGGCAGACGCGAGGGCGACGGCGAGCAGGAGCGTCTTGAACCTCCGGACGGGCATGCGCACAGTGTGGATCACGGTGACGCGGGTTCAATGCCACCCTCGGGCGCGCGGCGCCTATCCTTCTGGAACTCACATGGATGCCAGACCGCGCAACCTCCGGGCGATGCTCGCGGAGGCCAAGGACCTCTCCGAGCTGATGGTCGACCTCGCCTACGCCGCGCTGTACTTCGGCGACCCGGACATGGCCGAGGAGGTCGACGAGCTCGAGGATCGCATGTCCGACCTCGTGCACGAGATGCGCGCCGTGTCCGTGCTCGCTGCGCGTCACCCGAAGGAGGCCGAGGCGATGGCGTCGGTCCTCCAGGTCGTGAGCTCCATCGAGCGCATCGGCAACGCCGCCGTCGACATCGCACGGATCGTGACGCACCGGCTCGGGATCCCACGAGAGCTGGTTGCCGACCTGTCGAACGCGGAGGAGGTCTCGCACCGGGTGCGGATCCGCGAGGGAAGCCACCTCGCACGTCGCCCGCTCGCGGCGCTCGAGCTGCCCGTGCAGACGGGCATGCGGGTCGTCGCGATCCGCCGCGAGCGCGACTGGATCACGGACGTCGATGGCGACGCGATCTGCTTGCCGGGCGACGTGATCTTCCTGCGCGGCTCGCCCGCCGGCATCCCGCGGCTGCGCGAGCTTGCCGCCGCGCCCTACTGGGAGCCGCCGGTTCCGCCAGAAGACGGCACGCTGTCGGACCTCGACCGTGCCGTCGACGTGCTCGTGGAGATGAAGAACATCTCCGAGGTCGCTGTCGGTCTCGCCTACTCAGCGCTCGTGCTCCGCGACCAGGGGCTCGCCGCGGAGGTCCGACACCTCGAGGACCGCCTCGACGACATGAAGGACCGACTCGAGCTGTGGGTCCTGCGCGCCGGCAACGACCGCATCGACCCGGCGCCGCTGCGCGGGCTGCTCCACCTCTCGCAGGCGGCGGAGGATCTCGGTGATGCCGCGCAGCAGATGGTGTGGCTGATCGAGGAGAAGGAGGAGCTCCACCCGATCCTGTCGATCGCGCTCGGCGACTCCGACGAGGTCGTGGTGCGCGTGCCCGTGGCGGTGGGTTCCGAAGCCGACGGCACGAGCCTGTCGACCTTGCAGCTCGACATCGAGCCTGGCTTCCATGTGCTCGCGGTGCAGCGTGGTGGGCGCTACCTCTATCGCCCGCGCGGGCATGTTCGCCTGGAGGCTGGCGACGAGCTCATCGCGTCGGGACCCGACGAAGGACACCCGATGCTCGCTCGGCGGTGCGGCTGGCACCTCACGGAAGACGACGACACCGGCGAGCACACGCTCGCGCCGCTGCGCCCCGCGGGCGCCGGTCGCGGCGACCGAGCCTAGATGTAGCCGCGAAGTCGCACGGCGTCCGCGACGCGCTGGATCCCGATCGCGTACGCGGCTTCGCGGAGGGAGACGGTCCGCTCCTCGGCGAAGGCGCGCGTGAAGTGGTACGCCCCTTGCATCCGCTCGAGGAGCTCTGCGTTGAAGCGCTCCTCCTTCCAGGCGAGCTGCTGGATGTTCTGGGTCCACTCGAAGTACGAGCCGGTCACGCCGCCCGCGTTCGCGAGCACGTCGGGGATCACCGTGGTGCCGAGGTCGCGCAGGATCTTGTCGGCGCTCGGCGTCACGGGGTAGTTGGCCGCCTCCACCACGAGCGGCGCCTTGATGTGCTCGGCGTTGGCCTGCGTGATGACCTCGCCGAGCGCCGCGGGGACGAGCACGTCGCAGTCGAGCTCGAGGAGCGCCTGGTTGGTCGTGACCTCGCCCCTGGTCGCTTCGACCACGGAGCCGCCACTGCCCACGAGCGCGACGAGTCCTGGCACGTCGACGCCGTCGGGGTCGACGAGTGCGCCGTGCACATCGCTGACTGCGATCACCTTCCCGCCGCGGTCGTAGATCTCGCGGGCGATCCACGAGCCCACGTTCCCGAAGCCCTGGATCGCGACCCGCTGGGTGGTGAGGTCGATGCCGTGGTGCACGAGGTGCGCGTCGAGGACGTACACGCACCCGCGACCGGTCGCCGCCTCACGCCCTGGCGCGCCACCGAGGTGCAGCGGCTTGCCCGTCACGATCGCGGGGCTGTAGCCGTGGCTCGACGAGAAGGCGTCCATCATCCAGGCCATGGTCTGGGCGTTGGTGTTCACGTCGGGTGCGGGGATGTCTCGGTACACGCCGAGGATGTGGTGGATGCCGTTCGTGAACCGGCGGGTGAGCCGCTGCAGCTCGTTCTGGCTCATGCCGGTCGGGTCCACCTGCACACCGCCCTTCGCGCCACCGAAGGGCAGGTCGAGCAATGCGGTCTTCCAGGTCATGAGCGACGCGAGCGCTCGCACCTCGTCGAGGTCAGCGGTCGGGTGGTAGCGGATCCCGCCCTTGTACGGGCCTCGTGCTCCGTTGTGCTGCACGCGGTATCCGCGCACCACGATCAGGTCGCCGTCATCGAGACGCACCGGCACCTGCACGGTGAGCTCGCGGTACGCCATCGTGAGCACCGCATGCAGCTCCGCGTCGAGGTCGATGATCGACGCCGCCTGGCTGAAGTACTGGTTGACGGCTTCGTGGGCGCGCAGCTCGGTCATGCCCGCAGGCTAGTGAGGCCACGCCGATCCGGTTCTGAGCGTCGATAGGGTGAGCCGATGGCCGCGCCGCTCAGCCTCTTGTCGGTCCACGCCCACCCTGACGACGAGTCGTCCAAGGGCGCGGGCACGGTCGCGAAGTACCACGCCGAGGGCGTGCACACGGCCCTCGTGTGCTGCACCGGAGGTGAGGCGGGCGACATCCTCAACCCGGCGATGGATCGGGAGGAGGTGCGGGCCGACCTGGCGGCAGTGCGGCGCCGCGAGCTCGACGCTGCGGCCGCCATCATCGGCTACGACGAAGTGGTGATGCTCGGCTATCGCGACTCGGGCATGCCTGACAGCGAAGCCAACAAGCACCCCGACTGCTTCGCGAACGCCGATCTCGACGAGGCCGTCGGCCGACTCGTCGCGGTGATCCGTCGCACGAGGCCCCAGGTGGTGCTCACCTACGGCGACGAGCAGGGTGGGTACCCGCACCCGGATCACCTCCGTGTCCATGAGATCACCGGTCCCGCCGTCGAGCGCGCTGGCGATGCCGCGTGGTACCCGGATGCCGGTGAACCGTGGCAGGTGGCGAAGGTGTACTACTCCGTCTGGTCGAGGCGCCGGATCGAGCTGATGCACGCGAAGTTCCTCGAGCTCGACCTCGAGTCCCCGTACAGCCCCGAGTGGTTCGAGCGGCCGTGGCAGGACGATCGCATCACCACGATGATCGACATCGAGGGCTTCGCGGAGGTGCGGTTGGATGCGCTGCTCGCGCACGCGACGCAGATCGACCCCGCCTCCCCGTTCTGGTTCGGGCTGCCCCGGGAGGTGGCCACCTCGGTCCACCCCTACGACGACTACATCCTCGCGACGAGCTCGGTGGCGATCGAGGCGCCTGAGTCGGATCTGTTCGCTGGGGTGCGCGTGTCTGCTGACGTCACCTGACCACGGTGACGGTGGCGCGATGCTCCGGCGCCTCGAGGTCGCGGTAGTCGATCTCACCCGGCTCGGTGAGCACGAGGGTGGCCTCGTCACCGGGGTGCAGACGACCGGTGTCGAACCGCTCGTCGGCGGTGAACGAGTGCAGTCCGGTGCCGCGGTTGACCAGCAGAACGACATCGCCGCTGCGCACGCGGAGTGCGCGTGGCGTGAAGCCACGCTCGTCGACGGTGATGGTGTGGTCGGGCGACACGTCGATCTTGTGGAGATCTTCTGCTGTGGGCGAGCTGGGCTTGGAGTCGACGCAGCCTGCCAGGAGCGCGACGAGCAGCGCAGCGCTCGCGAGTCTTCGGTGCATCAACCCGCCCGCTGGAGGTCGCGAATCGACCGGTAGCCGACGCGGTGCACGCCCGCGCGGTCGAGCGCGCCGCGAAGCGTCTCGTCGCCGGTGACCAGGTGGTGGTCGTCGACGCGGGCGGACCAGTCACCTGCGACGTCTCGCAGCTCGGGCGTGTCGACCGCGGGATGCACGTAGACCTCGGTGACGCCGGGTCGGAGCTCGCCGATCACCTTCTCGATCGTGCTGCGAGATCCGACCCCTCGTACGTGCACGAAGTGGTCCGGGAAGAGGATCCCCTCCTCGGCAGCCAACCGTCGGAACGGGAAGCCGATCGATCGCTCGCTGGAGGCACCGGAGAGGCGCACCGGAAGCGCGAACTCGACGGCGAGGTCGAGGTACACGTCGAAGAACTCCGGGCGCAGCTGCAGCGTGCCCATGTGGCTGTCGAGGTGGCTCACGTCGAAGCCCCAGAGGATGGCCCGCTCGATCTGCGCACGGAGCTCACGGCGCACCTCGTCGAGGTCGGCGTGGTCCCACACGTCGCCCACGGTGCGCGGAAAGCCGCCGTCGCCGTCGAGGAGCGAGGGCGCATGGGTGATGGGGCCCCATCGGTAGCGGTCGTGCTCCGCGTTGAGCGTCAGGTGCACGCCGACGTCGTCGCCGCGATAGCGCGATGCCGCGTCGCGGGCCCAGGGGCAGGGCACCATGAGCGTCGCGCTCGTGGCGACTCCGTCGCGCAGGGCGTCGTACACGCCGAGGTTCGCCGCGTGGCACGAGCCGAGATCGTCGCAGTTGATGATCAGCACGCGCTCCTCGGGCCGGTACCCGAGCCGCTCGGCAAGCGTCGTCACCCGGCTGACGCTATCGGCTGTCGGCTCATCCGGGCGGCCCCCCGACCGGCAGGTCGGTGCCGCCGCAGACCGGCCAGAGACCGCGGTTGGCCGCGCGGGCGTCGCGCTCCGCGCGGTCGAGCTCGGCCTGTCGGGTCACGTTCGGCGCGAAGGGCCTGGCCTCCGCGAACCCCTCTTCGACGAGCAGCAGGTTGACGTGGACGCCGTCGTCGGCGCGAAACACGTAGGCGAGCAGCCGGCCGTACTTGTCGCGCGCCTCGACATCGCGCTCGAGACGTACCGCGGTGCCGGGCGGGAGCAGCGCAGCCATCCGGTCCTTCGCCTCGACGCCGTAGCACTCGATCGGTCGGTCGCGCGCGCCCGACTCGGGCGTGTCGATCCCGATCAGGCGCACGCGCTCGGTCGTGCCGCCGACGCGCACCTCGATCGTGTCCCCGTCGATTGGATGCGTGACCGTGGCCGACCCGTGCTCGCTGGAGGTGTCCGTGGCCCGGTCCGCGAGCGAGCACGCGGCGAGGACCGGAGCGATGGCGACGATCCGGAGCAGGCGCACGGTCCCTCCGTGGTGATGGTGGATCGATGGCCGGCGCGCCGGCGAGAGGCTCCGGCGTGGCTACAGGCGCTCGATGATGGTGCCGGTCCCGATGCCACCGCCGCAGCACATCGACACGAGGCCGTAGCGACCCCCGGTGCGCTCGAGCTCGTGCAGCGCCTTGGTGAGCAGCACGGCACCCGTGGCGCCGAGCGGGTGCCCGAGCGCGATCGCGCCGCCGTTCGGGTTGGTCTGCTCGGCGGAGAAGCCGAGCTCCTTCTGCCACGCGAGGACGACCGACGCGAAGGCCTCGTTGATCTCGCACACGTCGATGTCATCGACCCCGAGCCCAGTGCGTTCGAAGAGGCGCTGGGTGGCGTCGATGGGGCCGGTGAGCATCAGCACCGGGTCGACGCCGACCAGGCACGTGTCGACGATGCGTGCGCGCGGGCGCAACCCGAGCTCGGCCGCTCGGTCTGCCGTCATCATCAGAACGGCAGCGGCACCATCGGAGATCTGGGATGACGAGCCTGCGGTGTGGACGCCATCGGGCCGGGCGACGGGCTTCAGCTCCGCGAGCTTGTCGAGCGACGTCTCCCGCAGGCCCTCGTCGCGCGCCACGGTGTGGGTGGTCCCGCTGGGCTTGCCCTCCTCGTCGAGGTCGGGCGCCTCGACGGGCACGATCTGCGTGCCGAAGCGGTCCTCGGCCCATGCCTGCGCCGCGAGCGCCTGGGAGCGGAGCCCGAAGGCGTCGGTGTCGGCGCGGCTGATGCCCCACTTGTCGGCGATCCGCTCCGCGCCCTCGAACTGCGAGGTCATCTCGTACTGCGGGAAGTAGCTCTTCGGGATCGGGATGCCGAGCCCGAGGTCCTTGCGACCGCTCGAGCCGATCGGCACTCGGCTCATCACCTCGACGCCGCTGGCGACGGCGACGTCGACCACGCCGCCCGCGACGAGGGCGGTGGAGAGGTTGGTGGCTTGCTGGGAGGACCCGCACTGGGTGTCGACGGTCGTGTTGGCGACGGTCAGCGGCAGCCCTGCCGCCAGCCAGGCGGTGCGGCCGATGTTGAAGGCCTGCTCGCCGACTTGGCTCACGCAACCGGTGACGACCTGACCGACCGCCGCGGGCTCGATCCCGGAGCGCTCCACGACGGCTCGCTGCGCGGCCGCGAGGAGATCGGCAGGGTGCATCGACGACAGGCCGCCGCCTCGGCGGCCAACGGCGGTGCGGACGGCTTCGACGATCACGACATCGGTCATGCGGGCAACCTATCCGCCGACGCCGCTGGAGAGCATCAGCGGCGTCGACCGCCGCTGGCGGCCTCGAGGACGAGGAGGAGAGCCGCCGCACCGACGAAGGCCACGAAGATCGAGCCGAGATCGAGCTCGTCGAAGGTGGAGATGGGGTCGCCGGTCACGAAGCGCGCGACCGCCCCCGCGAACAATGCGCCCAGCACCCCGATCGCGATCGTGCCGAGGCAGCCACGCTTGGGTGCGCCGACCGCTCGTCTGGCCAGGCCACCAGCGATCAGACCGACGATGCACCACGCAAGGATCCCCATGGGACGGTGACGGTAGCGGTGCCGACGGTCAGGCGGCGGACCGCTGCTCGCGGGTGGGGCGTTCGGGGCGGGCGGACATGGCGGCGCGGAGGGATGCTCGAGCGGCCGCGATGCCCTGACGGCCCGCCTCACGGGTGGCGTCGTCGAGACGCCAGGACGGCGGGACCTCGAGGAGGGTGAGCTGACGTGCCATGCATCCAAGTCAACTCACGGGGTGTGACAGAGATGCCGGTGTGCCGGGTTGACGTTCGTCACACGTCGCGAACGCCCTGGTCAGAGCGTCGCGAGGATCAGATGGGCGCCCCGGGGGCGACGAGCGGCCACGGGCAGGTGCGCTCGACGGTGAGGGCGAGGTCGAGGAGCAGCGCGTCCTCGTGGTGCCTGCCCATGATCTGCATCCCGACCGGGAGTCCGTCCACTGGCCCAACGGGGATCGAGATGGCCGGGTTGCCGCAGATGTTGGCAGGAATCGTGAGCGCGCCGTTGTTCTCCGGCCCGACCTTCTCGTCGCCGACTCGCGTGTTCATCTGCACCTCGGCGGGATAGGCCACATCGGGGTTCGTGGCGGAGATCACGAAGTCGACCTCGTCGAAGAGGTCCGCCATGGTCTCGTTCGCGTGGATGCGGGCGAGCTCCGCCTTGGCCGCGGTCTCGAGGTTCATCGTCTTGTCGGCGAACTCCAGGCCGAACGCCATCTGCTTCGACAACAGGTCGGCGCAGCCCGGCCACAGGTCGAGCAGGTCGGCTCTGAGGGTCGCGAGGTTCGTGAGCGCCCACTCGAGGCCGAGTCCGGGGAGCGTCACCGGCACATCGACGAGGACGAGGCCCGCGTCACGCGCGAGCGCCTCGGCGGCCTCGCGCACCGATGCCTGCACCTCGGGTCGCACGACCGCCGAGCCCAGGGTCGGCGCGATGACCGCGCGCTTGCCCTTGAGGTCGTGGGTCCCGAGGTCGCGCTCCCAGCCCTCCACCTTGGGGAGGCTGTAGGGGTCGCGCCGATCATGACCGGAGCACACGTCGTAGAACCGGGCGACGTCGCGGACCGAGCGAGAGAGGCACCCGGTGACGACCGTGAGCGGCGAGATCATCGTGCGCGGGCCGCGCGGGATCCTCCCTGCCGTGCCCTTCATGCCGACGAGCCCGTTGAACGCCGCGGGGATGCGGATCGAGCCTCCGCCGTCGCCGCCGGTCGCAAGTGGCACCACACCGCCCGCCACGGCCGCGGCAGAGCCGCCCGAGGACCCGCCGGCGGTGCGGCCGTGCTGCCACGGGTTGTGGGTCGTGCCGTTGAGGCGCGTGGTGCTGACGTTCAGTCCACCGAACTCGCTCGCCGTCGTCTGGCCGACGAGGAGGGCGCCGCCGTCGTCGACGAGGCGCGTGAGCTTGGTGGAGGTGTAGGTCCCGATGCGGTCCTTGAACACGAGCGACGCCTCCGTGTTCGGCCAGCCCGCCACGTTGTCGAGCTCCTTCACGCCGACGGGGATGCCCCCGAAGGGCTTCGTGACGTCGGCATCGGCGACGCGCCGGCGTGCTTCGTCGGTGGCGACGAAGGACAGCGCGTTGAGCGAGCTCCGCTCGATCGCGCCGAGCACGAGCTCCAGCTCTTCGGCGGGTGAGCGCTCGCCGGAGCGGAACGCGTCGACCAGGGAGCAGGCATCGCCGAGCCACGGAGTGTCAGTCATGCGGGCAATCTTTCACCGCGCGGGGCGGTCGTGCCTGCCGGGTAGGTTCGCCGCCGTGGATGCCACTGCCTGGCTCGGCCTCGAGCCCACGCACAACCCGATGCGCTGGGTGCTGCCGGTGACACCCGGGATCTCGACCGGCCACCAGTTCCTCTTCGGCGGGTGCGGGCTCGGCGCTGCGATCGCTGCGCTGGAGGCGACCTCGGGCCGACCGGTGGTGTGGGCCACCGCGCAGTACCTGTCGTACGCGAACCCACCATCGATCATGGACATCGACGTGACGATCGCAGTGGCCGGTCGCCAGGTCACGCAGGCTCGAGCGGTCGGCCACGTCGGCGACCGCGAGATCCTCACGGTCAACGCGGCGCTCGGCGAGCGGCCCATGGAGGTCGACGGTCAGTGGGCGGAGCGACCCGAGGTCCCGCCGCCGGACCAGTGCGGCCCGCGCATGCCTCGGTTCCCTGGTGCGGAGTCGATCATGGACCGCCTCGACACCAGGCTCGCCTCGGCCCGCGACTTCATGGCGCTGCCGGGCGAGGGCATGCCCGGCGGCCGCTCCGCGCTCTGGGCCCGCATCCCCGAGGTGCTCGAGATGTCCGCGGCGACGCTCGCGATCCTCGGCGACTACGTGCCGTTCGGGATCGGGCAAGCGCTCGGCGCCCGTGCTGGCGGGAACAGCCTCGACAACACCCTACGGGTGGGCCGACTGGTGCCGACGGAGTGGGTGCTGCTCGACATCCGCATCCACGCGGTGCGCAACGGGTTCGGTCACGGTGACGTGCACCTGTGGGCCGACGACGGCACGCTGCTCGCCACCGCGAGCCAGTCGACCATCGTGCGCTTCTGGCGCGAGTGATCAACGTCTGTGAACTGTCACGTCCGCCCTGCGGACGTGACAGTTCACAGACGTTGGTTAGTCTCCCGCGATGGACCGGTATGAGGGGCGCGTGGCGATCGTGACAGGGGCGGCCTCGGGGATCGGGCAGGCCACCTCGCTGCGCCTCGTCGCCGAAGGCGCCACGGTGCTCGGCGTCGACCTCTCGGGCGAGGGCCTGGCAGCGACGGCGGCGGCCGCGCCCGTGGGCTCGATCACCACGCTCACCGGCGACGTGACCGATCCTGCGTTCGCCCCGGCCGCGGTCGAGGCGGCGCTGGCGCTCGACGGGCGCCTCGACCTGCTCGTGAACGCCGCGGGCATCCTGCGCTTCGAGCACAGCCACGAGGCCGACATGGACGCGTGGGAGCGCATCCTCGCGGTGAACCTCACCGGCACGTTCCGGTGCTGCCGGGCAGCGCTTCCCGCACTGCTCGACGGCGGCGGCGCGATCGTGAACGTGGCGTCCACGTCTGCCCTGTTCGGGCATCCATGGGCAGCCGCCTACGCCTCGTCCAAGGGTGGCGTCCTCGCGCTCTCCAAGACGCTCGCGGTGGAGTACGCGAAGCAAGGCGTGCGAGTGAACGCGGTGTGCCCTGGATCGATCGAGACGCCCATCACCGACGCGTTCCACCTCCCCGCCGGGGCCGACGGCAAGCTGCTGCACCGCATCATGTCGCCCGTCGGCATGGCGCAGCCCGCGGTGGTCGCGGCCGCGATCGCCTATCTCGGTTCCGACGACGCCTCGCACGTCATCGGTGCCGAGGTGCGCATCGACGGCGCGACGCACTCATGAGCACGGACCACGCGCTGCAGTTCTGCTACTCGGCGACGTTCTCGGCGCCCGAGGAGCTCGTGGCGTTGGCGACCACTGGCGACGAGCACGGCTGGAGCACCCTCACCGTGTCCGACCACCTCATCAACCCGGTGGAGACCCGCTCGACCTACCCGTACACGAAGGACGGGACCCGCCGGTGGGAGATGGGGACGCCATGGCCCGATCCGTGGGTCACCATCGGTCACCTCGCTGCAGTCACCACGCGGCTCCGCTTCCTCACCACCGTCTACATCCTCCCGGCGCGCACCCCCGTGCACGTCGCGAAGCAGGTCGGCACGGCCGCTGTCCTCTCCGGGAACCGGGTCGAGCTCGGGATCGGCATGGGCTGGATGGAGGAGGAGTTCGACCTCATGGGCACGCCCTTCGGTCGGCGTGGCAAGCGGGCCGACGAGATGCTCGAGGTGCTCGCGAAGCTCTGGACCGGCGAGGTCGTCGAGCACCATGGCGAGCACTTCGACGTGCCGCTGCTCGAGATGCTCCCCGCGCCGAGCGCACACGTGCCGATCATCGTGGGCGGCGTCTCCGACGCCGCGCTCCGACGCGCCGCCCGCCACGACGGCTGGGTGAGCGACCTGCACACGATCGACGAGCTCGCCGAGATCTGCCGCCGCCTCCACGGGTATCGCACCGAGTACGGGCGAGAGGAAGCGCCCTTCGCGGTGTACGGGTCGGTGAAGGACGCGTGGGACCTCGATGGCTACCGACGAGTGGCCGAGGCCGGCGTGACGCACCTCGTGACGATGCCGTGGTACTTCTACGCGGGCGCCGACGCGGATCTCTCGGGAAAGCTCGACGGGATCAGACGGTTCGCGGACGACGTGATCGCTCGTTGGTGAGCGGCGGAGAGGAGCCAGTCGTGGGGGACCGCACGCGGTATCGATCGTTCGTGGCGGACAGCGACCGATGGGACGGGTTCGAGCTCCGCGCCGACGACGTCATCATCAGCACGCCGTCGAAGTGCGGGACGACCTGGACGCAGATGCTCTGCGCGCTCCTGATCTTCGACACCGACGACCTCCCGCTGCCGCTCACCGAGCTGTCGCCCTGGCTCGACATGCAGCTTCGTCCGAAGGAGGTCGTGTTCGAGCACCTCGCTGCCCAGTCGCACCGCCGCTTCATCAAGACGCACACGCCGCTCGACGGACTGCCGGACGACGACCGCGTGACGTACCTGTGCGTGGGACGTGACCCGCGTGACGTGTCGCTCTCGTGGCAGAACCACATGGCGAACCTCGACGTGGAGGTGTTCCTCGCCGCGCGCGCCGATGCGGTCGGGCTCGACGACATCGCCGAGCTCGGGCCACCACCCGACCCGCCGGTCGATGACCCCACGGAGCAGTTCTGGCGGTGGGCAGAGCCGGCAGACGGCGCCGCGAACCACGAGTCGCTTCCCGGCGTGCTCCACCACATGGGAACGTTCTGGGACCGTCGCGACGCAGACAACGTCCTGCTCCTGCACTTCAGCGACCTCAGCGCCGACCTGCCTGCGGAGATGCGTCGACTCGCCGACGCGCTCGCGATCGAGGTGACCGACGCACGCATCGAGGAGCTCGCGGCGGCCGCGGCGTTCGACCGGATGAAGGAGCGTGCGAGCCATCTCGCGCCGGTCGCGACCCAGCGGATCTGGCGTGACGACGCATCGTTCTTCCACCGCGGCACCAGCGGCCAGTGGCGAGACGTGCTCGACGACGCCAACCGTCGGCGCTACGCGGAGCGCGTCGCCTCACTCGTGCCTGAGGACCTCGCGGCCTGGGCCCACTCGGGTCGGAGCGGTGATCGCTCGTGGGTCGACGCTGCGTCGTAGCCTGGTCCCGTGTCCGCCGCACATCACGAGCCGCCCCGAGATGCTGGGGATTGGACGGAGGAGCAGTGGCGTGCGTGGTTGATGAGCGCGCCGCCGGACCCTGAGACCGGTCGGGCCCACCCGTTGACGAGGGCCAGCGCGACCGCCGGGGGCGTCGTGCTCGGCGCCGCGATGCTCGGCCTCGAGCAGGCGATCTACGGCGAGCGCCCCAAGGTTGAGGTCGTCGCGGTCGCCGACGCGGACGGGCTCGACCAGGGTGACCTGGACCTCGACCTCCACGACCCGGCGGCGTCGCGCATGACCCTGCCGCGCGACCGGTGATCCGTCGAGTCGCCTACGCGCTGATCGGGCCCGCCCTCGGGGCTGCGCTCGCGCTCGGCGTGCTGCTCGGCGGCCCGAGCGCAGCCGTGGTCTGCGACCGCGGGCACCTCGCCAACCGGATCGCGCAGGATCTGAGCGGCAGCTTCGGCGCCGGTCACGTCGACGGCCCGCGCGGCGAGTTCTGCAGCGTGCCTGCGGACGGCACCTGGGTGACCGCTGGAGTCGTGGTCGTGGTCGTCGTGCTGACCGCGTTCGTGCTGCGGGGCCAGGCCCGA
>JBQTHC010000005.1:0-2092 GCA_052390255.1 Microthrixaceae bacterium
GAGACCAGCTCCTCCAGCTTGAGCTTGCCGTCCTTGTACAGCTTGATCAGCTTGGGCACGTCCTCGTGCACGTTCGAGGAGCCGTACCAGCAGCCCTTCACGGTCTTCGCCAGGTACAGGAACGTGAACGCGGCGTTGAGGTTCAGCATCACGTCCATGCGCGGCACGCCGACGAGGATCGCCTCGCCACCGTTGCGGGTCATGTTGATCGCCTGCTCGATCGTCGCACCGAGCCCGATCACCTCGAAGGACACGTCTGCGCCGCGGCCGCCGCTCAGGCCCATCACGTTCGCGACGGGGTCGCCGTCGTCGGCCTTGACGAGGTCGGTCGCGCCGAACTGCTCGGCCATCTTGAGCTTCGACTCGAACATGTCGATCGCGATGATCTTCGTCGCGCCGGCGATCTTGGCGCCCTGGATCACGTTGAGGCCGACGCCGCCGCAGCCGATCACGGCCACGGTGTCACCCGGGCGGATGCTGGCGGTGTTGAGCGCGGCACCGACGCCGGTGAGCACGCCGCAGCCGATGAGCGCCGCGTAGCGGAGGTCGACGTCGTCATCGATCTTCACGAGTGAGATCTCCGGGACGATCGCGTAGTTGCCGAACGTGCCGCACATCGCCATCTGCCGCAGCGGCTCGCCGCCGAGGGAGAGGCGGGTGGAGCCGTCGAGCATGCCGCCAGCGGCGGCCATCCCGCTCTTCTCGCAGAGGAAGCCCTGCCCGCGGTCGCAGTAGTAGCAGGAGCCGCATTCGGGCACGAACGACAGCACGACGTGGTCGCCTGGCTTCACGCTGGTGACGCCCTCGCCGACCTCCTCCACGATGCCGGCGCCCTCGTGGCCGAGCACGATCGGCGGGGGCAGCGGGATCGTGCCGTTCTGCACCGAGAGGTCGGAATGGCACACACCGGACGCGACGATCTTGACCTTGGCCTCGCCGGGCCCGGGCGGCGCGATCTTGACGTCCTCGTGGACCTGGAGGTCCTGCTCGACGCCGTGCAGGACTGCTGCGGTGACCATGTGGTTCCCCCTCGATCGGATAACGGTGGTGATCGAGCGTGCCACTCGACTCCGGGCACGGCAAACCTGACGGGTCAGAGGCCGCGCTGGCGGTCCTCGCGCTCTGCCGCCTTCACCGCGTAGCCGAACACGATCGCGGGGGCGAGGACGAGCGAGCCGATGACGATCGACGCGATGACCAGCGGTCCGGTGACCCCGTCGAACCCCGCGAAGAACCCGATGACGAACGCGACCACGGCGATCCCGAACAGTGAGTACCCGAGCCGTTGGCCCACCTCGACGAGGCGCTGGATGCGGGCGCGCCGCGCCCGCACGGGGTCCGCGGGCGCGTCATCGCTCATGCGACCAGCCTGCCTCATGCACGAGTCGACGCAGGTCCGCGGCCAGCCGGTCGAGCCCGAAGTGGGCGCGCGCGAGCGCAGCGTTCGTGTCGTGGAGCGATTCGTCGGGAGCGTCGAGGAACGCAGCGAGCACCTCGGGCGCCGTCGGGTCGAACCAGCGGAAGCCGAGGGCGGCGATCTCCGCGGCGATCGGGTACGGACCGACGGCCACGGGCCGCCGTTGGATCGCCGCTTCGATCGGCGGGTTGCCGAAGCCCTCCCACGTCGACGGGAACGCGACCACATCCGAGGCCGCGTACGCGTCGGCCATCGAGCCGGGCGGTGGCGCGTGCACAACGCGGCACCGTGCGCCCGTGAGGACGCGCGCGAGCTCGTCGTCGTACCCGTCCTCGGCAGGCCCGGCGAGCCAGTAGGTGGCTCCGAGCGCTTCGGCGAGCCGGACGGCCGCCGGCACGTCCTTGCGCGGGATCGCGCGCACGGGGTGGAGCACCAGCCGCTCGTCCTCGGCGATCCCGAGGGACCGTCGCGTCGCGGCGCGGTTCCCCTGCGGCGTGTCGACGTCGAAGCCGTTGTAGATCGTGGTGGCCTCGATGCCCCGGTCGCGCATCTCGCGCTCGGTGAGACGGTTGATCGTCACGTGTCGCCACTCGGAGTCGGTCGGCGGCAGCTCGGTGACGTCGGCGAACGCAGCACGCTGCCATGGCGGGTCGTGGTGGTGGAGGATCGCGGCGC
>JBQTHC010000006.1:0-68175 GCA_052390255.1 Microthrixaceae bacterium
TCCTGTCGAGCACGAGGCGGTCGCCCACGCGCTCGACCGCCTTCGCGGCGATCAACCCGCGCCGCGGGCGATCGCCTCCTCGGAAGCTCTCGCGCTCGCGGACGAGCTCGACGCGCTCGAGGCAGAGCTCGGTCCGCAGCCGTGGGCGTCGGCCGGCGAGGCAGGCCTGCTCGCGGCAGCGCGGAGCCGTCTCGACGACGCGCGCCAGACGCTGCTCGAGGCCGAGCAGGCCGTGCGGACGCCCGTGCTCCAGGCGGAGGACGTCGCTCGCCTCGAAGCCGTCCACGCGGAGCTCTCCGACGCGATCGACAAGGCGGACGGTCGCTTCGCGCGCGCTCGCGCGCGCAGCCGAGTGGCGGAGCTGCGCGTGGCCGAGCAGGAGGTCCTCGACGAGCTGGGCTTCTCGTCATATGCGGCCTACGTGATGGGGTACTCGCTCTTCACCCCGAGCGCCGAGGCTGAAGCGGCGGTCGTCGCCGCGAGAACCGAGCTTGCGACGGCCGAGCGGGAGTGGACGCGTCTCGAACGGGAGACCGGCACGGCGCTGGCGCGCGCAGCGACGCTCGACCGTCGACGTCTGCTGCTCGAGCGAGCGCGGGCGATGCTCGACACCGTGCCGGCGAGTGGCCCGCCCCAGCCCGCGCTGCGGGCGTTGCGTCTCCCGGCGGTGTCCGAGAAGGAGGCGCAGGACATCCTCGAGTCGGCACTCGAGCAGATGGGGCTGGCGATCTCAGAGGAGCGACTCGAGCGCGACGAGCTCGTGCTGATCGCGGAGTCGTGGCTTGCGGAGGTCACCCTCGTCGACGACAGGCGCAAGGCGCTCCTCCAGGAGCAGGCCGCGGTTGAATCCGCGCACGCGGCACTCCTCCGTGAGGTCGCCGGCGAGGAGCCCGATGATGCGGCGCTCGAGGTGTCGCCCGACGCTCCAGGCGCGGTGCCGGTCGATCGCGACACCGTGCTTCTCCCGTTGCGCGAGGCGCTCGCGGAAGCCGAGCGGTGTGTCGCGGATCGGGACCGTCTCGCGGTGCACCGCGCATCACTGGTCGCCGACCTCGCCACCGCGACCGAGATGGAAGCCACGGCGCGCACGGCAGCGGCCGACCTCGACCGGGACCTTGCGGCTGCGGTGCTCGCGGAGACGGCCCTTGAGGAGCGGCGTCGGGCGCTCCAGCGCGACCTTCGGCACGCCGAAGAGGCGCTCGCCGAGATCGACCACGCGATCGGGACCCTTCCCGGCCCGACCGTCCACCTCGAGGCGCTCGATGCGGCGATCGAGGAGGCGGTCCTCGCCCATGAGGCGGCGATCGCCGACGAGGAGCGCGCGGACCGCGCCCTCGACCTGCTCGATGCGGAGGGACGGGCGACGGCAGTCGAGATCGAGCGCCTCCAGGACATCGTCGCTGCCAAGGGGACCGGGAGCGCGAGCCACGCGGACGAGCTGGAGTGGTATCTCCTGGCGCGCCTGGCATCACAACGGGCGGTCTCGGTGGCCGGTTCGCTGCCGATCCTCCTCGACGACGCACTCCGGGGGCTCGGGACCCGGGAGGTCACGCACCTGCTGGGCCGGCTCGAGCGGATGGCCGAGGCGGTGCAGGTGATCCTCGTCTCGGAGGACCCGGTCGCAGCCGCTTGGGCCGCCGATGCGGGTCCCGCGCGGGCGGCTGTCGTCAGCCCGGCCCCGGCCTGATCCGCTCGTCAGCGGGCCGCCGCCGAGGGGCCTACGATCGGCCCCATCTCGCCCGCGATCTGGAGGTGCAGTGGCCGTACTCACCGAAGCCGCCGTCCGTGAGCTCGCAGGGATCAGGGGAGAGGCCGCACCGATCACGTCGTGCTATCTCGACGTGGACGGTCGGCGCCTGGTCCGCCATCAGGACCTCGAGCACGAGCTCGATGGCATGCTCCGACAGGCGCGCCTGAGAGCGAACGGGCACGCATCGGTCCACGACGACCTCCGCCGGATCGAAGCCTTCGTGCGTGGGGGTCTCGACCGGAGCGCCACGCGCGGGCTCGCGATCTTCGCCTGTGCTGCCTCGGACCTGTGGGAGGTCATCGAGCTGCCGGTCCCGGTGCGCTCGCGGGTGGTGATCAACCACGCACCCGCGGTCGGGCAGCTCGAGTCGATGGTCCAGGAGCGCGAGCCCATCGGCGTGCTGCTCGCCGATCGCCAGCGGGCGCGCCTGTTCGTGTTCGAGCTGGGCCGTCTCGTCGAGCGCACCGAGATGATCGACGAGCTGCCGCGCGACTACGACGCACGCGGGATGCGCGAGCGTGGCACACCCGAGCACCACGTCGAGGAGCTCGCGCACCAGCACCTGCGCAACGCGGCTCGGGCAGCCTTCGACCTGTGGCAGGTCCGCGGGTTCCACCACCTCGCGATCGGTGCTCCCGACGCGATCGCGAGGGAGCTCGAGTCCGCCCTGCACCCCTACCTTCGTGAGCGGCTCTGCGGGCGGGTTCACGTCAGCGTGGCAGCGACGCACGACGAGGTGCGACGTGCTGCAGAGGAGACCGAAGCCGTCGTCGATCGGGATCGTGAGGCGGCGCTCGTCGGGCGGCTCAAGGAGGCGGCTGCGACCGGTCGTCGCGGTGTCGTCGGCCTCGCGCCGACGCTCACCGCGCTGAACGAGCATCGAGTGGAGCGGCTCGTCGTCTCGAAGGGCTTCTCGCAGCCGGGGTGGCGCTGCTCGAAGACCGGATGGCTCGCCTCCGTCGGCCCCACGAACCCCGCGAACGGCCATCGCATGACGCGTGTCGACGACGTCGTCGAGGATGCGATCGAAGAGGCCCTCACGCAGGGAGTGCCCGTTGCGATCTGCGTCGGGAACGCCGACCTCGACGTTCTGGGGCGCATCGGCGCGCTTCTTCGCTACTGATCCGCGCTCGACACGGGGCATGATGCCCCGATGCTCACGATCGGGCTCGACGTCGGTGGTACGAAGGTGCTCGGGGTCCTCCTCGATCCCGCCGACCCGGAGCACGTGCTCGCGGAGGCGCGTGTGCCGACGCCCGAAGGCGGGGAGGGCCTGGTCGAGACGCTGGTCACGCTGATCGCGGCGCTCACGCCTGGGCCGCAGGCACCCGACGCGATCGGCGTCGGCGTGCCGGGTCTGGTCGACCAATCGGGTCGGCTCCACATGGGTCCCCATCTGCGCCACGTCCAGGACCTGCCACTCGCCGCACTGGTGTCCGAGCGCTCCGGTGTTCCGTCCGCGGTCGACAACGACGCCAACTGCCACGCCCTTGCCGAGCAGGCAGCGGGTGCCGCGATGGGCATCGACGAGGCGGTCGTCGTCACGCTCGGGACGGGCATCGGAGCGGGGATCATCACCGGCGGTCGGCTCCTGCGCGGCGCGAACGGGTTCGCGGGCGAGCCGGGTCACATGATCGTGGACCTCGACGGCCCCCCGTGCCCGTGCGGGAAGCGCGGCTGCTGGGAGCAGCTCGCGTCGGGCGAGGCCCTCGGGCGCTTCGCGCAGGAGGCAGCAGCCGCTGGACGGCTGCGCGCGGTGCTTGCGGCGTGCGGGGCCGAGCCAGCAGCGATCCGCGGCGAGGACGTGACGCGTGCGGTCCGTGCCGGTGATGCCGAAGCCCACGTGGTGCTGGAGCAATGGTCGGGTTGGGTCGCGCTCGGGCTCGCGAACCTCGTGAACATCCTCGACCCGGCGGTGGTGGTGCTGGGAGGCGGGCTCGTCGACGACGCGGATCTGTACCTGCCGGCGGTGCGCGCTCGCTACGAGGTGCTCGTGATGGCGGGCGACCAGCGTCCACGGCTGTCGATCGTCGCCGCGGCGCTGGGGGGAAGCGCCGGTGCCATCGGCGCCGCGGTGCTCGCGGCCGGGCAGACCTGAGGCCCAGCCTCAGTCGTGGGTCGCGTGGTAGCGCACACGACAGGCTTCGATCTCGCCCATCGCCGCGTCCGCTCCCTCCCAGCCCCGCACGCTGGAGTGCTTGTCGGGTTCGAGTGCCTTGTAGACCTCGAAGAAGTGGCTGATCTCATCGGTGAGGTGCTCGGGAAGTCCCTCCAGGTCCACCACGTGGTTCCACCGCGCGTCCCCGGCCGGGACGCAGATGATCTTCGCGTCGGGGCCGGCGTCGTCGGTCATCCAGAACACGCCCACGGGGCGCGCTGCCACCCAACATCCAGGGAAGGTGGGGTCGTCGAGCAGCACGAGGGCATCGAGCGGGTCGTGATCCTCCGAGAGCGTCTCGGGGATGAACCCGTAGTCAGCGGGGTACGCCGTGGCCGTGAACAGGCGCCGGTCGAGGCGGATCACGTGCCGCTCGTGGTCGTACTCGTACTTGTTCCGGCTCCCACGCGGGATCTCCACCACGACGTCGATCACGTTGCTCACCGCGCGATCTTCGCACTCATGCGGCGGGAACGAGTTCCGGCGCCTCGAGAGCCCGGGAGTACCGTGGTCCGATGGAGTTCCGCCGGATCACCGGGATGCCCCCCTACGTCTTCACGATCATCGACGGGCTGAAGATCGAGGCACGTCGCGCCGGCGCCGACGTCATCGACCTGGGGTTCGGCAACCCTGATCTGCCCTCGCCCGACGTCGCAGTCGACAAGCTCGCAGAGGCCGCGCACAACACGCGCAACCACCGGTACTCCTCGAGTCGCGGCATCCCCAAGCTGCGCCAAGCCGTCGCCGACCGGTACAAGCGCCGCTTCGACGTCGATCTCGATCCAGACACGGAGGTCATCTCCACGATCGGCGCGAAGGAGGGCTTCAGCCACCTGATGTGGGTGCTGCTCGGTCCGGGCGATGCGGCGATCGTGCCGTCGCCGTCGTACCCGATCCACATCTGGGGACCACTGTTCGCGGGCGCTGCGGTTCGCGAGGTCCCGATGACCACCGACGTGAACGACGACGGGCAGTTCCTCGATCGGATCCGTCACGTGTTCGAGCACTCGTGGCCACGGCCCCGGGTGATCATCTGCTCGTTCCCCCACAACCCCACCACCGCCTGCGTCGACCTCGACTTCTTCCAGGAGCTCGTCGACTTCGCGCGGGAGAAGGAGGTCATCGTCGTCCACGACAACGCCTACGCGGAGCTCGGCTTCGACGGGTGGGATCCACCGTCGATCCTGCAGGCCGACGGGGCGAAGGAGTGCGCTGTCGAGCTGTACTCGATGACGAAGTCGTTCTCGATGGCCGGCTGGCGCATGGCCTTCTTGGCGGGCAACCGCGACGTGGTGCAGGCGCTCGCGAAGCTCAAGTCGTACCTCGACTACGGCGCGTTCCAGCCGATCCAGATCGCCGCCACCGTCACCCTCAACGAGGCGGTCGACTTCCCCCGCGAGGTCGGGGCCATCTACCAGCGCCGGCGTGACGCGCTCTGTGAAGGCCTCGACCGGATGGGATGGGCGATGCGCCGCCCGAAGGGCACGATGTTCGCGTGGGCTCCGATCCCCGAGCCGTACCGCGAGATGGGCTCGATCGAGTTCGCATCGATGCTCGTGCGCGACGCGCAGGTGGCCACCTCGCCGGGGGTCGGGTTCGGCCCCGGCGGCGACGACTTCGTCCGCTTCGCGCTGATCGAGAACGAGCAGCGGATCTCTCAGGGGATGCGGAACCTGAAGAAGGCGCTCACCAAGCTCGGCTGATCACAGGCCGCCGAGGAGCCCCTCGAGGCAGAAGGCCACGGCGGCGTCGGCGATCGCATCTGCGGGCTCGCCGCGCTCGTAGATGAAGGTGCGCGTGAGGTGGCTCGCGACGCCGACCATCGCGTGGGCGATGACGTCGGGGTCGGCGTCACGCACGCGCCCTTGTGCGATCGCCTCCTTCACGTGCTTCACGACGTCGGCGACGGCGATGTCCTGCCCGCGGCGCAGCGCGGCCGCGAAGGCTGCCTCGGTGGCCGCGAACTGGATCAGCTTGTTGTGGTCGCGGTGCGCCTCGGACCAGGCCATCGACGCGCGCAGGCCGAGCTCGATGCGACGCACCGGGTCCTCCTCGTCGGCGATCGCCTGCTGCTGCCGGCGGCGCAGGTCGGTCTGCGCCTCCTTCAGGATCTCGAGGAACAGCTGCTCCTTCGAGTCGAAGTACCAGTAGAAGACGCCCTTGCCGACCCCGAGGCCCGCCACGATCTCCGACACGGAGGTGGGGTGGTAGCCCTGCTCGGCGAACCGCTCAGTGGCGTAGGCCATCAGCTGGTCTCGACGGTCCTTGCCGCGTTGGGTCAGTCGTCGCGCCACGCGCGGAACCGTACGGTCACTTGACTGGGCGGTCAAGAACGCTCGGGGCGACAGTTCTCCGTGCCGTGCATGCCGGGTAACACGGCGTTCACGTCGGCTCCGTACCGTGCCCGCCATGGAGACCTACGTGGTGCGCATGTGGCTGCCGGATCGTCCAGGAGCGCTCGGCCAGGTCGCGAGCCGCATCGGGGCGGTGCGCGGCGAGATCGTCGGGATCGACATCCTCGAGCGCGGCGCGGGCCGAGCGATCGACGAGCTCGTGGTGGAGCTGCCGGATGACGCCCTCGTGGAGCTCCTCGTGCACGAGGTCCAGCAGGTCGACGGCGTCGACGTCGAGGAGGTCCGACCAGTCGCGGACGCGCTGCACGACCCGCGACTCGACGCCCTCGAGACCGCTGCCATCCTCGTGGGAGCCACTGATCGAGACGAGCTCATCGAGGCCGTCGTCGCCCACGCGAAGCGCGTGATCGGCGCCGACTGGACGGCCGCGGTGGCGCTCGACGACGCGGAGGTGCTCAGCGCGGAGGGCACGCTGCCGCCCACCCCATGGCTGCTCGCCTTCCTCGCAGGCAGCCAGGAGTCAGCACGGCTCGCCGAGGCCGCGAGCGGCCCCGACGACATCGTCTGGTCGCCACTGCCTTCCACGGGGCTCGCGCTGGTGCTCGGCCGCGACGGCACGGCGTACCGCGCCCGTGAACGGCGCCAGGTGTCGGCCTTGGCGCGGATCGTGGACACGAGGTTGCGCGAGATCATGCGACAGCGGGCGCGCGCCAACCATCCGTGCGCCGGCTGAGCGAACCCGGTCGGTCAGCCGGCAGCCCAGCCCCGCGAGCGCTCGACCGCAGCTGACCAGCGCTCGTGCTGCGCCTGCAGGTCTGACGGGTCCATCCGCGGTTCGAACGTGGCGTCGAGCTGCCAGTTGGCGGTGATGTCATCCGCGGAGCTCCACACGCCTTCTGCGAGGCCCGCGAGGTAGGCGGCGCCGAGCGCGGTCGTCTCCTGGATGACCGGGCGCGACACGGGCACCTGCAGGTGGTCGGCTTGCATCTGCAGGAGGAGGTCGTTGGCCGATGCGCCACCGTCGGCCTTGAGCGTGAGGACGGGATGACCCGAGGCAGCGCTCATCGCGGCCACGACATCCTTGGTCTGCATCGAGATGGACTCGAGCACGGCTCGTGCGAGGTGCGCTGCCGTGGTGCCGCGCGTGATCCCGGTGATGGTGCCGCGGGCGTAGGGGTCCCACCACGGGCTGCCGAGGCCCGTGAACGCGGGGACGACGACGCACCCGTTCGTGTCCGGCACGCGCCCGGCGAGCTCGGCCATCTCGGCCGCTGAGCCGATCACTCCGAGGCCGTCTCGGAGCCACTGCACCGCCGCGCCCGTCACGAAGATCGCGCCCTCGAGCGCGTACGCCCGGGTGCCGTCCGCGAGCGTCCACCCGACGGTCGTGAGCAAGCCGTCGACCGGATCGGGACAGGTCGAGCCGACGTGCATCAGCACGAAGCTGCCAGTGCCGTAGGTGTTCTTCGTCATCCCGGGCGACAGGCACGCCTGGCCGAACAGCGCGGCCTGCTGATCGCCGGCGATCCCCGACACCGGGATGCCCGCAGGGAGGCCGCATCCGGGCGAGGTCGTCCCGAAGCGGCCGCTCGAAGGGCGGACCTCCGGCAGGTTGCCCTCTCGGATGCCGAACAGGTCGAGGAGCTCGTCGGACCACGCGAGGGTGCGGATGTCGAACAGCATCGTGCGGCTCGCGTTTGACGGCTCGGTGGCGAACACGCCGCCTTCGGGTCCGCCCGTGAGGTTCCAGAGCACCCAGGAGTCGATCGTGCCGATCGCGAGATCGTCGGAGACGGCGACGCCGCCGTCGGTGAGGAGCCACTCGGCCTTCGTCGCGGTGAAGTAGGGATCGAGCACCAGCCCGGTCGTGGCGCGCACGAGCGGTTCTCGTCCGGCTTCGCGCAGCGCGTCGCATCGGAGCGACGTGCGACGGTCTTGCCACACGATCGCTCGGTGCAGCGGCGAGCCGCTACGTCGATCCCAGGCGACCACCGTCTCGCGCTGATCCGTGATCCCGACCGCGGCGATCGGTTCGTCGAGGGTCGACGCGAGCTCCGACAGCGTCGTGCGCACCGCGTCCCAGATCTCGACGGGATCGTGCTCGACCCAGCCGGGTCGCGGGAAGTGCTGCGTGAACTCCCGGTACGCGAAGCCACGCGCGGCGCCGTCCTCGCCCAGTGCGAACGACCGCACGCCGGTGGTGCCGGCGTCGACGGCGATCACGACGGACATGGGCGCCGACGATATCGGTAGCGTGGGCGCCCATGCGCGTCGCGATGCTCACCGGAGGTGGCGATTGCCCTGGCCTCAACGCCGTCATGCGGGCAGTGGCCCGCAAGGGCGAGCGGTTCTACGGCGATGAGCTCGTCGGGTTCCTCGACGGCTGGAAGGGCGTGCTCGAGCGGCGGAGCGTTCCCATGGGCGTCGAGACGATGCGCGGCACGCTGCCCCGCGGCGGGACGGTGCTCGGCTCGTCGCGCACGAACCCCTACAAGGAGTCGGGTGGGCCTGCGGCAGTGCGCTCCATGCTCGAGGACCTCGGCATCGACGCCCTCATCGCGATCGGCGGCGAGGACACGCTCGGCGTGGCGCATCGGCTCGCCGACGAGGGCGTGGCCGTGATCGGTGTTCCGAAGACGATCGACAACGACCTGTCGGGGACAGACCTCACGTTCGGCTTCGACACGGCGGTGCAGATCTGTGTCGACGCGATCGATCGGCTGCACACCACTGCAGAGAGCCACGATCGAGTGATGGTGGTCGAGGTGATGGGCCGGCACGCGGGTCACATCGCGGCCTGGGCGGGGATCGCGGGGGGCGCCACGATGACGCTCATCCCGGAGCGACCCTTCGACGTCGATCGTGTGTGCGAGGCGATCCGCCATCGCCACGTCGAGGGCAAGCGCCTCGCGTCGATCATCGTGGTGTCCGAGGGCGCGACGCCGAAGGAAGGGACCATGGAGGTCGTCTCGGGTGACGTCGACGCGTTCGGCCACGTCCGGCTCGGCGGGATCGGCGCGCTGCTCGCTGAGCAGATCGAGGCGCGGACGGGCTTCGAGACCAGGGTCACCACCCTCGGCCACGTGCAGCGGGGCGGCACGCCCACGGCCTTCGACCGGGTGCTCGCGACGCGCTTCGGTGTTGCAGCGATCGACGCCGTGCACGACGCGGCCTGGGGGACGATGGTCGCGCTGCACGGCGGCGCCGTGGTGCGAGTGCCGCTCTCGCTTGCGGTCGGCGAGCTGAAGCTGGTCGATCCGGAGCTGTACGAGGTGGCGCAGGTCTTCTTCGAGTGAGCGGCTAGCGGGCTGGCTCGGGCGCCAGGGCGTTGTAGTCGCCCCGCGTCACCGCGCCTTGCTGCTCCACGCCCTCGGCGTTCGGGGCCCGGTACGCGCGACCGTCCACCTTGAACCGCACCTGACGCACCGCATCGAGCTCGGTCACCGTCCACACGAGCTGCGCGAACGCGTTCGCGAGCTCCTCGCCCTGCACGTCGAACAGGGCGCCCGAGAGGTCCACGACGAGCTCGCGGCTCTCGGGCACGAGCTGGGTGTCGAGCAGCACGGTGTCGGTCGGGATCGAGGTGATGAGCCCGAGCGCCTGTTCGTCAGGCGTCGCCGGCGCGAGGAGCGCGTTGATCCGGTCGGCCGGGCGGGACGCATCGGCGACGTCGCGCGACACGAGTGCCAGGCGGGTCACGTCACCTTGGCGCACCAGCATGTACACGGTGACCGCGGTGTTGGCGCCTGGGGCGGTGGTGCTCGTGGGCGGGTTGGGATCGAGCAGGTCGGCGGGCAGGTCCGCGGCGTTGATCTCCTGCGGTCGGGAGTCCGCACGCACCCCGCACCCCGCTGCGATCGCGAGGAGCGCCAGCAGCAGCAGCCATCTCGCGACCGGGTGCGCGGCAGTGGTGCGGGCGTCGGTCATTCGGTCTCCTCCACGGGAAGCTGCACCACGAAGCGGGCGCCGGGGTCACCGTCGCCGCGGCCCTCGACCCAGACGCGGCCCCCGTGCAGGTTGATGTGCTCGGCGACGAGCGCCAAGCCCAGGCCGACGCCATCGGAGGCGCCGCGCCGTCCCGCGATCGCCCCGCGGGAGAACCGATCGAAGATCAGCTGTCGATCGTCCTCTGGAACGCCCTGACCGCGGTCTTCGATCGCGATCTGCACGGCGCCGTCGACGCCGCGCAGCGACACGCTCGTGGCGCCGCCTCCGTACTTGGCCGCGTTGTCGAGGAGGTTTGCGATCACGCGGACGATGCGGCGCTTGTCCGCTTGGATGACCACGCCGGCGAGCTCAGCGTCGAGCTCTACGGGGACGTCGCTCTCCGTGGAGTGGCTGACCGCCTGCATCACCAGCTCCGCGAGATGGACCTCCTCGAGCTCGAGGTGCACGACGCCCGCGTCGAACCGCGAGATCTCCAGCAGGTCCTCGACGAGCTGCTGGAACCGGTCGATGTCCGCGACCATGAGGTCGAGGGCGGCACGCGCTCGATCCGGCAGCTCGTCTCTCTGGTTGTTCATGACCTCGATCGACGCGGCGAGCGTCATGAGCGGGGATCGGAGCTCATGGCTGACGTCGGATGCAAAGCGGCCGTCTCGCTCGATCCGATCCTGCAGCGTCTGGGCCATGTCGTTGAACGAGGAGGAGATGGGCCGGAGGTCGGGGTCCTCGCTGGCCTCGAGCCGGGTGTCGAGGCGGCCCGCTGCCAGCTCCATGGCTGCGGTCGAGACTCCGGTGAGGGGGCGCAGTGCGCGCCGGCTGGCCCACGCCCCGAGCGCAGCGCCGGCCAGCGTCGTGAGCAGGGACGCGCCGACCAGCGACACTCCGAGGGCTTCCAGGGTCGACTGGAGGTCGCCCAGCGAGATGATCTCGAAGTACGCCGCATCCACGGACGGGATCGGGATCCCCACGGCGAGCTGCATCTCGCCCCGGAGGTCGTAGCGCATCCGCACGGCGCGACCTGCGAGCACGTCGTCGCGCACGCGCTGGGGGAGCGCGTCCTGCCCGAACTCGGGGGTGAGCGACACGAACTCCTGGTCGTAGTAGAGGATCGGGCGCGATCCGAGTGGGGTGGACAGGGATCCGACGAGTGCCTGCTTGTCGGTCGCGGGGGTGATGCGCGTCTGCACGATCCGCGCGTTCTGGAACACGACGACCGTGGCCGCGCTCTCACGCTGGTTCAGCAGGTTCTCGCGTGTGAGGGCCCACGTCGTCGCGGACAGCAGCGCGGACAGGAGCAGCGCGCCGATCGCGAACGCGAGGGTGATGCGGGCACGGAGGCCGAGTCGACGAGTGAGCTTGGGGAGGCGCACGACGAACGGGCGTCAGACCTGGAGCTTGTAGCCCAGCCCCCGGACGGTGACGACGTGGCGCGGGTTCGCAGGATCCGCTTCCACCTTCGTGCGCAGACGACGGACGTGGACGTCGACGAGTCGCCCATCACCGAAGTACCCGTGCTCCCAGATCCGCTCGAGAAGCACCTCGCGGCTGAAGACTCGGCCGGGGCTCTGTGCGAGCTCGACGAGCACTCGGAACTCCGTCTTCGTGAGGTGCACGTCGCGACCGTTGCGTCGCACCACCCCCTCCTCGGGGACGATCTCCAGGTCGCCGAAGCGGAGGTGTGGCGAGCTGACCTCGGAGGTGCGAGCTCGTCGGAGGAGGGCCCGGATCCGTGCCGAGAGCTCCTTCGGTGCGAACGGCTTGGTGAGGTAGTCGTCGGCGCCGGCCTCGAGACCCGCCACGACGTCATGCGTGTCGTCGCGGGCGGTGACCATGACGATGGGTACGTCGGAGCTGCGGCGGATCGCTCGGCACACCTCGAAGCCGTCGATGTCCGGGAGCATGATGTCGATCAGGACGACGTCTGCGGGTTGCTGCTGGAACTGGGCGAGGGCGTCCTCGCCGTTGGCGGCCTCGGCCACCGTCCAGCCCTCGTCTTCGAGCGCGAGCTTCACCGCGGTGCGGATTCGCTCGTCGTCCTCCACGGCCAGGATGCGGGTTCCCACCCCTTCAGCCTGCCTCATCGCGTGGGTCGGCGCGGCACAAGGGCCCGCGGCACCGTCCCTCCTCAGGCGTAGGCGGCGAGAAGCGCGTCGCGACCGGGGCCGCGTCCGGTGCGGTAGTGCAGCCCGTCGGGTAGGTCTCGACAGATCGTGCGGCACTCGACCAGGGCCCGAGCGCCCTCGAGCGACCAGGAGGAGAGGGAACGGAGGTCGATGTCGACCCGTTGCGCTCGACTCGCCACGGCGGAGGTGACGGCGTCGATCAGGACGCGACCGACGAGCGAGTCGAGGCAGTCGGAGAGCTCGACGACCACGGCGTCAGCGTCGGCGTGCACGGTCACGGGCGTTCGTCGGGCGGCGACGGGCATGGCGGCAGCCTGCACGATGTTCGGGACGGTCTGGTGGCGGTCCCGTTGCAATACCGTTACAGATCGCTCGATTCCCCGGAAGTGCCTCCGCTGGGTCTCGGTCCGTCGCGTCAGGAACCGTTCAGGAGTCGCCCGCTCCCGCCGCCAGGAGGAGCCCGAGGAGGTCGGCCGCGATGCCCGGCGCCGCCGCCACGACGGATCCGGCTCTGGCTGGACCACCCTCGATGGCGGTCACGACCGCGCCTGACTCGGCCGCGATCAGACCGCCGGCCGCGAGGTCCCACGGCGCGAGCCCGCGCTCGAAGTACGCGTCGACGCGACCGCAGGCGACCGCGCAGAGGTCGAGCGCCGCCGCCCCGAAGCGCCGGATGTCACGCACTCGCGGGAGCACCTCCGCGAGCACGGTCGCCTGCCGGGCGCGTTGTGTCGCGTCGTAGGAGAAGCCGGTGGCGAGAAGCGCAAGCGCGAGCTCGGTGGCAGCGGACGACGTGATCGCTCGGCCGTCGCGCGTCGCGCCGCCGCCGAGCGTGGCCGCGAACAGCTCGTCGCGGACGACATCGAGGACCACGCCTGCCACCACCGCGCCGTCGTGCTCCGCGGCGATGGAGACACCGAAGCCGGCGAGGCCGTAGAGATAGTTCGTGGTGCCGTCGAGCGGGTCGATGATCCAACGCACGCCGCTCGTACCGGCGATGTCAGTTCCCTCCTCGCCGAGCAGTCCGTCGTCCGGTCGGGACCCGAGCAGGCGATCGACGATGCAGCGCTCGGACGCGTGGTCCATCTCCGAGACCAGGTCTGTGCCGGTGGACTTGGTCCGCACGCTGGTCCGCACGTCGTCGATGCCGGCCAGGAGCAGCGCCCCCGCCTCGCGAGCGGCGGCTTCCGCGAGGACGCGCAGCGCCACCGGATCTTCCATCGGGCGCGAACCTAGGTCACGTAGGGTCGAGCGCATGGCGGATCCCCAGGGTCGAGTCGACCTCCGAAGCGACACGGTCACGCGACCGACGCCAGACATGCGACGGGCGATGGCTGCGGCGGAGGTGGGCGACGACGGCTTCGGGGACGACCCCACCCTCAACCGGCTCCAGGACCGATTCGCGGAGCTCGTCGGCAAGGAGGCGTCGCTGTTCGTGCCCTCGGGCACGATGGCAAACCAGATCGCCCTGCGGGTGCTCGGCCGGCCGGGGACGATCGTGTTCGCGGGCCGGCGCCAGCACCTGGTCGTGCGTGAGATGGCGGCCGCCGGTCCGAACGCGGCCTCCCAGACCGTCACGCTCGACGATGCCGACGGCACGATCGACCCCGCCGAGGTGGAGCGCTGGTTGCTCGACGAGCGCGACGGTTGGGCACGACCCTCGGCGGTGTTCGTCGAAGACACGCACGGCGAGGTCGGCGGGCGCGTGTGGCCGATCGAACGTCTGCAGGCGCTGTACGACCTCGATCTGCCCGTGCACCTCGACGGCGCCCGCCTGTGGAACGCGGCGGTCGCGTCTGGCACGTCGGTGGCGGCACGAGCCGCCGGAGCCACCACGGTCACGTGCTGCCTGTCGAAGGGGCTCGGGGCGCCGATCGGCTCCCTGCTCGCGGGCCCTGCTGCGCTCATCGCGAGAGCACGCGACGAGCGCAAGCGGCTGGGCGGGATGATGCGGCAGGCCGGCGTGCTCGCAGCGGCGGGTCATGTGGCGCTCGATCGGGTGAGCCGCCTCGCCGACGACCACCTCAGCGCGCAGCGTCTCGCCCTGGCGGCGCAGGCTCGATGGCCAGGATCCGTGGATCCGGCCGAGGTGCACACCAACATCGTGCTCGTGGAGCACGCGGCGCCTGATCAGCTCGTCGCACATCTCGCGAGCGCCGGTGTGCTGGCCCTGTCGAGCAGCGCCACAGCGGTGCGCATGGTGACCCACGCCGACGTGGACGAAGCGGACATCGATCGCGCGGTCATCGCGCTGGGTGACGCACCGTGATCGAGGCGCAGACACCTGGACGAGCGCTCGCGATCTATGCGCACCCGGACGACCCGGAGGTGAGCTGCGGTGGCACGCTCGCGCGGTGGGCGGCGGCGGGCTCGGAGGTGCACCTGGTCGTCGCGAACCGCGGGGAGAAGGGGAGCGCGGACCCCACGACGGACCCAGACGCCCTCGCGACGCACCGCGCCGACGAGGTGGCACGCGCCGCGGAGGTGCTCGGCGTGGCGCACGTCGAGCACCTGGGCCATCCCGACGGTGAGCTCGAGAACGATGCGGCACTGCGCGCGCACCTCGTGACGATCATCCGTCGCGTCCGTCCGGATGTGGTGGTGGCGCCCGACCCCACCGCAGTGTTCTTCGGCGCGAGCTATGTGAACCACCGCGACCACCGCGAGCTCGGCTGGGCGGTGCTCGATTCGCTGGTTCCTGCCGCGAGCCCGCTGTACGTGCCCGATGCCGGAGCCGCACACCAGGTGGGTCTCGTGCTGCTCTCGGGAACGCTCGAGGCCGACGCGTGGGTGGACATCTCGAGCGTGCTGGATCGCAAGGTCGCGGCGGTCGCATGCCACGAGAGCCGTCTGGGTGGCGATCCCGACGTGGTCGCCGGCCTGCTCGAGCGGCGCGCAGCCGAAGAGGGGCAACGTTCGGGGCTCGCGCACGCCGAGGGCTTCCGCCGGCTCCGCTTCGCGGGCTGAACCCCCGTCAGTCCTCCTGGTCGCGGTGCTGGATCGTGCGCCACTCGCCCATGGCCCGCAGTGCGAGCACGGCCACCACACCCACACCGACGGCGCCGACCACGGCACCCACCACTCCGAACCCACCCGTCACGGTCGTGCAGTCGCCGGTGCACTGGAGGTCCGCGTAGCCGTAGCCGATGAGCCCCCCGAAGAGGCCACCGAGGAGGATGGCCACGAACGCGAGGATGCGGGCTCCCAGCGGCGGCAGCGAGGTGGGCGTGTAGTCGGAAGGCCGCTCTTCGTCCATCCCCAGTCAGCGTAGGGACCGGCATCAGGTTGGGGCGACCTGGGGCGACCCCATAGCGTGACGGCCCGTGACCGACGAGGCCTGGCCCGGCTATCGCACGTTCGACCGCGTCGAATGGGCTCGGCTGCGGGACAACACGCCGCTCTCGCTCGCCGCGCAGGACCTCGCCGCGCTGCGTGGCCTCAACGAGCGCCTCGACCTCGACGAGGTGACCGACGTCTACCTCCCGCTGTCGCGCCTCCTGAACCTGCGCGTCGCGGCAACGCAGGAGCTCGTCCGGACGACCGACACGTTCCTCGGTCGACCGGTCCAGCGCGTGCCGTTCATCATCGGGCTCGGCGGCAGCGTCGCAGTTGGCAAGAGCACGACGGCCCGCGTGCTTCAAGCGCTGCTCGCGCGCTGGCCGGATCATCCCCGCGTCGATCTGGTCACCACCGACGGCTTCCTGCGCCCGAACCGCGTGCTCGACGAGCGCGGCATCATGGATCGCAAGGGCTTTCCGGAGAGCTACGACGTGCGGCGGCTGATCCGGTTCCTCGAGGAGGTGAAGCGCGGCGAGCCCGAGGTGCGGGCGCCCGTCTACTCCCATGTGGTCTACGACATCGTCGAGGGTGAGGAGCAGGTGCTCCGGCAACCGGACATCGTGATCATCGAGGGGTTGAACGTCCTCCAGACCGGCGTCGCCGCCGGACACGAAGCGCGCTTCGTGTCGGACTGGTTCGACTTCTCGTTGTACGTCGACGCCGACGAGGCGGACATCGAGCGCTGGTACGTCGAGCGGTTCTTCGCACTGCGCGAGACGGCCTTCAACGACGAGACATCGTTCTTCCGTCACTTCGCGGCGCTGTCGGACGCGGAGCTCCAGTCCACCGCGCAGAGCATCTGGGCCTCGATCAACCGACCCAACCTGCGCCTCAACATCCTCCCGAGCCGGTCCAGAGCCGATCTCATCTTGGACAAGGGTCCGGATCACGAGGTCCGGCGGGTGCGGCTGCGCCTCCGCTGACTTGCTGTCAGCGCGCTGCGCGAGGATGGCCGCATGCGTGACTGGGTCGTCGGCGGAGCGCTCATCCTGAGCGACGAGGGCGTGCTCCTCGTGCGGAACCGGCGCCGCAACGGCAGCCACGACTGGACCCCCCCGGGCGGGGTGATCGACGAAGGCGAGACACTGATCGACGGCCTCACGAGGGAGGTGCGCGAGGAGACGGGCTTGCGGGTCACCGCGTGGGGTGGACCCGTCTACGAGGTCCACTGCGAGGCGCCCGACCTGGGATGGCGGTTGCGCGTCGAGGCGCACCTCGCGCTCGCGTACGAAGGCGAGCTGCACGTCGACGACCCCGACGGCATCGTGGTCGACGCGCGCTTCGTCGACGTCGACGCATGCGGAGGTCTCGTCGACGGGGGCCACCCGTGGGTGTGTGAGCCGCTCGGCGAGTGGCTGGTCGAGCGGTGGGACCACGCGCACACCCGGCCCTACGGGTTCCACGTGGCCGGGACCAACCCACGCGCGCTGGTCATCACCCGAGCCGAGTCGTGAGCGGGCGCGACGACCGCACGATCCTGCACGTCGACATGGACGCGTTCTACGCGTCGGTCGAGCAACGGCGGCATCCTGAGCTCCGAGGGCGACCGGTCGTCGTCGGCGCGTCAGGACCGCGAGGTGTGGTCGCGGCTGCGAGCTACGAGGCCCGGGTGTTCGGCATCCACTCCGCGATGTCCTCGGTGCAGGCGCAACGCCTCTGCCCGCACGCGGTGTTCGTCGGTGGAGACCACGATCACTACGCGGAGGTCAGCAAGGCGATCATGGCGATCTTCCACTCGTTCACTCCGCTGGTCGAGGCGCTGTCACTGGACGAAGCGTTCCTTGACGTCACGGGCGCGCGCCGGCTCCACGGCGACGGTCCCACGATCGCTGCGGCGATCCGCTCGCGCGTGCTCGAGCAGGAGGAGCTGACCTGCTCCGTCGGGGTCGCGCCGTCGAAGTTCGTGGCGAAGCTCGCGTCGGAGGCAGCGAAGCCGATCATCGGCGCTCGCGGGCCGGAGCCAGGGCTCGGCGTCAAGGTGGTCGAACCGCACGAGGTGCTCGCGTTCCTGCACCCGCTCCCGGTGCAAGCGCTCTGGGGGGTCGGACCCAAGACGCTCGAGAAGCTCCACCGGATGGGCGTCGACACGGTCGGGGAGCTCGCGTCGGTCCCGGAGCGCGATGCCGTGGCCGCACTCGGTGCCGCGAACGGCGCGCACCTGCGTCGCCTCGCGCAGGGCATCGACGACCGCGACGTCGTTCCGGTGCATCGACCGAAGTCGATCGGTCACGAGGAGACCTTCGCGCTCGACCACCATCGGATGGAGAGCCTCCAGCGCGAGCTCGTCCGACTGGGCGACTCGGTGGCGGGCCGCCTCCGTGCGGCGAACGTGGCCGGTCGCACGATCTCGATCAAGGTGCGCTTCCACGACTTCCGCACGATCACGCGATCCGTCACGCTCCCCTCGGCCGTCGACACCGGCCCCGATGTGGTGCGGGCCGCCTCCCAGCTCCTCGAGCGGATCGACCCCACGCCCGGGGTCAGGCTCCTCGGGATCCACGCCAGCCAGCTGGTGGACGGCGCTGCACGACAGCTCAGCCTCGACGACCTCGAATCGCCGTCCTGGGACGACGCCACCGGCGCCATCGACGCGATTCGGGCTCGCTACGGCGACGACGCGATCGTGCCGGCTTCGCTCACCGGGCCAACGGGGATCCGGGTCAAGCGTCGAGGCGACCAGCAGTGGGGTCCGACCGATCTCGGCCGGCCCTAGCAGCGGCCGCAGGCGGCCCAGCGCGTTGTCGAGGGCCATGCCCTGTGGGAAGATGGCACTGTCCCGGGCAGAGGGGAAGGCATCGGTGCCGCTTTCCGAAGACGAAGAACGAATCCTCAGCGAGATCGCTCAGCAGTTCTACGCGGACGACCCTGAGTTCGCCCGCGAGGTCGGTGAGACCACGCTGTACACGCACACGGTTCGGCGCATGAAGTGGTCGGGCCTCGGGTTCGTCCTGGGCGTGGGGTTCCTCATCGCAGCCCTGTCCACGAGCTATCTGCTCGCGTTCGGCGGCTTCCTCCTGATGTTGGGGTGCGCGCTCTACTTCGAGCGCAACCTCCGCAAGCTCGGCAAGGCGGGGCTCGAGCAGATCACCAGCACGATGCGCGCCGCAGGGCTCCGCGACGCGATCGGCGGCGCCAAGGGCAAGATGCGCGACCGCTTCAAGCGTCCCGGTACCGGCGACTAGCGCCGATCGCCGCTCCCGGCGAGCTCCCGCTCGGCCTCGAGGTCCCCGCGCACCGTCGTCGTGATCCGTCGATGCGTTGCGCCCGTCTCTCGCCGCAGGCGCAACCAGGGTCGCGGGTCCAGCCAGCGCCCGAGGCGCGTGCGACGTCGCGCCTGCGCTCGGATCGTCTCCCGGAGGGCAGCGCCCGATTCCTGGGCAAGCTCTGCATCGAGCTCGTCCGGTTCCTCAGCCGCGTAGCTCGCGAGCTCCGCGAGGCGAGACAGCCTCCGGAGGTGCATCGTCGCCGCGTCGTCGCCGAGCGCACCTGCAAGCTCGCGTGAACGCTCGGCGAGGGTGTCGCTGCGACGTTCCCGGTACCCGACGAGCGCAGCCTCCTCGACGACCTCGGCCCACTGCACATCGATGCGTGACGCGGGCGAGGTGGCGCGGCGGCGCCGCGAGCGCCGACGGAGCAGGAGCGCGAGCGGCACCACCACGACATAGGTCGCCGCCGCGACGGCGATCACGGGTGCGGTCGCGCGGATCGGCTGCACGAGGAACCTGCTGACCAGCGCGCGACCGCGTGAGCTCGCGCCCCCGCCCGTGCCCGACCCCGTGTCCAGCTCCGCGTCGCGCCCCTGCGGACGGTTGGCCTCGCTCGGGATCGGCGGCGAGGTCGAGCCCGTCGTGGTCGGCGGCGAGGTCGTGGCGGTGCTCGGGTCGGATGTCGTGGCCTGCGCCACGGGGACTCCGGTGTAGGCCTCTGCGAACGGCTGGCCGCGCCCGGGGGTCGGCTCGAAGCTCACCCATCCCGCGCCCCTGAGGTACACCTCGGGCCACGCGTGCGCGTGCTCCCCGCGGACCCGGAAGAGGGTGGGATCATCCGGGTCCGCCTCGCCCTGGGTGAAGCCGACCGCGACCCGCGACGGGATCCCGATCGAGCGCGCCATCGCAGCGAAGGCCCCTGCGAACTGCTCGCAGTAGCCGCGCTGGGTGTCGAAGAGGAACTGCTCCAGCACGTCGTCGCTGTGGCCGCCTGACACGTTGAGGTCGTAGGTGAACGTGCGGAGGTGGTTCTGGAGCGCGAGCGCTGCCGCGTAGGGGGTGGCACTGTCAGCGGTGAGGCGCTTCGCGAGGGCGCGCACGCGGGGGCTGAGGTCCTCCGGGAGCGCGAGGAACCGGTCGCGAATGGCTTGCGGGACGTCGCCGATGGCGCCGTTCAGGTCCGCCGCGGTCAGTCGAGGTGACGCGGAGGTAACGCGGTAGCTGAGCCCGTCGCTCGTATCGGCCTCGCGATCCACGATCAGCGTGGCGGATCCCTGCTCGTAGAGCACGCCGACGCCGTCGGCGTCGATCGCGCGCGGCTCGTAGGCGCTCGGCAGCCAGATGGCCGCGAGCGTGCTGATCGTGAAGCGCTGGTCGAAGGTCTCCGCGGGGAGGTCGGCGGGGAGCGAGGTGGGAAGGGCGCCCGTGGCGTCGGCGTAGCTTCCGCTCGATGTCCAGATCGTGCCGTTGAAGCGGTCGAGCGCGGTGAGCCGCCAGTACGCAGGTTCGGGGGAGCGCACCGTGAAGACCTCGACGTTGCTCTGGTTGACGAGCCGCGACCGGATGTCGACGAGCGGGCTGATCGTGACCCGGGAGGAGCCCCCGTCGCGCAGCGCACGTGGATCGAGCACCCCCGGAGCGGTAGCGCCGGGGAGCAGCGGACCGAGGGAGGTCCCCGCGAGCACCGCCAGCGCGCCGAGCATCGTGCCCGCCGTCAGGAGCGACCGGTGGCCCGCGGCGGCGTGATCACCGACCCAGTGGCTCCGACCGTCCTGACTGGAGGTCCGGTGGAGCAGCAGGAACGTGAGCACCGCCGCGGCGAACAGTCCCACTGTCCAGCCGCGCCCGCGGTCCTCGCCGAGGAGTGCGGTGAACAGGAACAGCGTTCCCGCGGGCAGTGTCGCCTCGAAGGGCACCCACACCCGGAAGGCCGCCCAGTCGGCGAGGTACGCGATGCACCACAACGCGATGCAGCTCGCGACGACGAAGCCCGTCTCGACCGGCGCCGGCGCGACCACGTCTTGGTAGAGCCCCCACGCGCGGGAGAGGTCGTCTCGCATGAGCGAGAAGGTGTCACTGGTGGGGATCCCGTACGCGGTGCTGTCACCGTACGACGTCCAGGTGGTGACGAGGATCGCTCCGGCGATCATGAGCAACCCGGTGGACGGGAGGCCGAGACCGCGGCGCCGCGCGAGTGCGGCAACGGCGTGCGCTGCGACCGCGTTCACGATCAGCGGGCCGAGCCATCCGCCATCCGCGAAGAGCCGGCTCATGCCGACGACGGCCGCACAGGTGAGCGCCGCCAGCGCGATCTCAACGGTGAGGCGCAACCCTCGTGGCTCGTTCATCGCAGCACCGCCCTTGCGGTGCCCCGGGCGAGCTTCAGGCTCTGTACGTGCTGGTTCCAAGTCGCCGCGAACGGGGCGTCGCGGGTGACGCGCAGGACGGGGAGGCCGGCGCTCGGGGGCGGTGGGCCGGGCGCGCTCCCATCCCACGCGGAGCGATCGAGGTGCACGATGGTCAGCGAGCCGTACCGACTGCGCAGGGAGGCGAGGCCGCGCAGGTCCTCGGTGGGCACCTGCGCCACGATGATCACGAGCGCGCCGCCGGTGGAGCGGCGCGCGAGCATCTCGACGGATCGTCGGAGGCTTCCCGCGGACGCGGCGGGAACGACGGCGAGGTGCTCCATGATCGCTTCGATGTGATCCGAGCCTGGGGCGAAGTCGGAGTCGGATCCCGCGGTCGTGACGAGACGGATCAGGTCGTGACGCTTCGCCGTGGCCGCGACGATGCTCGCCGCGGCCGACACGGCGATCTCGAGCGAATCGCCCGCGTGGGCGGCCTTGCGAACGTCGAGCAGCACCGTGGGGCGGCCCTGCCACGGCAGCTCGCTCTGACGTACGAGCAGCTCGTCGTGACGAGCCGTCGAGGGCCAGTGAACCCGGCGCAGGTCGTCGCCGACCGAGTAGGGGCGCAGCGCGTAGAAGTCCTCGCCCGTGCGGCCGAGCGAGTTCGGCTGCCGCGCCCCCGCCAGAGGATCGTGCCCCACTGTGTACGGGAGCGGCGCGATGTCGTCGACCCGGGGGAACACGGTGACCTCCACCGCTGGAGCGGCGACCGTCGCGAGGCTCGTCAGGCCGAACGGGTCTCCGACGATCACCTCGAGCGGACCGACTCGCACGAGACCGCGGCGCTCCGTCGGGAGGCGGTAGGCCGCAACGGTCCGCTCTCCGCGTGAGAGCGGAGGCAACAGCAGGTCGGCGCCGCGCGTGTGTGAGACCGGGTCTCGCAGACGCAGCACCGGCGTGTGCGTCGCTCGTTGGTTGCGCACGGTCAGCTCGACCCGTGTGGGGGAGCCGACCTGGACGCGCGCAGGGTGGATCGTGCGGCCCACCTCGAGCTCGAGCCGTGACAGGCCGACCACGATGACCGCCGTCAGGAGCAGCGCGGCGGCGACGATCCCGAGGGCGAACAGCTCCACGAGACCGAGCAGACGGCCGCCCCCGAGCAGGGCAAGGGTGCCGACCCCCACGAGCCACCCCGGGCGGGTGAGCATCGTGGGTGGCTACCTCGGCTTGCCGGACGGCACCGGCACGCTGCGCAGCACCTCGCCGAGCGCATCGGCGGCGTTGATGCCCTGCAGCTGCGCCTCGGGGGTGACGAGCAGCCGGTGTGCGAGGACGGGCTCGGCGAGAGCCTTGAGGTCGTCGGGGACGACGTAGCTGCGGCCGCTCGCTGCCGCGCGCGATCGCGCGACGCGGTGCAGCGCCAGCGTCGCGCGCGGCGACCTGCCGAGCGCGAGGCTCGGGTGGCGACGCGACGCGCTCGCGAGGTCGACGAGATAGCTCTTGAGCGCGGGCGCGACATGGACCTCGCGCGCCGCGGCGGTGAGCTGGCTGACCTGCTCCGAGGTGACGACGCTGCCGATGTCCTCGAGCGCGTCGTGCGTGCCGTGCGCCTCGAGGATCTCGAGCTCCGCGTCCGGCGAGGGGTAGCCGACCGACACGCGCATGAGGAAGCGGTCGAGCTGCGACTCGGGGAGCGGATACGTGCCTTCGTGCTCGATCGGGTTCTGCGTGGCGATCACCATGAAGGGCCGCGCCAGGGGATAGGTGGTGCCGTCGACGGTCACCTGTGCTTCGGCCATCGCCTCCAGCAGTGCCGACTGCGTCTTGGGCGACGCGCGGTTGATCTCGTCAGCGAGCACGATGTTGTTGAACACGGGTCCGGGCCGGAAGTCGAACTCGCCCGAGGTGCGGTTCCAGACGGTGAGGCCGACCACGTCGGTCGGGAGCAGGTCGGGGGTGAACTGCAGGCGACCGAAGGAAGCCTCGATCGACGCGGCGAGCGCCTTCGCGAGGCTGGTCTTGCCCACGCCGGGCACGTCCTCGATGAGCAGGTGCCCCTCAGACACGAGGCACAGGAGCACGAGCGCGATCACCTCGGGCTTGCCCTGGATCACGTGCTGGACGTTGGCGACGACCTCGTCGAATGCTTCGGCGAACGGCGCTCCCGACGCGGGGGTCTGCTGCCTTGTTGCCAAGCGCGGGCTCCTGACGGTGGGAGGGCGGTCGGGCAAGGCTACGCCGAAGAAGGCCCCAGTGAGGTCGCGACGCTCCCTGTAGGTTCCCGCGGGTGCAGACCGTCCTCGCGGTTGACATCGGTGGGACCAAGGTGGCGGCCGCGGTCGTCGACGCGGAGGGGCGCCTCGTGCGTCGCGCCGCGCGACCGACCCCGACCACGCCGGACGCGGAGGCGGTGTTCGCCGCGGTCGTCGCGGCAGCCCTCGAGGTGCGAACCGGGGACGAAGAGGCCGTAGGCGTGGGGTGTGGCGGACCCATGGCACCACTCGGGGAAGCGGTCTCGCCGCTCAACATCGGCGCGTGGCGTGACTTTCCGCTCCGTCGGCGCTTGGTCGACGCGCTCGACCTGCCGGTCCACATCGACAACGACGCGAAGGCACTCGCGCTCGGCGAGGGTTGGGTCGGCGCAGCGCGCGGCGTGCAGGACTACCTCGCGATGGTGGTCTCCACCGGCGTGGGCGGTGGGATCGTGCTCGACGGCAGGCTGCTCGACGGCGCCGCGGGGAACGCAGGGCACATCGGCCACGTGATCGTGGAGCCCGAGGGACGCACCTGTGCCTGCGGAGCGCGAGGGTGCCTGGAAGCGGAAGCCTCGGGCACTGCGATCGCCGCTCGAACCGGACGCCCCGCGGCGGACGCACCACCGGAGGAGCGGAGGCGGGCAGGAACGCTTGTGGGCCGGGCCGTTGCGTCGGTGGCGAACCTGCTCGATCTCCGTCTCGCGGTGGTCGCGGGCTCGGTCGCGCTGGGGTTCGGCGACGTGTTCTTCGATGCCGCGCAAGCAGAGCTGGACCGGTCAGCGCGCCTCGCGTTCTCGTCCGGCGCGCGGATCGTTCCTGCCGCCCTCGGCGACGCCGCGCCGCTCGTCGGCGCGGCGGCGGTCGCGTGGCGTTCTCGGGCGATTCCTCCACCGCCCGGGTAGAGAGATCGCCCGAGAACGCACACGGGGTTCCGTGCGGCCGCCGCGGCTACCGTCGCCGGGGATGGATCCCACCTACCCGCCCGAGGCCGACGCGTACCGGGAGAAGGTCCAGGCCTTCCTCGCCGAGCACCTGCCGGCGGGTTGGCGGGGCATCGGGGCCCTCGAGCGTGACCAGGTCGAGGAGTTCACCCGGTCGTGGCGGGTGATCCTCGGGGAGCACGGCTACCTCGCGTCGTCCTGGCCCATCGAGTACGGCGGCCCGGGTCTCACCGCGCTCGAGCAGGTCATCCTCGCGGAGGAGTTCCAGCGCGCCGGCGTGCCGCTCGGCGGCACGAACGACGTGTTCTCGATCCAGATGGTCGGCAACACGATCCTGCAGTGGGGGACGGACGAGCAGAAGCGCCACTTCATCCCGCGGATCCTCTCGGGTGAAGACGTCTGGTGCCAGGGGTACTCCGAGCCCAACGCCGGCAGCGACCTCGGCAACCTCGGTTGTCGGGCGGAGCTCGACGGCGACGAGTGGGTGATCAACGGTCAGAAGATCTGGACGTCGGCCGGTCACCTTGCGAACTGGATCTTCGTCCTCACGCGCACCGATCCGGATGCAGGCAAGCACAAGGGGATCACGTTCCTGCTGTGCCCGATGGACCAGCCCGGCGTCGAGGTGCGGCCCATCAAGATGATCTCGGGCGAGAGCGAGTTCAACGAGGTGTTCTTCACGGACGCGCGCTGCCCGAAGGAGAACGTGGTGGGCGAGGTGAACGGCGGCTGGGCGGTCGCGATGACCCTGCTCGGCTACGAGCGGGGTGAAGCGGCGGCAACGTTCCCGCTGATGTTCCGCACCGAGCTCGATCGACTCAGCGCTCTCGCGAAGGCGAGTGGCGCCACCGCGGATCCTCGGATCCGGCAGCGCCTGGCGTGGTGCCACAGCAAGGTCGAGATCATGCGGTACCTCGGGCTTCGCACGCTCACGCAGTTCCTCAACGGCCACCAGCCGGGCCCTGAGGCAGGCACCTTCAAGCTCTATTGGAGCGAGTACCACAAGGTGGTGACCGAGCTGGCGGTGGACATCCTCGGCACCGAGGCGATGACCCCGAGCGGACGCTGGCCCGCGTCGTCGTTCCAGACCGACGACCCTGGCGCGCCCAATGACAGCGCGAGCTGGGTGGGCACGTTCTTCAACGCGCGTGCGGGCACGATCTACGCGGGCTCGAGCGAGATCCAGCGCAACATCGTCGGAGAGATGGTCCTCGGGTTGCCGAAGGAGCCGCGCGCCGAGGGCGGCTCCTGGCGCGAGCAGCAAGGCGCCCGATCCTGAGGACTCGGTGGCTCCTCGGCGCCGCCGCGGTGGTCCTGCGCCATCCGTCGCTGTGGCTCGTCGGGATCCGCCAGGCGGTCGTCCTCGCGCCGAGCGGCTGGTGGCGTCGGCCCCCGTTCCTGCCGATCCCGCATCGTGACTACCTGCGGTTCCGGATCGAGACGGCCTACGGAGGCGCCGGAGATCACGCCCTCGTGCCCGGGGACCTCCTCACCTACCTTCGGTGGTGCCGGGACTTCAAGGGCTGAGCGAACAATCCGGCCACCCGCGCCGCAGGCGCCGGCGGTAGCGTTCCGGCGATGTCGGGCGCCCTCGTGCTCAACGCCACCTATGAGCCGCTCTGCGTCGTGCCCAGCCGGCGCGCCGCGGTGCTGGTGCTCGCGGAGCGCGCTGACGTCCTCCACGACACGGGCAAGGCGCTCCACTCGGAGCACCTCACCGTCCCCATCCCGTCAGTGATCCGTCTGCGAACCTTCGTGCGCGTCCCCTACCGACGCCGGGCCCCGCTCAACCGGCGGGGAGTCTTTGCCCGTGACGGCCATCGCTGTCAGTACTGCGGGGCGACCGCGGAGAGCATCGACCACGTCGTGCCCCGCAGCAAGGGCGGCGGGCACACCTGGGACAACGTCGTGGCCGCGTGCCGGCCCTGCAACGTGCGCAAGGGCGACCGCCTGCTCCACTCCACGTCCATGGAGCTGCGCCATGCGCCTCGGGTGCCGCGGGAGCTCACCTGGGTGGCGGTGGCGGTCGGCTCCGTGCCGGAGCACTGGGAGCCCTATCTGCGGCCCGCCACGCTGTCCGCCTGACGGGTGACCTGGCACGTCGAGCACCATCGCGAGTCAGCGGCGACGTTCCACGCACGTCCGCTGCCATCGGATCCGGCACGCGCGATCTCCACGTGCGATCCGACAGGACCGGCGCTCGTGCTGGGAAGCGCACAGCGTGACGACGTGGTGGACCGAGCGGCGTGTGCGCGCGCTGGGGTCGACGTGGTGCGCCGTCGCAGTGGCGGCGGTGCGGTGCTCGTCGAGCGGGAAGCGCTGTTGTGGGTTGACGTGCTCGTTCCCCGGTCAGACGAGCTGTGGCACTCCGACGTGGGGCGCTCGTTCGGCTGGCTGGGCGCCACCTGGCAACGAGCGCTCGCGGAGGTGGGGGTGTCCACGCGCGCCCACGAGGGACCGATGGTCACGACGCGCTGGTCGCGCCTCGTGTGCTTCGCCGGACTCGGACCGGGGGAGCTGACCGACGAGCGCGGCCGCAAGGTGCTCGGCATGTCCCAGCGCCGCACGGCCACCGCGGCGCGCTTCCAGTGTGCGGTGCTGGCGCACTGGAGGCCCCAACGGCTCCTCGCGCTGCTGAGCCTCGACGCAAGCGAGCGCGATGCAGCCGCCGCCGACCTGGCCGAGGCGGCCGCTTCGTGCGGCGCTGATCTCGAGCACCTGCTCGCGGCGTTCCTGCGCCAGCTGCCGTAGCGCCTCGCGGTCGGTCGCCGAGGACCCGCGCGGAGCGCGCGCGCCCATGGCCGGCCTGACGGGGGGCATCGGGGCAGGAAAGGGGGAATCACACCCAGAGTGAGGAAGGGAATGGCAGGAATTGGTTGACCATGGTGATCAAAAGGCATACGGTGGCGGGCGACGGCACACGGGGGGTACGTGGTGCGTCTTTCGGTTCGACATGAGGCAGCGACATGGCAGAGCAGCGGGCTCACTTCATCGGGACCCATGAGCACGGTCTCGACGACAAGGGTCGCATGGTCCTGCCTGCCAAGATCCGTGCCCAGCTCGGGGAGAGCGGCGTGATCGGGAAGCTCGACGGCTGTCTCGGCCTCTGGACCCACGAGGGCTTCCTGGACGTCGCCACCGTCTTCGAGGACGCAGTCGAGGACGCGACGACCGAAGAGGAGCGCGAAGAGGCGCTCGACGCGATGCGGCAGTTCGTCGGTGACGCAGCCGAGATCTCGCCTGACCAGCAAGGTCGCATCGTCATCAACTCGACGCTGCGCGAGTACGCGGGGCTCGGCTCGGACGTGGTCATCAAGGGCCTCATCCGTCGCGCAGAGATCTGGGACCGCGACACCTGGCACGCCAAGGCCGCACGCGGCGATGCGGCCGTCAACCGGAAGGTCCGCCAGCTCGGGCTGACCGGACGCCGCTCACCTCGGTGATCGACACCCACACGACGAACCCACAACACGAGAGGAGCGAGACGACAACCGAGATGCGAGGAGCGGCGTCGCTCCCCTGCAGTCCCCCGGGCAGCACGATGGAAGGCCCCCTCTCCGCCCGCTTCCCATCGAGTCCGTTCCGGGGAGACATCCCGGCGGGCACCAGCTCTCCGGGGGGCTGCAGGTGAGCGACGCCGGCGGCGAGGTGGAGGCGTTCCGGCACGTGCCGGTGCTCCTCGAGCACGTCGTCGAGCTCTTCGCCCCCGTGCCGCCCGGTTGGGTGGTCGACGCCACCGTCGGTGGCGGGGGGCATGCTGCAGCGATCCTCGAGCGCCATCAGCACCTCCGGGTGCTCGGGCTCGACCAGGACGCCGATGCACTCGCAGCCGCGGCGGACCGGCTCGCACCCTTCGGGGAGCGGGCGATCGTGCACGGGACTCGGTTCGACGCCTTGGAACAGACCGTGCAGCACCTGAATGCGACTCCAGTGAGCGGCGTGCTCTTCGACCTCGGGGTGAGCTCCCCGCAGCTCGACCGCGCCGAGCGCGGCTTCAGCTACCGGCAGGACGCGCCGCTCGACATGCGCATGGATCGCACCCAGCAGCGCACTGCGGCCGACGTGGTGAACGACACCGATGAGCGCGAGCTGGCGTCGATCCTCGCTCGGCTTGGCGACGAGCGGTTCGCGAACCGAATCGCCAAGGCGATCGTCGCGGCGCGCCCGGTGCGCTCTACCGGCACCCTCGCCGAGGTCGTGCGAGACGCGATCCCCGCACCCGCTCGGCGCACCGGCGGCCATCCCGCGAAGCGCACCTTCCAGGCGATCCGCATCGCGGTGAACGACGAGCTCGAGATCCTCCCGACGGCGATCGACCAAGCGATCGATGTGCTCGCGCCAGGAGGGCGCTGCGCGGTGCTGTCGTACCACTCCGGGGAGGACCGGATCGTGAAGGCACGACTTCGCCACGCCGCCACGGGCGGGTGGCACGGGCCCTCGCACCTTCCTCCGCCCAGCGACGTGCGTCCAACGGTCCGGCTCCTCAAGGCCGGCTCGTGGACGCCGTCGCGGGCGGAGTCCACCGCCAACCCGCGCGCCTCGAGCGCACGCCTGCGGGCCGCTCAGAAGCTCGACATCCAGCCCGCCACAACCCGTCGAGCCGCACGATGAGCACGGTCGAAGCGCCACCCCGCGCGTACCCCACGCGCGGCGCGGCTGCGCTCGTCACGACGCCCCAGCGCCGCGCCGAGCCGCTTCAGGTCCCGGTCCCGCCGAAGCGGACCTCTCGCCCCGGGCACCTGCGCGTCGTGCGGCCGACCGACCGAGTGCGGCGGCGGCTCACGCCCGCTGCGGGCGTCGTCCTCACCGGCGTGCTGTTCGCGACGCTCCTCGCGATCGCGATCGCCCACGCCTTGCTCGTGCAGGGTCAGGTCCGTCTCGACGGGCTCGACACACAGCTCACCGCGGAACAGGCGCGCTATCAGGAGCTGCGCACGCAGGTGGCCGAGATGGAGTCGCCGGCGCGCGTCGTCGCTGCCGCGCAGGCGCTCGGGATGGTCGCGCCCGACGACCTCGTCTACCTCCAGCCAGAGGCGACGCTCGCGCCCGCGACCGCCTCGCCCGACGTCCGCAACCCCGACACCGGATCCGATTGGTCAGCGATGAAGCCGCTGCTGGAGGCGCCCGCGCCATGACCCCCGTCGGGCCGCCCCGCAACGCTCCCCGGACCCGCCGACCTCCGGAACCACGCCCCGCCTCGAAGCGGGGCGTGGCCGCGCGACCGGGTCCCAGCTCCACCGCGCCCCGCGCACGCCGCGCTCCCGCGCCCCGCACTCGGCGGACCGCGCCGAGTGCGCGACCGGGTCGCCCCCGCGTGCGGCTGTCGATCGCGCTCACCGTGCTGCTCCTCGCGTTCGGTGTCATCGCCGCCCGCCTCGTGGACCTGCAAGCGGTCGGTGGCCGCGAGTACACGGCGTTCGGCGTGTCGCAGCGCTTCCAGGACATCACCCTCGCCGCGGACCGCGGCTCGATCTTCGATCGCAACGGCAACGATCTCGCGGTCAGCATCCCGCAGCGCACGGTCTGGGCCGATCCACGCCTCGTGGAGGACCCGAGCACGACGGTCGCGGCCCTCGCACCGATCCTCGGGTTCGACAGCGCCGCCGCGACCGGCCTCCTCGCGAAGCTCAGCGGCCCTGCGAGCTTCGTCTACGTCGCGCGTCGCGTGAGCGACGACGTGGCCGACAAGATCGCCAAGGTCATCGCGGACAACCCGAAGACCGCCAAGCAGGAGGGGCTGCGCGGCATCTACTTCCTCGACGAGCCCAAGCGCTTCGCGCCCGCGGGCGATCTGGGTCGTTCCATCCTGGGTCAGGTGGGTGTCGACAACGAGGGGTTGTCGGGCCTCGAGCTGCAGTACGACGACGTGCTCACCGGCACCCCGGGTGAGCTCGTCGTGGAGAAGGCGCCCGGCGGGCGCACGATCCCCGGTGGCAAGCAGCAGCTCAAGCCGGCGTCACGCGGCGACGACCTCGTGCTCTCGATCGACCGGTCGATGCAGTACGAGGCCGAGCGGGCGCTCGGGGCGCAGATCCTTGCGAAGGGCGCGAAGGCGGGCATGGCCATCGTCTCCAAGCCTGAGACGGGCGAGATCCTCGCGCTGGCGAACCTCGCGAAAGACCCCAAGACGGGCATCGTGCGAGCGGTCGGGAACAACATGGCAGCCACCGCGGTCTACGAACCGGGCTCGGTCAACAAGGTGATCACCGTCGCTGCAGCGCTCGAGGAGGGACTCGTGTCGCCTGCGACCGAGTTCGAGGTCCCAGACCGTCTGCAGGTGGGCGACCACGTCTTCTCCGACAACGAGCCGCATCCGTCGGAGAAGTTCTCCGTCACGCGCATCCTCACGGAGTCCTCGAACATCGGCACGATCAAGATCGCCGAGCAGCTCGGAAAGGACCGCCTCGACACCTATCTGCGACGCTTCGGGTTCGGCACGAGGACCGTGCTCGGCTTCCCGAACGAGGCGCCCGGCATCCTGCTCGATCCCGCGGACTACAGCGGGACGTCGATGGGCTCGATCCCGATCGGTCAGGGGATCGCGGTGACCGCGCTCCAGATGCTCGAGGCGTACAACGTGCTCGCGAACGACGGTGTGTACGTGCCTCCGAAGCTCGTCCTCCAGACCGTCGGCGCCGACGGCGTGGCGCGCCCGACCAAGTCCGGCCCATCTCGCCGGGTCGTCTCCACGGCGACCGCCACCCGGATGCGCGACATGCTGGCGAACGTGGTCGCAGAGGGCACCGGCACCCGCGGTGGCATCACCGGCTACACGGTTGCCGGCAAGACGGGAACAGCTCGCAAGCCGCTCGCGACAGGCGGCTACCGAGACGCAGCCGGCTATCACTACGTGGCGACGTTCGCGGGGTTCGTGCCCGCGGAGCGCCCGGAGCTGTCCATCATCGTCGTCATCGACGAACCAGTAGGGGACATCTACGGAGGGACCGTCGCAGCGCCCGTGTTCGCGGACCTCGCGCAGTACGGCTTGCGCCTCTTCCGCATCCCCCCGCCCCTCGTGACGCGCGCCCCCGCGCCCGACACGGCGGCGGCCGACGCACGCTCCCTCGACCCCACCGTGGCCACCGTCCCGCCCCGGGTCCGCGCCACCGCCGCGACCTCGACGACGACCTCCACCGCACCGTCCGCCGCGGGGCGGTGAGCGGTGCGGCTCGGCACGCTCCTCGACCACCTCGTCGATCAGCCGCTGCGACTCGGGTCGGTCGACGCTCGTCGGCTCGCGGGCAGCGCGGGCGTCCCCGACACCCGCGCCGTCGAACCGGGCGCGCTGTTCTGCTGCGTCCCCGGCGCCCACGTCGACGGTCACGACCTCGCCGCCGACGCCGTCGAGCGGGGCGCGGTCGCGCTGCTCGTCGAGCGGCCGCTCGGCCTCGGCGTGCCCGAGCTCACCGTGCCGTCGGTCCGCGCAGCGCTCGGCCCGGTCTCCGCCGCCTTCTGGGGCCATCCCTCGAGCGCGATGCAGGTCATCGGCGTCACCGGGACGAGCGGCAAGACCACGACCACCCACCTCCTCGCGGCGATCAGCGAAGCGCACGGGTGGACGACGGCGGTGATCGGCACGCTCAGCGGGCCCCGCACCACCCCCGAGGCCCCAGAGCTGCAAGCTCGCCTCGCTGCGGAGCGCGATCGAGGGTGCGCGGCTGTCGCGATGGAGGTGTCCTCGCACGCGCTCGCGCTCGGTCGAGTGCGCGCGACGTCCTTCGCGGTGGGGGTCTTCACGAACCTCTCGCACGACCACCTCGACTTCCACCGCGATCTCGACTCGTACTTCGAGGCCAAGGCGCTCCTGTTCACCCCGGAGTACACGCAGCGCGCGGTCGTGAACCTGGACGACGCGCACGGACGCAAGCTCGCGACCCGCGCGCTCGTGCCGACGGTCGGGTACACCCTCGCCGACGCGGCTGCGCTCGAGGTCGGCACCCTCCGGAGCACCTTCCGCTGGCACGGCCACCAGATCCACCTGCCGCTCGGCGGGCGCTTCAACGTGTACAACGCGCTCGCCGCGGCGGGAGCCGCGCTCGAGCTCGGCATCCCCGAGGACGCCATCGTGAGGGGCCTCGCGGGGGCCACGCCCGTCCCGGGCCGCTTCGAGCCGGTCGACGAGGGCCAGCCCTTCGCCGTGCTCGTCGACTTCTCCCACAAGCCCGGGGCACTGGCCGGCGCGCTGGATGCGGCGCGTGACGCCTCCCCGGGTGGAAGGGTGATCCTCGTGTTCGGGGCCGGTGGGGATCGTGACGCCACGAAGCGGCCGGAGATGGGTGAGGTGGCCTCCCGCCTCGCCGATCGGGTACTCCTGACCTCCGACAACCCGAGAGGAGAGGATCCCCTGGCGATCATCGAGATGGTGCGAGCGGGCATGGCCCCGGGGTCTGACTGCACGATCGAGCCCGACCGCGCCACCGCCATCGCCCTTGCGATCGGCGAGGCGCGGGTTGGCGACGTCGTGCTCATCGCCGGGAAGGGCCACGAGGTCGAGCAGATCCTGTCGGACCGTGCGGTCCCCTTCGACGATCGCGAGGTCGCGCGCACCGCGCTCAGGGTCCGACGGGAGGGCCGCGGGTGGTAGCGCTCCTGCTGGCCGCGGGCCTTGCGGGAGTCGCGTCGCTGTTCGGCACGAAGCTGCTGATCGGTTGGCTCACCGCGCATCGCCTCGGCCAGCCGATCCACGAGGACGTCCCGGAGGGGCACACCGTCAAGGCGGGCACGCCCACCATGGGAGGTGTCGCGATCGTGGTGTCGGCGGTCATCGGGTACCTGGCCGCGCACGTGCGCAGCAACCTCGTGTACACACGCACGGGGGTGCTCGTGATGCTCTGCATCGTCGCTGCCGGCCTCGTCGGGTTGCTCGACGATTGGATCAAGGTCCGCAACGAGCGCAACCTCGGACTGACCAAGTCGGCGAAGACGGCCGGGTTGCTCGTCGTGGCGGTGGGCTTCGCGGTGACCACGGTGCTGTGGACCGACGTCGAGACGACGCTCTCCTTCACCCGATGGAACAGCCCGGGGTGGCAGATCGGAACCGTCGGCTGGTGCGTGTGGGCCGTGCTGCTGATCTATGCGACGACGAACGGCGTGAACCTCACCGACGGTCTCGACGGCCTGGCGGCCGGCTCGTCGATCTTCGCCTACTCCTGCCTGATGGTCATCGGCTTCTGGGCCTTCCGACACTTCGACACCTATCAGATCAACCACGCGCTCGACATCGCCGTGGTCGCCGCCGCGATGGTGGGCGCGTGTGCTGGCTTCCTGTGGTGGAACGCGGCGCCGGCGAAGATCTTCATGGGCGACACCGGCGCGCTCGCGATCGGGGCCGGGGTCGCGTCGCTCGCGCTCACGTTGAACGTGCAGCTGCTCCTGCCGATCGTCGGAGCGCTCTACGTCACCGAGTCGCTCTCGGTGATCCTGCAAGTCGGCAGCTTCCGACTGTTCAAGCGCCGGATCTTCCGCATGGCGCCGATCCATCACCACTTCGAGCTCGGTGGATGGCCGGAGACCACGGTGATCATCCGGTTCTGGCTGATCGCCGGCATGTGCATGGCACTCGCTCTTGGCCTCTACTACGCGGACTTCATCGGGACGGGTGGTCTGGATTGACGGATCACCTCGTGCTCGGGCTCGGGGTGACGGGGCGGGCGGTGCTGCGAGCACTCGTCTCGCACGGTGAGGGCGTCGTCGCGGTCGACGACCGACCCACCGACGGGGGGAGGGCGCTCGTCACCGAGCTCGGAGTCGACCTCGTCGAGGCCCCGGACGCCGCTACGCTCGCGACGCTCGTCCGCCAGGTCGACGCGGTTGTCCCGAGCCCAGGCGTCCCTGACCGCCACCCGATCTTCGCGGCGGCAGAGGCCGCGCAGGTCCCGGTCCTGTCGGAGTTCGACCTTGCCGCGCGATGGGACGACCGGCCGCAGGTCGCGATCACCGGCACCGACGGCAAGACGACGGTCACGGAGCTCACTCGATCCATGCTCGAGGCGTCGGGGCGACGCGCGGTCGCCGTGGGCAACACGGAGGTGCCGCTCGTCGCGGCGATCGAGGACCCGTCCGTCGACGTGTTCGTCGTGGAGGCTTCCTCGTTCCGGCTGCTCCACTCTGCTCGATACGCGCCGACGGTCGGAACCTGGCTGAACGTCGCGCCGGACCATCTCGACAACCACGTGAGCTTCGAGGCGTACGTGGAGGCGAAGGCGAGGATCTGGGCACATCAGCGGCCGGATCACGTCGCGATCGGCAACGCCGACGACCCGATCGTCGCGCACCACCTGCGCGATGCACACGGGCGACACGAGACCTTCGGTCTCGGTCCCGGCGCCGACAACACCGTGGTGGGGGAGCGTCTCGTGCTGGCTGGAGGCTCTGCGCTCGCGGACCTGAGCGAGCTTCCCCGATCCTTTCCGCACGACGTCGCGAACGCGCTCGCCGCCGCGGCGAGTGCGCTGCATGGCGGAGGCACCGTGGAGGGCGCGCGCGCTGCACTGCTCGCGTTCGAGGGCCTCCCCCATCGGGTGTCGCTGGTGGGGGAGGCTGGAGGCGTGCGCTGGTACGACGACTCCAAGGCCACCGCTCCTCACGCGACGCTGGCTGCGCTCCGAGGCTTCCACTCGGTGGTGCTGATCGCCGGCGGGCGGAACAAGGGGCTCGATCTCGCGGACCTCCGTCAGGAGATGGCGCGCATCCGGGCTGTCGTGGCCATCGGTGAGGCGGGTCCAGCGGTGTCGGCGGTCTTCGACGGCGCTCGCCCCGTGCATACCGCGAGCTCGATGGATGAGGCCGTCGCGGTCGCGGCGGAGGCCGCGCGCTCGGGCGACGTCGTGCTGCTGTCACCCGCCTGTGCGTCGTTCGACTGGTACGGCTCCTACGCCGAGCGCGGCGACGACTTCGTTCGTGCCGTGCGTACGCATCTGTCTGGCGCGAGGTCCCGCGCGTGACCCGCACCTTCCACCGACCCCCGGCCGAGGACGACGTGTGGGACTCGCGGCGGCGTCATCCCACCGCGCGACCGGTGCGCCCGCCGACTCGCTCGAAGACCTTCGTCGGGCTCCTCGCGGTGATCACCACGCTCAACCTCCTCGGCATGGTCATGGTGCTGTCGGCGTCGTCGGTGACAGCGCTCGACACCTACGGCTCGATCTGGACGATCGCGCGGCGCCAGGGCGGATGGCTGTTGGGCAGTGCGATCGCGTGCGTGATGCTGATGCGGATCGACTACCACCGTTGGCGGAAGCTCGCGGTGCCCGCACTGGTGGTGTCCGGCGTGCTGCTGGCGCTCGTGCTCGTGCCCGGCGTGGGCCGCAACGTGAACGGCGCGTCGCGCTGGCTGGGGTACGGACCGTTCTCCCTCCAGCCCTCCGAGCTCGCGAAGCTCGCGGTGCTCCTGTTCGCCGCCGACATCCTCGCCCGCCGTGCCGCGTGGATGCACGACGTGCGGCTCACGCTCGTCCCGGTCACGATCGTGTTCGGCGGCGTGTCGCTCTTCCTGATGCTGCAGCCGAACCTCGGCACGACGATCGTCCTCGGAGCGATCGTCGTCTCGGTCCTGTTCGTCGCAGGAACGCCGATCGTGCCGCTGACGGGGCTCAGTGCCCTCGGCGCGCTCGCGGCGACCGTGCTCGCGCTCGCAGCCCCGTACCGGCGCGCCCGCGTGCTCGCGTTCCTCGATCCGTGGAAGGACTACCAGGGGACCGGCTTCCAGAACATCCAATCCCTCGTCGGGGTCGCGTCCGGCGGGATCACCGGGGTGGGTCTCGGGCAGAGCCGTGCGAAGTGGGGCTTCCTGCCGTACGCGCACACCGACTTCATCTTCGCCATCATCGGCGAGGAGCTGGGACTCGTCGGGGCGATGGTGGTCGTCGCGCTGTTCGTCGCGCTCTGCATCCTCGGCGCCCGCGCGGCGGTCCTCGCTCCGGATCGCTTCGGGATGCTGCTCGCGGCCGGCGTCACCGTGTGGTTCGGCGTGCAGGCCTTCATCAACATCGGCGCCGTCATCGGGATCCTGCCGATCACGGGCGTGCCCCTGCCGTTCGTCTCCTACGGCGGCTCGTCGCTCGTGTTCAGCATGGCTGCTGCCGGCCTCCTGCTGAACGTCGCACGACAGGCACAGCTTCCCGATCCGCGACGTCGCCGTCCGGCGCGAGCCCCGGCATCCACGCGTCGGTGAGCAGGCCCGCCGCCGCCACCTACGCCATCGTCACCGGGGGCGGTACCGCCGGGCACGTGCTTCCTGCGCTGGCGATCGCCGAGGCGATCGTCGCGGCAGGTCATCGACGTGAGTCGGTCCACTACGTAGGGAGCTTGCGTGGCATCGAGGCATCGCTCGTGCCACCGACGGGCTTCCCGATGACGCTCCTCCCCGGTCGGGGCATCCAACGGCGGCTCACGCCCGCCAACGTGACCGCGGCCGGTGGGCTGCTCATCGCCGTCGCGCGCTCGATCTTGCTCGTGCGTCGGCTTCGTCCAGCGATCGTGATCGCCGTGGGCGGCTACGCGAGCGTGGCCGTCGCGCTTGCGGCGGCGCTGTGGCGCGTTCCCGTGGTGGTGGCCGAGCAGAACGCCGTTCCCGGGGCCGCGAACCGCCTGATCGCCCGCTTCGCGCGCGTCAGTGCGGTCAGCTACCCCGGCACCACGCTGCCGCGGGCAGTGGTCACGGGGAACCCGGTCCGAGCAGAGATCCTCGAGATCGATCCGGCGCGAGACCGCCACGCCGCGCGCCGCGCGTTCGGCGTCGGCGAGGGTCGGCGTCTCGTGCTCGTCGTCGGGGGTTCGCTCGGGGCTCGGCGCATCAACCGTGCGGTGCTCGACGCGCTCCCGCGCTGGGCCGACCGCGGTGACCTGTCGATCCACCACATCGTGGGCGCACGAGACTGGGAGGAGGTCGAGCGGTCCAGTTCCACCGACCTCGCTCGACTCGAGTACCGCCGCGTGCGCTACGAGGAGAACATGCCAGCAGCGCTCGCCGCGGCGGACGTCGCCATCTGCCGGTCGGGGGCGAGCACCTGCTTCGAGCTCGCTGCCGTCGGCCTCCCGGCCGTGCTGGTCCCCTCGCCGCACGTCACCGCCGACCAACAGACGCGCAACGCTCGGCCACTTGCCGAGGCGGGCGGTGCGATCCTCGTGCCTGACGCAGAGCTCGACGGGAGCCGTCTCGTCCGCGAGGTCGATGCCCTGCTCGGCGACGACACGCGCCGCGCTGCCATGGCGCAGGCGGCGCTGGCATGGGCGCGACCGAACGCCGCCAGCGAGATCGCAGGGCTGGCCGCGGAGCACGCTCGTGTCTGATCGAGGGTTGCAGCTGGCGGACCTCCGCCAGATCCATGTCACGAACGTCGGTGGCGCGGGGATGAGCGCGGTCGCCACGCTCCTCGCCGAGATGGGCCACCGCGTGAGCGGTCACGAGCCTGCCGAGGACACTCCGTTCCTGCCGCCGCTTCGAGCGCTCGGGGTGAGCGTCACGACGGGGGAGCCACCCGGCGACCTCGATGCCGAGGTGGATCTCGTCGTGGTCTCCACGGCCACCCCGATCGACCATGCACAGGTGCTGGCCGCTGAGCGCGCCGGCATCGCCGTCGTGCATCGGTCCGCTGCGCTCGCGGCGATCTGCGCGACCCGCCGAGTCCTCGCCATCGCTGGCACCCACGGCAAGACCACGACGTCGGCGTTGGTCGCCACCGTCCTCGACGCGGCCGGTCGCTCGCCGGGGTGGGTCATCGGCGCCGCGGTCTCGGGCCTCGGCTCGAGCGCTTGCTGGGGCGGCAGCGGGCCGCTCGTGGTGGAGGCCGACGAGAGCGACGGCACGTTCCTCGCGCTCGGCGCCCACGCCGCGATCGTGACCAACGTGGAGGCCGACCACCTCGAGCACTGGGGGAGCGAGGAGGCGCTGCGCGAGGCCTTCGGCGCGTTCGTGTCTGCGCTCGAGGGCCCAGCCGTCCTGTGCCTCGACGATCCCGGATCGGCGGCGCTGGCCCCGCTCGCGAGTCACCCCGTGACCTACGGGACCTCCCACGCGAGCGACTATCGCATCGTCGATGTCACCGCGGTGGGGACCGGTGTGGGCTTCGAGCTCCATCACCACGAGGACTCGGTTCACGTGACCGTTCCCTCGGCGCCGGGCATCCACAACGCACGGAACGCAGCCGCCGCGATCGCGCTCGCCAGCGAGCTCGGGCTGTCGATGGACGAGGCCGCGTCCGCACTGAGCGCATTCCGCGGGGTTGCGCGGCGCTTCGAGGCGCGCGGGGAGGCGCGGGGCATCGCCCTCGTGGACAGCTACGACCATCTGCCCACCGAGGTCGCCGCCGCGCTCGCCGCCGCGAAGGCTGGGGCATGGGAGCGGGTCGTGTGCTGCTTCCAGCCGCACCGCTTCAGCCGCACCGAAGCCCTGTGGCGCACGTTCGCCGACGCGTTCGTCGACGCCGACGTGCTCGTGGTCACGGACGTCTATCCCGCCGGCGAGGCGCCTCGGCCGGGGGTGAGCGGCAAGCTGATCGTCGACGCGGTCCTCGACGCGCACCCCACTCGTCACGTGGCGTGGATGCCAGAGATCAAGGACGCGGTGGCCTATCTGGCAGGGGCCCTGCGTCCCGGCGACCTGTGCATCACCCTTGGTGCAGGTGACCTCACGAACGTGCCTGACGATCTGTTGCCGCGGCTCGCGGCTCGGCGGACGTGAGCAGCGCCGACACGATCGAGGCCGCGGCGCTCCTGCTCGGCGATCGCGCGGTGCGCGATGTCCCGCTCGGCGCACGCACGACCTACCGCGTCGGCGGCCCTGCCGCGCTGTTCGTGGAGGTCGGCGACGACGCTGACCTGGCGGCGGTCTGCGCGTGCGTGCGCGCAACCGGCATCGAGGTGCTGGTCGTCGGGAACGGCTCGAACCTCCTCGTCGCCGACCGAGGGTTCGCGGGTCTCGCGATCGCGCTGCGCGCGCGTTTCGAGGTCGTCGACATCGATGGGACGAAGGTCCGTGCGGGTGCGGCGGCGCTGCTGCCGGTGGTGGCGCGCCGCACCGTGGCGGCCGCGCTGACTGGCTTCGAGTGGGCCGTGGGCGTGCCGGGCTCCATCGGCGGCGCGGTCCGCATGAACGCCGGCGGCCACGGTGCCGACATGGCCGCGTCGCTGGTCGGGGTCCGCGTCGTGGACCTTCGCACCGGGGAGGATGGAGACGTGCCCGCACCTGCGCTCGAGCTCGGCTATCGGCACTCCGCGCTCACGGCGCACCAGCTCGTGGTGAGTGCGGACCTCGCGCTCCACCCCGGCGACCCGGCCGAGGGGGCGCGAGCGCTGGCCGAGATCGTTGCGTGGCGCCGGGCCAACCAGCCCGGCGGCCCCAACGCAGGGTCGGTGTTCACGAATCCCGAAGGCGATTCCGCCGGCCGGCTCATCGAGGCGGCCGGCGCGAAGGGGCTACGGCTGGGCTCCGCCTCCGTGTCCGAGAAGCATGCGAACTTCATCCAGGCGGACCCGGGCGGACGGGCCGACGACGTGCACGCGCTCATGCTGGCGGTGGCGGCTCGGGTGGAGGCTGCCACGGGGATCGTGCTGCGCCCCGAGACCCATCTGGTGGGCTTCGGCCCAGACCCTCGATCAGAGGTCGAGGGTTGATCGTGGTGGACGGCCCGATCTCCACGCTCGAGCGCGAGACCGCCTCGAGCGCGCCGATCGACCCTCGGATCCGCGCGCGGCGCATCGAGGTGCGCCGGGACGCAGGTCGCCGCCGCCTGGCGCGCCTCGTGGACGTCGGGCTCGTCTCGGCCGTCGCGCTGGCGTTCGTCGGGGCGCTGTGGACCCCGCTGCTCGATGTGGACACCGTCCGGGTCACCGGTGCCGACCACAGCGATCCCGTCGTGGTGTCCGAGCGCTCGGGCATCCGCGTGGGGGATCGACTTGCCTCCCTGGACCTGCATGCAGCGGGGTCTCGGGTCGCGGCCTTGCCGTGGGTGCGGAGCGTGTCGCTGCACCGAAGGGTCGACGGTGTCGTGTCGATCGTGGTGCGGGAGCGCACCGCCGTGGCGATCGTGGCGGGAGCCGATGCCGCGGTGGCGGTGGACGCGGAAGGGCGGGTCCTCGGCCCGGCGCAGGGACTGCCCGGCGGGATGATCACGCTGACCGACGCGGGCACGCCTCCTGCTCCTGGGGGGTTCCTCGAGGGTGATCAGACCGACGCCCTCCGGCTCGCCGCGCGGCTGATGGCCGACGCACCCGGCACGGTTGCCTCCCTCACAGCTGACAACCTCACCGGCGCGCTCACCTCCGGTGGCTCGGTCCGCTTCGGGGACCTGCGCCAGCTCGACGCGAAGCTGCGGTCGCTGCGCACGATGCTCGACCAGGTCGACCTGCGCTGCCTCGCGGTGATGGACCTCCGGCTGCCCGGCAGTCCGGTATTGACCCGGGAGGAAGGGTGCTCGTAGCCTCTCGACCGAACCAAGAGGTCAAGCGTTGTCTCGACCTCGACTCAACCTTGAGGCCGGGCCCCGCCGTGGTGCCCGGCCTTGCGCGCATCCCGTCGTGATCCTCTGATGGAGGTAGGCACACCCATGGTCGGCAACCCGCAGAACTACCTGGCGGTCATCAAGGTCGTCGGCATCGGCGGCGGCGTGAACGCGGTGAACCGGATGATCGACGCCGGCCTGAAGGGCGTCGAGTTCATCGCGATCAACACCGACGCGCAGGCGCTCCTGATGAGCGATGCCGACGTGAAGCTCGACATCGGTCGCGAGCTCACCCGTGGGCTTGGCGCGGGCTCCGATCCAGAGGTCGGCCGGCAGGCGTCCGAAGAGCATCGCGAGGAGATCGAGGAGGTGCTGAAGGGCGCCGACATGGTCTTCATCACCGCGGGCAAGGGCGGCGGCACGGGCACCGGCGGCGCACCCGTCGTTGCCGAGATGGCGAAGAGCCTGGGCGCGCTCACGATCGGCGTCGTGACCCGCCCGTTCGCCTTCGAGGGGCGTCGCCGGTCCGTGCAGGCCGAGCAGGGCATCCAGCGCCTCAAGGAGAAGGTCGACACCCTCATCGTCATCCCGAACGACCGCCTGATCACCGTGTCGAACGACAAGACCTCGATGCTCAACGCCTTCAAGATGGCCGACGAAGTTCTGCTCCAGGGCGTGCAGGGCATCACGGACCTCATCACCACCCCAGGCCTCATCAACACCGACTTCGCCGATGTGAAGATGATCATGAGCAACGCCGGGAGCGCACTCATGGGCATCGGGTACGCGAGCGGTGAGGGCCGTGCGCTCAACGCCGCGCGCGGTGCCATCTCGAGCCCGCTGCTCGAAGCGTCGATCGAGGGTGCGCGAGGCATCCTGCTCACGATCGCGGGCGGCAGCGATCTCGGCCTCTACGAGGTCAACGAGGCGGCGGAGATCATCCACGGCGTGGCCCACCCCGATGCGAACATCATCTTCGGCACCGTGATCGACGACGACATGGGTGACGAGGTCCGCGTCACCGTCATCGCGGCCGGCTTCGATCGCTGGGACGACAAGAAGAGCTCGCCACGCGTCGGCACCGACAGCTCCGCCGCGAGCGTGTTCGGCGACGACGGCGACGACGACCTCGACCTCGAGGGCGACGACGACTTCGACGTCCCGTCGTTCCTCAAGTAGCACCTCCCTCGCCCGGCTTCGCCTGGACGAGCCGGGCCGACGGCGACCTCTCCGGTGATCTGCGCGCCGCGCCGCCCATGATCCTGCCCGACACGCCGCGCCCCTGGACGTGGTTGCAGCAGGTCCACCGCGCGCACGCAGTCGTGGTGGAGCGGCCCGGACAGCACGCGGGGGTGGAGGCCGACGCCGCCGTCACCGCCACGCCCGGCTGCAGCATCGCGGTCCGGACGGCCGACTGCGCCCCGGTGGTGCTCGTGAGCGCGCACGCGGTGGGAGTGGTGCACGCCGGGTGGCGCGGCCTCCTCGAGGGCGTGATCGCCAATGCGCTCGATGCCCTCCGGACCCTCGACGACGGCCCGGTGTCGGCGCACCTCGGCCCGTGCATCCGCGCCGGCTGCTACGAGTTCGCTGCGCCGGAGCTCGACGCGATGACCGCGCGCTTCGGTGCCGACGTGGCAGCGACCACGTCGTGGGGCACGCCCGCGCTCGACCTGCCCGCGGCTGTAGCCGCGGCGCTTCGCGACGCCGGAGTCGACGGCCTTCACGACGACGCAGGGTGCACCGCCTGCGACCGTCGCTGGTACAGCCACCGCGCTCGGGGCGAGCCGCAGCGCTTCGCGACCGTCGCCTGGATCCCGTCGCCATGACGCAGTCGTTCGAGGACGAAGCGCGGCAGCAGGATCTCCACGCCCGCTGGACGAGGATCTGCGAGCGCATCGCCGCCGCCGGCGGTGATCCGAGCGAGGTGCGGCTGATCGCAGTCACCAAGGGGCAGCCGGTTCGTGCTGCGCTGGCCGCAGTCCACGAGGGTCTCGCGGATCTCGGCGAGAGCTATGCACAGGAGATGGTCGAGAAGGCCGAGCACGTCTCGGACGCGCGATGGCACTTCATCGGAAGGCTTCAGCGCAACAAGGTGCGAGCGCTCGCGCCCTACGTGCACCTCTGGCAGTCGGTCGACCGGCTGTCCCTGGCGGCGGAGATCGCGCACCGAGCGCCCGGTGCGGCCGTGCTCGTGCAGGTCAACGTGGCAGGAGACGAGCACCAGGGTGGCTGTCCGCCGGCGCGCGCCAGCGCAGTGGTGGAGGGATGCCGGGACCTCGGTCTCGACGTGCGCGGGCTGATGGCGATCGGCGCGCAAGGCTCGTCGGACGAGGTCCAGGGCGGGTTCCGCGTCCTCCGTGACCTCGCGGACCGCCTCGAGCTCATCGAGCGATCGATGGGGATGAGCGGGGACCTGGAGCAGGCCGTGGCCGAGGGAGCCACGATGGTTCGAGTCGGATCTGCGCTCTTCGGTCCCCGTGGGGGTCCGTCGCCCGTGGGAAAGTAAGGTGCGATGCCCAGGAGGAACCGATGACATCGATGTTGCGTAGGGCGATGCTCTACCTCGGGCTCGGCCCTGACGACGAGTACGACGACGACTACGCCGTCGAGGATCCGCGGTCGGTTCCCGCGCGAGCGGGGGCACCCTCGCCGAGCCGCTACCCGGTCGGTCGCGAGGTGGATCGCGAACCAGAGGTCAGCCCCTCCAGCTCCGTGCGCACGATCGGTGGCCAGGCCGTGCGTCCGCAGCCGGCTGGCGACGGCGGTGACCCGAGCGCTCGGCCGCGCACCGCGGTCGTGCGCCCCCTGCAACCCATGGCGTCGGCGAAGCCGTACGTGGTGGCCCCCACGTCCTTCAACAACGCGCAGGAGGTGGCCGACAAGCTCAAGGTCAACCAGCCGGTCATCGTCAACCTGCAGAACGTCGACCGCGACCTCTCTCGACGCATCATCGACTTCGCGTCAGGGCTCTGCTACGGCATCGGCGGTCAGATGGAGCGCGTGGCCAACCAGGTTTTCCTCCTCAGCCCGTCGAACGTCGAGGTCTCCGCCGAGGAGCGTCGGCGCCTCGAGGAGCACGGGTACCACGAGGCCTGATCCCACTGAACGCGATCTGCACGCTCCTCAACCTCTACTCGCTGCTGATCTTCGTTCGGATCATCATGTCGTGGATCCGGATCGATCCGGGTTCGTCCGTGGCGAGCATCTACTCCGTCGTGTTCAACCTGACCGAGCCCGTCCTCGGGCCGCTGCGCCGAGCGATCCCGCCGGTGCGCCTGGGGATGGCTGCGCTCGACCTCTCGCCGATCATCGTGTTCGTCGGGATCCGGCTCATCTGCGGGGGATGATTCCCGAGCGTTCGCAGGGCCTCCGTTCGCGATGGCTACCATCGAACCCATGGATGTGACTCCCCAGCTTCTCCACGATGTCGAGTTCCGCGAAGCGAAGAGGGGCGGGTACAACACCCAAGACGTCGACGAGTTCCTGGAGCGCCTCGCGGTCGGCCTCGAGCGCCAGGACGCGGCGCTGAAGGAGGCGCGACAGCGGCTCGAGGCGGCCGAGACGCGTGCCGCTGACGCGGAGCGTCGGGCGTCGCAGTTCTCCGAGGCGTCCGCCTCCGAGGAGACGATCAAGCGCACCCTCGTGCTCGCGCAGCGCACCGCCGATGCTGCGATCCGCGAGGCCGAAGAGGAGGCGGCCCGCACGCTGTCGAGCGCGCGAGCCGAGAGCGAGCGGCTGCTCAGCGAGGCGCAGCAGTCGTCTGCTCGAGCGCACGCCGAGGCGGAGGCCGAGGCGCGCGCGGCTCATGAGGAGGCGCAGGCGAAGGTCCTGGGGGAGATGCACGACCTCGAGGCGTTCCGCGACCGCCTCCACGAGGACGTCGAGGTCCTCGAGCGCCACCTCGAAGAGCAGCGCGAGCGCGTGCGGCGAACCGTCGAGGAGCTGCATCGGATCCTCGACGACCCGGAGTCGCTGTACCCCACCGAGCCGCCGGTCGTGAGCGACCTCGTCACACCGCACGACGACGACGCCTCCGTCGATGACGACCCGGTCGACTGGGCACCCGATGAGGATCTGTGGGAAGAGTCGGCGATCGTGGATCTCGATGACGGACCGGCGACCGAAGCGGTCGACGTGCTCGCGGACAGCGAGGAAGACGACGATGCGTACCTGAGCGAGCTGCGCAAGGCGATGACCGACGACACGCCATTGGGTCCGCGAGATGACGCACTCGACGCGGAGCTCTTCGAGCCGGCACCCGAACCGGAGCGATCGCGCTTCGGGCGGCGTCGGTAGCGCGGCGAGCGCAAACCGCACCTAAGCCGCCATTCGACGGCCCGAGGGCCGCGATGCCTAGGATGTCCCATCCTGTTCACCCCCCGACGGGAAGGGACCCTTGTCGTGCTGGTTCTGTTGAGCGTGGCACTCGTACTCGTTGCCACGGTGCTGTTGGTGCTCGGACTCCTGAGCGACGACGGCCTCACGCTGATCTACCTCTCGATCGCGAGCAGCGTGGCCGCCGCCGCTGTGCTCGTCGTGGCGCTGCGCACGAGCAAGCCGCGCACGTCGGGTGTGCACGCCGCCGCGCCGAACGCCCTTCCCGAGGTCGAGCACGAGCCCGAGCTGGCGATCGCAGGGAGCACCGCGGGTGACCTCGTGGAGGTCGCGCCCACCTCGGCTCCGGCCTCGACGGACGAGTGGCTCGCCTCTGATCTCGCCGACTGGTCGGGGTCAGAAGCCGCCGACGATGTCGACGACCCGGACGACCTCGACGACCGCGAGGACCTCGACGCCGAGGAGGTCGAGTTCCCCATCGCGGACTACGACACGTTGTCGGTCGGCCAGATCCTGCCGTTGCTGCCGCAGCTCTACGACGACGAGATCGACGTCGTAGAGGAACGGGAGCGCCTCACCAAGGCCCGGCCGCAGGTGCTCGCCAAGCTCGCCGAGCTGCGCGACGCGCCGAGTGTGAGCGATCCGCTCGCGAGCTACACGGAGCCGGCTGGTGAGCTCGAGGCGTGGGATGACGACGAGGACTGGTTCCCCATCGAGGACTATGAGTCGCTGTCTGCCGCGCAGATCCTGCCGCTGCTGCCCGAGCTCGACGAAGAAGAGCTCCAGATGGTGCGGACTCGGGAGCTCTCGTTGGGCCGACGTCGGAGCCTGCTCGACGAGATCGACCGCGCGCTCGGGGTCACGCCCCCGCCTGCAGCACCCTCGGAGCCCGCGGTGCCGCCCAAGAAGGCGCCGCCGGTGAAGAAGGCGGCGGCGCCGGTGAGGAAGGGTGTCGCGCCGACCAAGAAGGTGACCGCCGCGGCGCCGGTGAAGAAGGCGGCGGCGCCGGCCAGGAAGCCCGCGGCAGCGGCCAAGAAGCCCGCTGCAGCGGCCAGCAACGCGACACCGGTGAAGAAGGCGGCGGCACCGGCGAAGAGCGCGGTGGCTCCGGCGAAGAGCGCGGTGGCTCCGGTGAAGAAGGTCGCCGCGGCGGCCAAGAAGGCTGCGGCGCCGGTGAAGAAGGCACCCGCGCCCGTCAAGAAGGCTGCGGCACCGGTGAAGAAGGCTGCCGCCTCGTCCACCAATGCCGCCAAGGCCGCAGGCACGAAGACCACCCCGGCGAAGAAGTCCGCGCGCAGCTGACCGCCGGCACGGTCACATCGCTCACGCCTTCGTGAGCGCGACCCCGATCTCATCGTCGTCGATCGTGACGATGCTGGCGTCCCCGGGGAGCACGTCATCGAGCTCGAGCGAGACTGCGAGGGTCTCGGCTGCGATCCAGCCACGGTGATCGTCGACCGCGGCGATGATCGCCGCTGGTGCGCGGAAGCGCACGGTCACACGATCCGAGATCTCGAACCCGGAGTCCTTGCGCAGGTCGTTGATCGCGCGGACGAGCTCTCGTGCCGTGCCCTCACTGCGTAGCGCGTCCGTGAGCTCGAGATCGAGCGCCACCGCCCAACCGCCATCCTCGGCGAGCGCGAACGCATCGTGGCGCGCCGCGCGCACCTCCACCTCGTCAGCGCTCAAGCGCTCGCCCGCGATCTCGATGAACCCATCGTGCTCGAGCCGTCGTTGGAGCTCTGAGCCGTCGGCCGTCTGGAGCGCCTGCTTCACGTCGTTGATCCGCGCGCCCAACCGGGGGCCGAGGACACGGAAGTTCGGAACGACTGACCACGACATCAAGCCCGACAGGGTGTCGACGTCTTCGAGCACCTTGACGTTGAGCTCGACCGCGATCTCCTCGAGGACCTCGGCGGACAGCGAGGCACCGGGGTGCAGGAGGAGCGCACGAGACAACGGCTGTCGCACGCGCACCTTCGCGTCGGTGCGCGCGGCGCGACCGAGCGCCACGAGGCGCCGACCAGCGGCCATGGAGGCGGCCAGATCCTCGTCGCGCCAGCCCCCCACGCTCGGCCAGTCGGCGAGGTGAACGGATGCGCTGGCCGTGAGCGTGGTGTGCAGCTCGTCGGCGAGGAAGGGGCAGAACGGCGCCAGCAGCTCGGCGACGGTGCGAAGGCACTGGTGAAGCGTCGCGTGTGCAGCAGGATCGGATGCCTTCCAGAACCGGGGGCGGCTTCGCCGCACGTACCAGTTCGACAAGTCGTCGACGAACCCCGCGAGGCGGGTCGCGCCGGCGAGGGCGTCGAAGGTCTCGAGTGCGGCGGTGACGGTGACGACCGTGTCGTCGAGCTCCGAGAGGATCCAGCGATCGAGCACGTGGGTCGGCTGGGGCACCTCACCGGTGGGAGACCAGCCGTCGAGGTCGGCGTAGGTGCAGTGGAAGGAGAAGACGTTCCACAGCGTGACCAAGGTCTGACGAGTCGCTTCGCGGATGCCGTCCTCCGAGACGCGGCGCGGTGTCCATGGCTGGCCGGCGGAGAAGAAGTACCACCGGAGTGCATCCGCTCCGAGCGACGAGAAGATCTGCCACGGATCGACCACGTTGCCGCGCGACTTGGACATCTTCGCCCCGTTCTCGTCGACGAGCAGACCGAGGCACACGACGTTGCGATAGGGGGTCTCGCCGAACACGAGGGTGTTCACCGCGAGGAGTGAGTAGAACCACCCGCGCGTCTGGTCGATCGCCTCGCAGATGAAGTCCGCCGGGAAGGACCGTTCGAACTGGCTGTCGTCAGCGAAGGGGTGGTGGTGCTGCGCGGACGGCATCGACCCGGAGTCGAACCACGCGTCGAGGACCGGCGGCAGGCGCCGGGCGGTGCCGCTGCAGCTCTGGCAGGGGAACGTGACGTCATCGACGTAGGGGCGGTGGAGGTCGAGGTCGCTGAGATCGTGACCCGCGAGCGCGGCCAGCTCCGCGATCGACCCGACGCAGGTGTCGACCCGGCACTCGCCGCAGCGCCAGATCGGCAGCGGCGTGCCCCAGTACCGGTCGCGCGACAGCGCCCAGTCGACGTTGCCCTCGAGCCACTTCCCGAACCGTCCGGTCTTGATGTGGCTCGGGTACCAGCCGATGCGCTCGTTCTGCTCCAGCAGCTCGGCGCGACGCTCGGAGGTGCGTGCGAACCAGGAGGTCTTGGCCCAGTAGATGAGTGGCGTCCCGCAGCGCCAGCAATGCGGGTAGGAGTGCTCGTAGGGCTCCTCTGCGACGAGACGTCCACGTGCGGTGAGATCGTCGATGATGTCGCGGTCGGCGTCCTTCACGAAGCGCCCCTGGAACTGCGGCACGCGCCCGTCGAACTCGCCGTCGGCGTCGACCGGGTTCAGCGTGGGCAGTCCCTCGCTGCGACCGACCTGCGCGTCCTCCTCGCCGAAGGCAGGAGCGATGTGGACGATCCCGGTGCCGTCGGCGTCGGACACGTAGTCCGCCGCCACGATCCGCCAGGGCGCGCCGTCACTCGCCTCCAAGGCGTGGAAGGGGCGGTCGTAGTGCCAGCCGACGAGCTCGGCACCGTGCCATCGCTCGACGACCTCGGTGTCGGGGTAGCGGCGCGCCGCGGCTGTCTCGCCCAGGATCAGGTCGGCGCCGCCGGCGGGATCGACCACCCGCACGTAGGTGAGGTCAGGGCCGACGGCAGCCGCGACGTTGGAGATGAGCGTCCATGGTGTGGTGGTCCACACGAGCAGGTCGGCACCGGTCGCGGGACCGGTCGTGAGCGGGAAGCGCACGTAGATCGACGGGTCGATGACGTCCTGGTAGCCCTGTGCCACCTCGTGCGAGGACAGCGCCGTGCCGCAGCGGGCGCAGTACGGGCTGACGCGGTGGCCCTCGTAGAGGAGATCCGCGTCCCAGAGCTGCTTGACGAGCCACCAGACGGACTCGATGTACTCGTTGCTGAGCGTCCAGTAGGCGTCCTTGGTGTCGATCCAGGTGCCGGATCGTGTCGTGAGGGCGGACCAGTCCTCGACGTATCGGCGGACCGACGCCCGGCACCGCTCGTTGAACGCCTCGATCCCGTAGGCCTCGATGTCACCCTTGGTCGCGAGGCCGAGCTCGCGCTCGATCTCCAGCTCGACGGGGAGGCCGTGGCAGTCCCAACCGCCCTTGCGCGGCACGTCGTGGCCGCGCATCGTCTGGAACCTGGGGTAGAGGTCCTTGAACGCGCGGGCCCACACGTGGTGGAGGCCGGGCTTGCCGTTCGCGGTGGGCGGCCCTTCGTAGAAGATCCACGGCTCTGCTCCCTTGCGGGAGCGCTGCACCTCACCGACGATGTCGTGCTCGCGCCAGCGCTCGAGGACGCGCTCCTCCAGCGCGACGAGGTCGAGCATGGACGCGACAGGCCCGATCGGCATCCGAACAGGCTACGGCATCGCTTGACCCAGCCAGACCGACGTTCCGCGAGGTTGCCGTACCGAAGGCGCGTGCGTACAATGCCGCACCCTTTGGGGACCGCGGGCACGCGAGAGGACGTCACCGAGCATGGCACCGAAGACCAAGGCGGCCGCCAAGGCCGCCAAGGCACCGGCCAAGGCCACCACGAAGTCGACCAGCAAGACGCCGGCCAAGAAGAAGACGGCGGCCCGGCCGGTGGCGGTCGCGCCGAAGAAGGGCGCTGCGAAGAAGGCCGCGGCCACGAAGGCGTCGGCCAAGAAGGCACCCGCGAAGAAGGCCAGCGCCGCAGTCAAGACGGCCACGAAGGCGCCCGCCAAGAAGGCGCCCGCGAAGAAGCCGACGGCGAAGGCAGCGCCCGTGCCTGAGCGCCGACGCGTGATCCCTGCGCTCGCCAAGCGCACCCCGAACGAGAGCAACCGGAAGGCCCCGCCGAAGCGCAAGGGTCCACTCGACAAGTTCCTCCTCGGTCAGCTCGAGGCACTGCACGAGGAGCGCGCCACCTACACGCGCCAGGCCGCGTCGCTCAAGGCAGAGGCCGATCTGCTCGTTGCCGAGCGCGAGCCCGGCGACGTCCAGTTCGACGAGGAGTCGGGCGAGGGCGACACGCTCGCCGTCGAGCGCGAGCGCGACCTCGCGCTCAGCGCGCAGGCCTCGGCCGCGGTGGAGGACATCGACCGCGCCATCGCCAAGCTGCACGACGGCACCTACGGCGTGTGCGAGCAGTGCTATGCCACCATCCCGAAGGAGCGCCTCCGGGCGTTGCCGTACGCCGCGCTGTGCGTGTCCTGCAAGAGCGCGGGGTTCTCGCGTCGCTGACGTGACGTCCAGCGAGGTGCCCGCACACGAAGGCCTCGGCCCGAGCCGGCTCCACCGCCCCGCCTTCGCCGCGGCCGCGGCCGTGGCCGTCCTGCTCGATCAGCTCGCGAAGCAGTGGGCGCTCGTCGCACTCGACGACGGCCCGGTCGATCTGGTGGGATCGCTGAGGCTGCGTCTCGCCTTCAACGACAGCGCTGCGTTCAGCCTCGGTGGGGGACGGACCACCGCCATCGCGCTCGTCGCCCTCGCCGTGTCCGCGTTCATCGTGCGCCTGGGCCTGCGCGCCGAGCACCGCCTCTGGGCGATCGGGCTCGGCGCGATCCTCGGGGGGGCGCTCGGCAACCTGGTCGACCGAACCTTCCGGGCCGGTGACGGCGTGCTCGGAGGTCGCGTCGTCGACTTCATCGACCTGCAGTGGTGGCCGGTGTTCAACGTGGCCGACATCTCGCTGTGGGTGGGGATCGGGCTGCTCGCGATCGACGTCTGGTGGAACGGGGAGGCGGACCGGTGAGGCTCGTCGAGACGATCCCCGAGGGCCTCGACGGGGAGCGGGTCGATCGGGTGGTGGCGATGGTGGCGAACCGCTCTCGGTCGGATGCGGCGAGGCTGATCGAGGCGGGGGCGGTGCTCGTCGACGGGCTCGTGCCCAGCTCGCGGTCGGCGAAGGTCCGACTCGGCGACGTCGTGGTCGTCGAGGTCGCGGATCGAGAACCGACGCTCGGCCTCACGCCCGAGCCGGACGTCGCGGTGAGGGTCGTGCACGAGGATGCGCACCTCCTGGTGGTCGACAAGCCGGCCGGGCTGATCGTGCACCCGGGCGCCGGGAGCTCCAGCGGGACGCTCGTCCATGGCCTGCTCGCGCGCTACCCGGAGCTCACCGGGGTGGGCGTGGACGCCACCAGACCGGGGATCGTGCATCGCCTCGACAAGGGCACCTCAGGCCTGCTGCTCGTCGCTCGAACTCCCGCGGCGTACGAGGCGCTGGTCGCCGCGCTCGCGGAGCGTGCCGTGCATCGCCGCTATCGGGCCCTCGTCTGGGGGCACGTCGCGGCCGCGTCCGGGCTGATCGATGCGCCGATCGGTCGGTCGGCTCGGGAGCCCACACGGATGGCGGTCGACGTGCGCGGCAAGCAGGCCCGCACGCGCTATGCGGTCCTTCACACGTACGCCGAACCAGTCGAGGTCACTGAGCTCGCCTGCACGCTCGAGACAGGTAGGACCCATCAGATCCGAGTGCACCTCCGCTCGATCGGGCACGCCGTCGTCGGCGACGCGCGCTACGACGGCGCCCGCCAGTCCCTCCCGCTGCCGCGCCCCTTCCTGCACGCCGAGGTGCTCGAGCTCCAGCATCCGGTCACGGGCGCACCGCTGCGCTTCGAGTCGCCGTTGCCCGACGATCTCGCGTCTGTCCTCGCTGGTCTGTCGTAGGCCGCGGCCCGTCAGCCGCTCGTCGGTTCGGGCCAGTCCTGCTGGCCACGCGCCATCGCGACGATGTCCGCCAGGGTGAAGCTGTCGAGCTGCGCGCGGATGCGACTGCTGAAGCCCGCCCACACCGCAAGGAGGACGCACTGGCCCTCGTGGTCGCACGCGCCGTCTTGGTGCGGTTCGCCGAAGTCGCCGACCACGATCGGGCCGTCGACCGCCGACACGATCTCGCCAAGGGTGATCTGCGCCGGCTCGCGGGCGAGGATGTAGCCGCCGCCGACGCCGCGCTTGGACCGGACGATCCCAGCGCCCTTCAGCGCAAGGAGGATCTGCTCCAGGTAGGGCTGTGGCAGCCCGGTGCGCTCGGCGATGTCGCGCACGGAGGTGGGGCCGGTCTCGTCGGCGTGCAGCGCGAGCGACAGCAGCGCGCGGCTCGCGTAGTCGCCACGGGTCGAGACCTTCACCGGGGGAACTGTACGGCGACGGGACCACCCCTGGTCACGACCGGCCGCGTCGCCGGTTTCAGGGATGGTCCGGCGGGGCCGATACGGTCTGGAGAGTCCGTCGGCCTCCCCATCCGCGGATCCCCCGAGGCGATGCACATGCCAGACCAACCCCTCCTCCCGTCCTACGACGGCGCATGCATCACGAACCTGGTGCCGGCGCTGTTCGAGCGCCGCGACGAAGCGCCCACCTGGCTCCCCGCCGTGGCAGCGGGGGCCACACGCACGGTGCTCCTCGTGATCGACGGTCTCGGCTGGAACCAGCTCGCCGCGCGCCGGGCGGCCACACCGGTGCTGAGCGGCCTCGACGGCGGGCCGATCACCACCGTCGCTCCCTCCACCACGGCTACCGCACTCACCTCGATCAGCACAGGGCTGCCGCCTGGCCAGCACGGCGTCGTCGGGTACCGCATGGCGGTGCACGGTGAGGTGCTGAACGTGCTGCGCTGGAGCACGGCAGCGGGCGACGCGCGGAGCACGATCCCGCCCCAGAAGGTCCAGATGAGCCCCGCGTTCGGCGGTCAGCGGCCGCCCGTGGTCACGCGGGCGGAGTTCGAGCGGTCGGGGTTCACGGTGGCGCACCTGGACGAGACTCGGTTCACGGGATACCGCACCCTCGGAACGCTGGTGGCAGAGGTCGTGCGCCTGGTGCAATCAGGTGAGCCGTTCGTGTACGCGTACTACGAGGGTCTCGACAAGGTCTCCCACGAGCATGGCTTGGGGGCGCAGTACGACGAGGAGCTGCGTTGGATCGACCACCTCGTGGAGACGCTCCTCGAACGCCTCCCGGCTGGCACGGTGCTCGTGGTCACCGCGGATCACGGGCAGGTCGAGGTTCCGCAGGATCGCGTCCGCGAGCTCCCCGGCGAGCTGCTCAGCCACGTCGCGATCCAGTCAGGCGAGGGTCGGTTCCGCTGGTTGCACGCGCGCTCGGGTCGGGCGGCTGCGCTCCTCGAGGCGGCGCACGGGATGCTCGGGGACGACGCGTGGGTGCGCAGCCGCGAGGAGGCGATCGCCGAAGGCTGGTACGGCCCCGTGGTCACCGACGCCGCGGCGAGCAGGCTCGGCGACGTGCTCCTGGCCGCGAAGGGCGACGCAGCGTTCACCGATCCGAACGACACAGGTCCCTACGTGCTCATCGGCCGACACGGGTCCCTCACGGAGGACGAGATGCTCGTGCCGCTCCTCGCCGGGGTCGCACGCTGAGGCGCGGACGATAGGTTGACCGCCATGCCTGAGACCCCTGCCGAGACCACCGAGGAGGAACCCGTCCTCGTTCCGGCGGTCGTCCACGAGGACGACGAGCCGCACGAGCTCGTCGAGTCGCCCGGCAAGGTGATGCGCATCGGGTCGATGATCAAGCAGCTCCTCGAGGAGGTCCGGCAGTCAGATCTCGACGAGCCGAGCCGCGAGCGCTTGCGTGAGATCTACGAGACCTCCGTGTCCGAGCTCTCCTCCGCGCTCTCGCCCGACCTCCAGGACGAGCTGAAGCGCCTCGCTCACCCGTTCGACGCTCAGGGTGTTCCCTCCGAGGCAGAGCTGCGCATCGCGAAGGCGCAGCTCGTCGGGTGGCTCGAGGGTCTGTTCCACGGCATCCAGGCGACGCTGTTCGCGCAGCAGATGGCCGCTCGCCAGCAGCTCGACCAGATGCAGGCGCGTCAGCTCCCTCCCGGCGCCCCGCAAGGGATGCGGGTGCCTGGGGCGTCGCAGGCGGACGGGGACGAGCGTCCCGGCACCTACCTGTAGCGGTTCCTACGGTCCGATGAGCAGGGAGCCCTCGATCGCGTAGGTGCGCCCGGATTCGAGGCGCAGCTCCGCATGATCGGACGCGGTGCCATGTGCAGGGATCTCCCCGATGTCGATCGGGATCGCGGTCCCGCCGAGCCGGAGCTGGACCGAGCCGCGCCAGCCGAAGCGGCTGGTGGTCGTGATGTGCAGCGTCACGTCCGCGCGGTTGCGCGAGCGGCTCCCCATCTCGAGGTCGAGCTCGAGCCCGCCGCACACCTGACGCGTTCGCACCTCGCCGCGTGGCCCCCGCTCGATGACGCCCGAGGAGGTGATCGTGGGCGGGCCGTCCTCGGGAACCTCGACGCTGAAGGGGGTCGCGCTGCGGTCCCGGCAGGTGAGGATGTGCGTGAGCCCGCGCAAGGACGAGGTGCCGATCGGGATGAGCAGCACCGCGAGCAGACCGATCAGGGCGACCTGGGCTCGCAGCGCCGACGGCATGACGGCATCGTAAACCCCGGTGCGCACCGCATCGGTGGTTACGCTTCGGCGGTGGCTCTGACCCTGTCCGATCGCCTGTCGCGCCTCGGGTACGCGCGTGCGCGCCAGCTCCTGGTCGTCACGGGGCTCGCGGTGCTCGCGGTCGTGGTCGTCGTGATGTACGCGCGGCGCGTCGACGGCATCGAGGTGGCAGCGACGCTGCTGTTCGTGCCCATCTTCCTCGCGTTCGTGTTCCAGGGCGTGGTCGGAGGTCTGCTCGGGGCGATCGCCGCGATCGGCGTCTACACCGCCCTTCGCTACCCGGCCATCGATGCCGTTGGTGGCGCCGAGTTCACCGGGCTCATCGTGTCGCGCGCCGCGGCGTACCTGATCTTCGGCGCCGTGGGTGGATGGTCCACGCAGGTGCTCGAGAGCTCGCTCACCAAGCTGGAGCTCTACGACGAGGTCGACGACGAGACCGGACTGTTCAACGCGCGGCACCTTCTCCACCAGGTCGATCTCGAGATCGCACGCGCGCGGCGCTACCAGACGCTCTTCTCCGTGGTCCTGCTCGATCTGCCCGTGGCACCGTTCAGCGCGCTGACGTCGAAGCGGCGGCGGCTCGTGCTGCGCGACCTCGGTCGCCTGTTGGGGGAGGGGGTGCGCAACGTCGACCACGTCGTGCACGTCCGTACCGGTGAAGCACACCGGTTCGCGATCGTGCTCCCCGAGACCGCGCACGACGGCGCGGAGGTGTTCCGGGCCCGCTTCGACGAGCGCGTCCGCACCTATCTGATGGACCGAGGGGTCGTGGTCGATGCCGACCACCTGCCGGCGCGCGCGCTGACCTTCCCCGGTGACGACGACGCTGTGGAGTCGATGCGCGAGGAGTTCGCTCGACTCGACGCCACCCAGCACCGCTGATCCTCGGGCCCCGGAACGCACCGCGGGACCTCGGGCGCCGCTGGTGCTACCGTCGAATCACACCGGTGTAGTTCGTCCACAGCCTGTGGACGAACCCCTGTGGACGGCCTGTGGACAGGCCGTCTCGTGTTCGGGACCAGGACGGCGACAGGCCCAGGGAGGTGCGCTCGAGGTGGCTGACAGCTTCACGCACCTCCATGTGCACACCGAGTACTCGATGCTCGACGGCGCAGCCCGGATCGCCGACGTGGTCGGGTCCGCCGCGGCGGATGGCCAGCCGGCGATCGGCATCACTGACCACGGCAACATGTACGGCGTCCTCGACTTCTACAAGGAGTGCCAGAAGCAGGGGATCAAGCCAGTGATCGGCTCCGAGCTCTACATGGCGCACGAGAGCCGCCACGAGCGCCCGTCGCGCCGCGGTCGGATGGATGACGGTGGCGGCGACGCCGAGGGCGGCACGAAGCTCTACTACCACCTCACCGCGCTGGCGGAGACCGACGAGGGCTACCGGAACCTCATCCAGCTCTCGAGCCGCGCCTACCTCGAGGGCTACTTCTACAAGCCGCGTTGCGACTTCGCCCTGCTCGACGAGCACAGCGAGGGCCTGATCGTCACGTCAGGCTGCCTCGGTGGGCACGTCCTGCAGAGCCTCCTGCACGACGACTTCGAGGGCGCCGTGAAGGCGGCGGGCCGGCTGCAGGACATCTTCGGTCGCGACAGCTTCTTCATCGAGCTGCAGGATCACGGGATCCCGGAGCAGCGGCGCACCAACCCCCAGCTCCTCGAGATCGCCGCACACCTCCAAGCGCCGTTGGTCGCGACCAACGACAGCCACTACGTGCACCAGGGCGACTCCGTCGCGCACGACGCGCTCCTGTGCGTGCAGACCGGCTCGCAGATGAGCGACCCCGATCGGTTCAAGTTCCACGGCGACCAGCACTACCTGAAGCCCGCTCAGGAGATGCGCTACCTGTTCGACGAGCTCCCCGAGGCCTGCGACAACACGCTCTGGATCGCCGAGCGCGCCAACGTCACGATCGAGTTCGGCAAGCCGCAGCTACCGGACTTCCCGCTTCCCGAGGGCTTCGTGTCCGACGCGGCCTACCTGCGCCACCTCACGATGGAAGGAGCCGCACGTCGGTGGGGCTCGCACCTCACCGATGCGATCGTCGCTCGGCTCGACTACGAGCTCGGCGTCATCGACAGCATGGGGTTCTCGTCGTACTTCTTGATCGTCTGGGACCTCATCAAGCACGCGCGCGACAACGGCATTCGGGTCGGGCCGGGGCGGGGGAGCGCGGCCGGCTGCGCGGTCGCGTACTCGTTGTGGATCACCGACCTCGATCCGATCGAGTACGACCTGCTGTTCGAGCGCTTCCTCAACCCGCAGCGCGTGTCGATGCCCGACATCGACATGGACTTCGACTCGCGCTATCGGGACGAGATGATCCGCTACGCGGCCGAGCGCTACGGGCGCGACCACGTGGCGCAGATCGTCACCTTCTCCACCATCAAGGCGCGCGCCGCCGTGCGCGACGCGGCGCGAGTGCTCGGCTACCCGTACGCCGTCGGCGACAAGGTGGCCAAGGCCATGCCGCCACTCGTGATGGGTCGCGACACGCCGCTCTACGCGTGTCTCGAGAAGCACGAGAAGTTCGAGGACGGCTACAAGATGGCCGCCGACCTGCGGCGCATGCGAGACGAGGATCCCGACGCCGCCAAGGTGATCGAGGTGGCCAAGGGCCTCGAGGGCCTCCGGCGTCAGGACGGGATCCACGCTGCCGCGGTGGTGATCACCCGGGAACCCCTCACCACCTACCTGCCGATCCAGCGCAAGCCCGTCGGGGGCGAGGATCCGGCAGATGCTCCGGTCGTCACCCAGTACGAGATGCATGGGGTCGAGGACCTCGGCCTGCTCAAGATGGACTTCCTCGGCCTGCGCAACCTCGACGTGATCAGCGACACCGTCGAGCTGATCCGGGCGACGCGCGACGTCGAGCTCGACATCGACGCCGTCCCGCTCGACGATCCCGACACGTTCGCGATGCTGCAGCGCGGTGAGGGCATCGGCATCTTCCAGCTGGAAGGCGCACCGATGCGCGCGCTCATGCGCTCGCTCGCGCCCACGAGCTTCGAGGACGTCTGCGCGCTGCTCGCGCTGTACCGCCCCGGACCCATGGCGGCGAACATGCACAACGACTACGCGGATCGCAAGAACGGCCGCAAGCCGGTCGAGCACCTGCATCCCGATGCCGCCGAGGTCCTCGGCGACACGTATGGCCTGATGATCTACCAGGAGAGCCTGCTGCGGGTCGCGCAGCGGTTCGCCGGGTTCACCCTCGCGGAGGCCGACCTCCTGCGCCGCGCGTGCGGCAAGAAGAAGCGTGACCTGATCGCGCTCGAGCGCGAGAAGTTCATCGCAGGGTGTGAGCGCGAGGGCTACGGAACCCGTCTCGGTGAGCAGTACTTCGACATCATCGAGCCGTTCGCCGACTATGCGTTCGCGAAGTCGCACGCGTACGGCTACGGCTACATCGCGTACCAGACCGCCTACCTCAAGGCGCACTACACGGCGGAGTACCTCGCCGCGCTGCTCACGAGCGTGAAGTCGAACCTCGACAAGGCGGCGATCTACCTCGCGGAGTGTCGCACGATGGGCATCCCCGTCCTCGTGCCCGACGTGAACCGATCCGAGTCCGACTTCGCGCCGCTCATCGAGGTCGGTCACGACGGTGCCGAGAAGGCATCGATCGTCTTCGGGCTGTCAGCGATCCGCAACGTCGGCGAAGGCCTCGTGGCACTCCTGCTCGCGGAGCGCGAGCTCAACGGTCCCTTCGCCGACTTCTACGACTTCTGTGAGCGCGTCGACTTCCAGGTGCTCAACAAGAAGACCCTCGAGTCGCTGATCAAGGCAGGCGGGTTCGACAGCCTGGGCCACCCGCGCCAGGGCCTGCTGCGTGCCTTCGAGCACATCGTCGACGCCACGGTCGCCCGGCGCCGCGAGCGTGACATGGGCGTGATGTCGCTGTTCGGCGACGTCGTCGACAGCGGTCCGATGTTCGACGAGCGCCCGCCGATCCCTGATCTCCAGTTTGCGAAGCGTGAGCAGCTCAGCTTCGAGAAGGAGATGCTCGGCCTCTACGTGAGCGACCACCCGCTGATGGGGGCGGAGGCCTCCTTGCGTCGCAAGTGCGATGGCTCACTGGCGGATCTCGCGGAGCTCGCCGACGGCGACATCCGGACCTTCGGTGGTGTCGTCACGGGGCTCCAGCGCAAGTGGACGAAGAAGGGTGACCTCATGGCGGTCTTCTCGCTCGAGGACCTGCAGACCTCCGTCGAGGTCATGGTGTTCCCTCGCTCGATGACCGAGCACGGCCACAAGCTCGAGGACGACGCGGTCGTGTTCGTGAAGGCGCGCGTCGACGCGCGCGACGACCAGCCGAAGCTCATCGCGATGGACATCGAGCCCTTCGAGCCGATGTCGGGTGAGGCGTTCCCGCTACGCATCAAGGTCGCCGCCGCTGCCGTGTCCGAGGCCGTGATCGAGGACTTGAAGCGCCTGCTCAGCGAGCACCCGGGCGACTCGCCGGTGCTCCTCCACCTCGGGGACAAGCAGGTGCTGCGTCTTCCCCAGGCGTGGACGGTGAACGTCGTGCCGGCCCTCCTCGCGGAGCTGCGGGTCCTGCTCGGACCGTCCGCGATCCTCGGCTGAACGCTTCCTTGACCCACGGGTCACGACCGCTGAGCAGGCTGTTCGCGAACGGCCAGCGCGGAGCCGAGTTGCGCTGAGCGCCCGCGTCTACTGGACTGGTGCGGCCGAACCACGAGTGATCCGGGGGCTGGAAAGCGAATGTCGATCCAGGTCGAGACCAAGGACTGCACTGCACTGGGTGACGCCGAGCTGGCCGAGCTGGCCGATCTCTGCGCCGAGGGACCCATTCCCTACGAGGTCGGGCTGCTGTCGAAGCAGGCCGAGGCATGGGTGCTGATCACGCAGGTGACTGACAACGGCAAGCTCAAGGGCTTCGCCTTCTCCACGCTCGAGCGGATCGGCGGTACGCCGTGCGTGCTCATCGGGCTGGCGTCGGTCAAGCGCACCGCCAAGCGCGACACCGTGCTGCGCGCCATCGTGCACGACCAGCTGCGGCGGGCCGTGCTGGCCTTCCCCGACGAGGACGTCCTCATCGGCACCAGGTTCACGACACCGAGCGGCTTCGAGGCGTTCCGTGCGCTCAACGACGTCGTCCCCCGCCCCGACCACAAGGCCAGTGGTGAGGAGCGCGCGTGGGGACGGCGCCTCGCCAAGCGGTTCGGCATCGAGGCCTCGGCCTACGACGACCGCACGTTCGTGGCGACCGGCACGGGCTCGCACCCGGAGGTGTTCGACCACGAGAGCCTCAAGCCCGACGCGGTCAAGGCCGACGTGAAGGCCTTCTTCAAGAGCGTCACGGGGCCCCGCGGCGACTCGCTCGTCGCCTTCGGCTGGGCGATGGCCGAAGACCTCGCCAAGCTGGCCTGACCCACCACCAAGCAACGTCTGTGAACCACCACGTCCGCCATGCGGACGCCAGGGTTCACAGACGTTGGTTGTGATGACCTTTCGGGACCTCGTGCGCCGTCGGCGGATGGTGCGCGCCTTCACGGACGAGCCCGTCGACCCGACCGCGGTGGAGGGTCTGATCGACCTCGCCCGCCGGGCGCCGTCGGCCGGGAACACGCAGGGCCTGTCCTTCGTGGTGCTGCACGGCGCCGCGGAGACCGAGCGCTACTGGGACGTCACGCTGCCCGCCGATCGCCGCGCGGCGTTCCGCTGGCCCAGTCTCGTCGATGCGCCGGTGCTCGTCGTCGTGCTCGTCCGCCCCGACGCATGGCCGGAGCGCTACGCGGAGGGTGACAAGGCAGCGACGGGCCTGGGATCCGCGCTCAACGCGTGGTCGGTGCCCTACTGGTGGGTCGATGCTGGGATGGCGGTGGAGCACCTCCTCCTGGGCGCCCTCGACGCCGGGCTCGGTGCGTGCTTCTTCGGGCTCTTCGAGCACGAGCAAGCGGTGCTGGCCGCGCTCGACGTGCCGGCGGGCTGGCGCGGGGTCGGGACCCTCGCGCTCGGGCACGCCGCGCCGGACGAGCCGGGGCGCTCTGCGGCAAGGCCTCGCGCTGCGCTGGCCGACGTGATCCATCGTGGTCGCTGGTAGTCACCCCGCGAGGATCTGATCGAGCTTCGCTTCCAGCCGATCCACGTCGGCACGGGTCGCGGGCTCTGCGGCACCCCGTAGCGAGAGCAGGATCGTGCCGCCCGGTTCGAGGACCGCACGCTCGACCGCAGCGAGGGAGGTGGCGCCCTGCTTGCGGAGCGCGAGCACCACGTCGGCACGGCGCAGGCCGAGGCGCGCGAGGGCGTCGTCGTCGAGGCGGCCATCCTCCGCCAAGGTCGTCGGCGTGCCCTCGAGCAGCCGGTCGAGCGGATCGCTTCGGCGGGCCACTCGCACCACCGCCGCGTTGATCACCACCAAGGTCGCCGCGCCGAGCAGGCCCCCGAGCAGGCTGTTGTCGTTCCCGATCACGGCGTTCTGCACGACGTTCGAGAGCAGCAGGAGCACCACGAGATCAAAGGTGTTCAGCTGCGCGAGGTCGCGCTTCCCGGCGAGGCGCAGGAGCAGCAGGATCCCGAGGTAGACGCCCACTGTGCGGATCACCTTCTCGGCGAGCGGCACGGTGACGGTGAACAGGTCGTTGGAGATCGAGGCGAGAAGTGCGTGCGACATGCGAGCAGCCTGACTCAGGTGATCGCAGCGCGCCGGGCAGTTCCCGCGATCCGAGCCGGCGCGCCCGCCTCGGCCATCCGGATAGCGTGCCCGACGGCGCGTACGAGGAGAAGGCATGGGTGCAGATGCGTTCCGCGGTCGGTCGGCGATCGTCACCGGGGGCGCGTCCGGGATCGGGCGAGCCCTTGGGGCCGGCCTCCACGCTGCGGGGGCGCACGTCGTGCTCGCCGACCTCGACGCCGATGGGGCCGAGCGGGAAGCCTGCGCCATTGCGGCCGGCTCGCGCTCGTCCGCGTCCATCACTGGCCTTGCCCTCGATGTCCGGGACCGCGCCGCTGTCGCTGCGCTCGTCGACGAGGTCGCCGCGCGCCACGGAGGGCTCGACCTCATGGTGAACAACGCCGGCCTCGCGCTCGGTGGCGAGTCCCACCTGATGCCGGCCGAGCACTGGGACCGCACGATCGACGTCAACTTGCGCGGCGTCGTGCACGGCGTGCTCGCGGCGTACCCACGAATGGTGGCCCAGGGGCATGGTCACATCGTGAGCGTGGCGTCGATGGCCGGACTCGCGCCGACCCCGCTCACCGTCGCGTACACCATGACGAAGCACGCGGTGGTGGGCCTCAGCACCACGCTGCGCCCGGAAGCGGCACTGCACGGGGTGCAGGTGACCGTTGTGTGTCCCGGCGCCATCGAGACACCGATCCTCGACAAGGGGCCGCCGGGGGATCTCCCGGCAGATCCGAACGGCACGCTCACGTCTCGCCAGTTCCTCGACATGATGCGGATGCGACCGATGCCGGTCGATCGCTTCGCGGTGCAGGCGCTGCGGGGGATCGCCAGGAACCAAGCCATCGTGATCGTGCCGCGGAGCGGTCGCGGCCTCTGGTATCTCCAGCGGGCGTCGCCAGCCGCCGTGCGCGGGATCGGAGGCATGCTCGTCCGCCGCGTGCTCCGCCTCAGGCCAACCGGCTGAGGACCGCTCGCCGCCCACGTCTTGCGCTCGAGGCCGTCCTCGGGTGGCCCGGCGCGCGGCTCCGGCGGCAGGTCGGTCGACAACGCTGGGGCTCGCCGGGCGAGCCGATCTGACGGGGCGTCAGATAGGTTCTGGCGCGTGGCGTCCGACCTGAACCATCGCGTGCTCCTCGCCCAGCGGCCCGAGGGGCTGGTGCGGGAGGACGACTTCACCCACGACGCGCAGCCGATCCCCGAGCCGGGTGATGGCGAGGTCCTCGTGAAGGTCGAGTGGCTCGGGATCGACGCCACCGTTCGGACCTGGCTCTCGAAGGCCGAGGGCTACATCGAGCCGGTCGCGATCGGCGAGGTGGTGCGGGGGAGCGGTGTCGGACGGGTGATCGCGTCCCGGTCGGACAAGGTGCACGAGGGTCAGCTCGTGGCGACGCTCACGGGGTGGCAGGAGTACGCCGTCGTCGGCGACGACCCGATGCTCACGACGCCCCTGCAGCCCGACGCGGATCCCCAGGCCGCCCTCGGCGTCTTCGGCGCCAATGGGCTCACCGCGTACGTGGGCCTCGTCGAGATCGGCCGGCCCGCGGCCGGCGAGACCGTGGTCGTGTCTGCGGCCGCCGGCGCCACCGGCTCGATCGCCGTGCAGATCGCGAAGATCCTCGGCTGCCGGGTCGTCGCCATCGCGGGGACCGACGAGAAGTGCGCGTGGCTCGTCGAGGACCTGGGAGCGGACGCGGCGATCAACCATCGCACCGACGACATCCCGTCGCGCTTGCGAGAGCTGTGCCCGAAGCGGGTCGACGTCTTCTTCGACAACACCGGTGGGCCGATCCTCGACGCGGTCCTCGGCCGTCTCGCCGACCGCGCGCGCGTCGTCCTCTGCGGGGCCATCTCCTCCTACAACGATCACCACAAGCCGCCCGGCCCTCCGAACTACCTGAACCTCATCGCGCGCCGCGCTCGGATGGAGGGGTTCATCTCGTGGGACTACTGGGGGCGGTGGGCCGAGATCACCGAGACGCTCGGCGGGTGGATGGCGGAAGGCCGGTTGCGCCACCGCTCCCACGTGTTCGAGGGCCTCGACGCGGCCCCACAGGCCCTCAACGCGATGTTCACCGGCGAGAACATCGGCAAGATCGTCATCCGCGTCTGACCCGCGTCTCCTTGTGGGAGCGCTGGCGGTTGGCACCCAACCGAGCGCGTGCACAGAGGGGTGGGGCGGTCACGCTCGCAGCTGCGCCTCGAGGGTCGCGACGTCCTGCGCAGGGAGCTGGCAGGTGTAGCCGTGGCACACGTAGGCACGCGCCTCGTCACGGCCGTCCCAGAGCGGGCTGTCGTAGCGCTCGCCCCAGGCCAGCACAGCGTTCGGGAGCAGCGTGCGCCGTGCTGCCTCGACCAGATCCGGACGGGAGCCGGTGACCACGATCTCCGTGGTGCCGCGCACCGCGAGGTCGACGGCAGCCAGCACGTGACCGAACGCGCTGGGGTGCTGCACGGCCATCGGGCCCAGCAGGCGCACGATCGCGTGACCCGAGTCGAGGTAGCGCGGTTCGCCGGTCAGCGCTCCGAGCCGGAGCAGGCCGACGGCGGCGAGGCCGTTCGCGCCCGGCGTCGCATTGTCCATCAGGTCCTTCGGTCGCGCGATGAGCGCCTCGGCGTCGCTGCCGCTGGTGAACACGCCTCCGCGCTCCCCGTCCCAGAACAGCTCGAGCAGCGCGTCGGCCGTGGTGCGCGCCTCGACGATCCAGCGTGCCTGACCCGTGGCCTCAGCGAGCCGGGTGAAGGCGTCGATCAGGGCGCCGTGGTCGGTCGCGTAGGCGAGGTGCTTCGCGCCGGCATCTCGTTGCCAGGAGCGCAGCCAGCGGCCGTCGGGTCTGCGGAGGTTGGCGAGGAGGAACTCCGCCACGCCCACCGCGGCGTCGAGCCATCGCTGCTCCCCGGTGATGGACGACGCTTCCGCGAGTGCCGCAACCAGGTAGGCGTTCCACTCCGCCAGCACCTTGTCGTCGAGGCCCGGCCGGGTGCGCGACCCGCGTGCGGCCAACAGCTCGACGCGCGCGCGCTCGATCTCCGCGGTGCGGTGCAGGTCGCCGACCGCATGCAGCCGGTTGAGGATCGTCGTGCCGTGCTCGAAGTTGCCCGTCGGTCCGAAGCCGTACCACCGGAGGGCACCCTCGGCGCGGTCGCCGAGCACGGCACGCAGCTCGGACTCGGTCCAGACGTAGAACTTCCCCTCCTCGCCCTCGCTGTCGGCGTCCTCCGCAGATGCGACCCCGCCCTCGGGCAGGCGCAGGTCTCGCAGCACGTACTCGACGGTCTCGGTCAGCACCTGCTGGAAGCGGGCCTCACCAGTGAGCTGCCAGCCGTGCGCGTACAGACGGATCAGGAGCGCGTTGTCGTAGAGCATCTTCTCGAAGTGAGGCACGAGCCACACACCATCGACGGCGTACCTCGAGAAGCCGCCGCCGAGGTGGTCGTAGATCCCGCCGGCCGCCATGTGGTCGAGGGTCGCCACGAGAGCGGCCAGCGCGCGCGCTTCACCGCGCGCGGCAGCGCTCGCGAGCACCTCCTGCGCCATCGGCTGCGGAAACTTCGGAGCTCCCCCCAAGCCGCCGTGCGCGAGGTCGGACGCGTCGAGCAGCAGATCGACGGCACGTTCGAGGTCGCCAACGGTCGGAAGGTCCGGATCGGGTTCCACGAAGGCGGACCGGCCGAGTCCGCCGGTGAGCTGGTCCGCCTGCTCGTCCAGGTCGCCCCGACGGGTGCGCCACAGCTCGTCGATCCGCTCGCAGAGCTCGACGAACCCGATCATCCCGCCGCGACGCTCCTTGGGGAAGTAGGTGCCGGCGAAGAAGGGGCGGCCGTCCGGCGTGCATGCCACCGTCATGGGCCATCCGCCATGGCCGGTCATGGCCTGTGTCGCCTCCATGTAGATGTCGTCGACGTCGGGTCGCTCCTCGCGGTCGACCTTCACGTTGACGAACACCCGGTTCATCACCGCGGCGACCGCGGGGTCCTCGAAGGACTCATGCGCCATGACGTGGCACCAGTGGCAGGCGGAGTAGCCCACCGACAGGAGGATCGGCACGTCGCGTGCGCGGGCTGCGGCGAAGGCCTCCTCGCCCCACGGGTACCAGTCGACCGGGTTGTCGGCATGCTGGCGCAGGTACGGGCTGGTCTCGGCGGCGAGGCGGTTCACTGAGGCCCACCCTAGGGGTGTCTCCCGCGGGTACGGTCCCGGCGATGGAGGTCTCTCTCGAAGGAAGGGTTGCGCTCGTCACCGGCGCGTCGCGCGGGATCGGCAAGGCGATCGCCAAGGCCTATGCCGACGCGGGCGCCTCAGTCGTGCTGTCGTCGCGCAAGCTCGACGCGCTTGAATCGGCCGCAGCAGAGATCGGCGGTGAGGTCGACGTGGTGGTCGCGAACGCGGGCGACCCGGCCCAGGCAGCGGCGGCGGTCACGCACGCGGTCACGCGCTTCGGCGCCCTCGACATCCTCGTGAACAACGCGGCCACGAACCCGTACTTCGGCACGGTGATGGACATCGACCTCGGTCGCCATGACAAGACCTGGGAGGTCAACCTCCGGGGCGCGGTCGTGTGGACACAAGAGGCGTGGAAGCAATCGCTGCACGCAGGTGGCGGGACCGTCATCAACATCGCGTCGGTGGGCGGATACTCGGTCGAGCCCGGCATCGGCATCTACAACACCACCAAGGCGGCCTTGATCCACCTCACGAAGACGCTTGCGGCCGAGCTGGCCCCCTCCGTGCGCGTCAACGCGATCGCGCCGGGCCTCGTCAAGACGGACATGGCCCGCGCGCTGTGGGAGCCCGCCGAGGAGCGTGTCGCTGCCTCGATGCCGCTGGGGCGCCTCGGCGAGCCGGTCGACATCGCGAACGCGGCGCTCTTCCTCGCGAGCGACCTCGCGTCCTGGATCACCGGCCACACGCTCGTGGTCGACGGTGGTGCGCTCCTGGGGCCTGGCGCCCGCCGACCGTCAGGCTGAGCGCGACGATCAGCCGCCGCGTCGCAGGGAGCCGCGTCGCACCTTTCCGCTAGCGGTCAGCGGGAGCTCTCGCACCACCTCGACGACCGTCGGCGCCGCGAACGCAGGCAGGCGCTCCTTGGCCCACGAACGAAGGTCGTCCAGCGAAGGCGGTGCACCCGCATCCGTCGGCACGACGATCGCCGCCACCCGCTCGCCCCACTCTGGGTCGGATCGGCCGACGACCGCGACCCCGGCGACCCCGGGATGCGACGCGAGCACGTCCTCGACCGCCGAGGGCCACACGTTCTCGCCGCCGGAGATGATGAGCTCCTCGCGGCGGCCGTGCACGCGCAAGCGGTCACCGTGCATCTCGCCGAGGTCGCCCGTCGCCAACCAACCGCCAGCGCGCTTGGGGTCGCTCCCGTCTCGGTAGCAGCGCAGGAGCATCGGGCCGCGCACGTGGATCTCCGCGGTGTCATCGACACGGACCTCCACTCCGTCGAGCGGCACGCCGTCATAGACGATGCCGCTGCCGGTCTCGGTCATCCCGTAGGTGGTGACGACGTTGGGCGGACGGTCTGACGGTGCGCGCTGACCGCCCAGGAGGATCCGGCGGAAGCGACTCGCTTCGATCCGTCGAAGCGCCGCTGGCACGAGTGCGGTGAGGGTGCAGCCATCGCGAGCAGCCGCGTCGACCCTGCTTGCATCGAACGACGAGTGCACCGTCAGGCGCGTGCCGGTGTGGAGGGCCCGGGTGACGACCGACAGGCCGCCGACGTGCGCGAGCGGTATGCACGCGAGCCAGTGATCGGCTCCGGGTTCGACGGCGAGGCGAGCACTCGTCGCGAGCGCCGACGCGGCGACTGCTTCATGGGTCAGCACCACGGCTCGGGGCACGCCGGTGGTGCCGCTCGACATCACGACGAGCGCATCACCCGCCTCGACCGGCTCGTCGGGTCGTGCGGCCTCGCGCACCGCCGCGCGTGCCGGAGGTGGGAGGCGAGCGTCGATCGGTGCCACGGCATCGCCCGCGTCCCAGGCGCGCCGGAGCGCGTCCACGAAGTGCTCGTCGCCGCTGTCGAGGAGCACCAGTCGGTTGCTCACGCTGGCACCCTACGAGGACACCGGGCGAGACTCTGCGCCACCATGTCTCACGGAGCCCCCCTCGACGATCCCGCTCCGGGTGCGCCGACGGGCTGGCGGTCATGGATGGCGGGCGCACGACCGCGCACGCTCCCTGCGGCGGTGGTCCCCGTGCTCGTCGGGACGGCCTGCGCGGCGGGCGGCTCGGGGGTGACCGCGTGGCGGGCGGTGGCGGTTGGCGTCGTGGCGCTCGCGCTCCAGGTCGGCACCAACTTCGCGAACGATTACAGCGACGGGGTCCGCGGTACGGACGACCCGGGCGTGCGCGTGGGTCCCGTGCGGCTGGTCGGCTGGGGCCTGCAACCGCCCAAGGCCGTGAAGCGGGCCGCGCTCGCGTCCTTCGGCGTGGCGGGTGCTGCAGGGCTCGCCCTCGCGATCGCCGTCGGTCCGCAGCTCCTCCTCGTCGGTGCGGCCGCGATGGCGGCGGGATGGTTCTACACCGGCGGCTCGCACCCCTACGGGTACTACGGCTTGGGCGAGGTCTTCGTGTTCGTCTTCTTCGGGGTCGTCGCCACGGTCGGCTCGACGTACGTGCAGACCGAGACCATCACCGCGCTCGCCACCGTCGCGTCGGTCACGGTGGGGCTGCTCGCCACGGCGTTGCTCGTGATCAACAACCTTCGAGACATCCCCGGTGACACCCTCGCCGGCAAGCGAACCCTCGCCGTGCGACTCGGCGACGCCCGCACGCGGGGGCTCTACGTGGCGCTGCTCGTCGGAGCGTTCGCCCTCGTTCCGGCGGTGGCGGGGGGCTTCGACCGCGCTCCCGCTGCGGTGGCGCTGGTTGGC
>JBQTHC010000007.1:0-77902 GCA_052390255.1 Microthrixaceae bacterium
TGAGCGAGCCCGCGACGCGTGAGAAGGAGGCTACCTGCGCGGTATGACACTCGGGTCGGGCTGTCATCGAGGAGCCGCCTGCTCACAACCCGGCCATGCGATCGCGCCGCACTCAAACGCCCGCGGATCGCGCGAACCGGTGACGGGGCGCGCGATCCATGGCCGGGGGCGGTGGTCGTCCGCGGGGCTGCGGTCAGTCGGCGGGAGCGTGTTCTCCCTGGTCAGCGTGCTTCTCGGCCTCGCGATCCCGCTCGTCCTGGAGGGCCTGCAAGACGGCCATCATGATCTTGTTCATGTCCTCGTCGAGGAACTTGCGCGCGCGGAACAGGATTGCTGCGCCGAGGAACAAGAGCGGTGAGCACGCGAGGAACGCGACACGCAGGTTCTCGTCGAACTCGTTGGAGATCAGCGACACGATGAACGGCGCGGCCGCCTGCCCGCACACGACGGCGACGAGGTTGAAGGCGCCGAAGCCGGCGCCGCGAAGGTGCGCCGGAATGGCGTCGGTCAGGCCAGCGCGCAGCCCCGGGATCGACATCGTCATCACGAAGATGCCGAAGAGCTGGAGCAGGAACACGGTTGCCACGAGCGACTGCGAGTAGGTGTCGCTGCGCAGGGAGTACGCGGCGGTGAAGAAGAGGTTGCCCGTCGCGATGAAGATCGCCGGGAGCGCCAACCGGCCGCCCTGCATCCGCGGTGCGTAGCGGTCGGCCACGCGTCCGCCGAGCAGCACGCCCGGGATGCCGCCGAGGATGATGAGGGCGGTGAAGAGCGCCTCGCCGGTTCCCTCGGCCATGTGGAGGTGGCGCTCGTAGTACTGCGGAAGCCACGCCGCGAGCGCGGTGACCGTGAAGAGGAGCGCCGCGACGCCGGCGAGCGCGTAGCGCATCGTGCGGATGCTCAGGATCACCCGCATGTCGGCACGCAATCCGTCGATCATGTCTCGCAGGAACTGACGGAAGCCGTTGTCGAACAGGGCGGGATGATCGCCGTCCTCGGCGTGCTCGATGCTGCCCGCGCCGATCGCGGCCATGAGGTCGGCCGTGCCGCGCTTGGGCTCCCGGAGCTGGAACACGAGCCACGACACGAGCAGCCCAGGGATCGCGACCACCACGAGCGCGGGACGCCACCCGTAGTTCGTGCCGATGAACCCGCCGATCCCGACGCCGAGGCCGGTGCCGGTGAGGAGCATCACCTGCTGGATCGAGAACGCCTTGCCGCGCTTGTCAGGCGGGTAGTAGTCGCCGATGAGGCTCGCGGCCGACGGCTCGGTGATCGCCTGCCCGAAGCCCAGCGCGGAGCGCATCCCGACGAGCATCGGGAAGCCGACCGACGCGGCGCCGCCCGCGGTGAGCACCGACCAGCCCACGACCGTCTGACCGATCGCCCGCGAGCGGTTCCAACGGTCCGCGAGGTAGCCGGCAGGCACGGTGATCAGCCCGTTGAACAGCAGGGCCAACGACAGCAGCACGCCGATCCCGAGGTCGCCGACGCCGAAGTCCTCCTTCAGCGGCGTGATCATGCCGCGCACCACGTTCTTGTCGACCTCGTCCATCAGCAGCACGAGGCCGAGCACCCACATCGGCTCTGACAGGAGGCGCGCGATCGGGCCGCGCCGCGCGGCGCGCACGGGCTCCCCGGCGGGCTCGTCGGGGGTGGGCGAGGCGATGTCGGGCGTCAGGCCGAGCGTGACGAGCGCCGGCGCCCCCGAGCGATCGTCCGTGTCGAGGGCCTGGTCGATCGGCGGGTCACCCATGGTCGGACATTCTGTACGAACGGTGCGATGTCCGTGCCATCGGGGCGGGCGGGTGGCCGTCGTCGCTGGGGTCACGGCATGCTCGCGGCGTGGAGCGGATCCTTCTCGCCATCGCCCTCGCTGGTGCCGCGCTCGCCGTGGCGGCGGTGATCCAGCGCAGGCAGCGGATCGACGCGCCCGTCCGCACCGGCTACGCCGTACCGGCGCAGCTCGACCGGGCGGACTTCGCGCGCCCGGAGGCGCCGTGGTTGGTCGTCGTGTTCACGTCAGCCACGTGCAGCACCTGCGCAGGCGTGTGGGAGCGAGCGCAGCCGCTGGCGAGCGCGAGCGTCGCGGTGCAGGAGGTCGAGCTCAGCGCAGCCCGCGACCTCCACGAGCGCTACGCGATCGAGGCAGTGCCCACCGCGCTCGTGGTCGATCGCGACGGCGTGGTGCGCGCCAGCTTCCTCGGGCCGGTCACCGCCACCGACCTGTGGGCCGCCGTGGCCGAGGCACGCGAGCCCGGCAGCACGCCTGGCAGGTGCGACTGAGGTCGCGCGGCCCTCGCTACGTGGCGGGTGGAGTCGGCGTCTCGTTCGTGGCATGCGCGACTGCGGCCTCGCCAGCGACCGCGCCGGAGCCCGGCGCGCCGCCGTCGTCGTCGCCGCGCCACTCCCCGAACTCCTCGAGCGCGGTGCGCCCCTCGCGACCCAGCTGCACGAGGCGGTAGACCTCTTCGCCGTCGATGGTCTCGTGCTCGAGCAGTGCGCGCGCGACGAGATCCAACCCGCGCCGCTGCTCGGTGAGGACCACACGACAGCGCTCCTCCTGCTCGCGCAGGATCCGCTCGACCTCCTCGTCGATCACGCGGGCTGTCTCATCGGAGTAGTCCCGCGTGTGCATGAGGTCCTCGCCGAGGAACACGGCCCCCTGCGAACCCCATGCCATCGGACCGACGCGCGTGGACATGCCCCACTCGAGCGCCATCTTGCGGGCGAGCTCGGTCGAGCCGACGAGATCGTTGTTCGCGCCAGTGGAGATCACACCGAACACGAGCTCCTCTGCGATCCGCCCGCCCATCCGGACCACGAGGCTGTCCTCGATGTAGTTCTGCCGGTAGATGTGCTTCTCGTCGACGGGGAGCTGCTGCGTGACGCCGAGCGCCATCCCCATCGGCAGGATCGTGACCTTGTGGACCGGATCGGCGTGGGGGAGCACGGCCGCCGCGACCGCGTGGCCGGCCTCGTGGTACGCGACCGCCTCCTTCTCGTCGTCGGCGAGCGCCATCGACTCACGACGCTGACCCATCAGCACGCGATCGCGGGCCATCTCGAAGTTGCGCATGAAGATCTGGTCCTCGCCTGCGCGCACCGCGAACAAGGCGGCCTCGTTCACGAGGTTCGACAGGTCCGCGCCGGACATCCCGGGCGTGCCGCGCGCCACGACCGCGAGGTCGACGTCGTCGGCGAGGCGCTTGGACTTCGCGTGCACCCGCAGGATCGCCTCGCGCTCGGAGAGCTCCGGCAGCGGCACGACGACCTGCCGGTCGAAGCGGCCGGGGCGCAGGAGCGCGGGATCGAGGATGTCGGGCCGGTTCGTGGCGGCCATCATCACGATGCCCTCCGTGGCCTCGAAGCCGTCCATCTCGGAGAGCATCTGGTTGAGGGTTTGCTCACGCTCGTCGTGCCCACCGCCGAGTCCTGCGCCGCGCTTGCGGCCGATGGAGTCGAGCTCGTCGACGAAGATGATCGCCCGACCCATCTTGCGGGCGCTGGCGAACAGGTCGCGCACCCGGCTCGCGCCGACACCGACGAACATCTCCATGAAGTCCGAGCCCGTCACCGACAGGAAGGGCACGCCTGCCTCGCCGGCCACGGCACGGGCGATCAGCGTCTTGCCGGTGCCTGGCGGCCCCACGAGCAGGACACCCTTCGGGATCCGAGCGCCGATCTCACGGAAGCGCTCGGGCGTCTTCAGGAAGTCGACGACCTCTTTGATGTCCTGCTTCACGCCCTCGTAGCCGGCGACGTCGGCGAACGTGGTGCCTGGACGCTCCGTGGAGTACGTCTTCGCGCGGGATCGGCCGATCGACATGATCCCGCCCATCTGGCTCTGCGCGCGGCGCTGCATGAACCAGAAGAACGCGACGAAGATCCCGACCGGGATGAGGAACGGCAGGAGGCTCGCGAGCAGACCCGGTTGTGGCGTCTTGTACTCGACCTTGACGCCCTCCTTCCCGAGGAGCTCGAGGTCGGCGTCGGGGATGCCGCCGTTCAGCGGACCCGTGGTGCGGAACTCTGCACCACTGTCGAGCTTGCCGGTGATCGCGCCGTCGGTGTTGTTGATCTGGACGCTGACGACCTTGCCGCTGCGGACCTGTCCGAGGAAGTCGGAGTAGGAGACCTTCTCCTTCGCGGACCCCGTGGCGAGGCTGGAGGAGAGCACGATCGCCAGGGTGAGCCCGACGAGGGCCCAGATGCCCCACTTGGGCAGCGACTGGCCGCTGAGGCTCGGCCGGCGCGCCCCGCCACCCGGCTCGCGCGGCGGGGGAGGTGGGGGAGGCGGCAGTCCCTCGGGGCTCATCACGCCAGGATACGGGTCGCCCCCCGCGATCGACAGGCATGCGGCCCCGGCCATCCGCTCGCGTGCTCGGGCGCGTGGATAGCGTGTCGCCGATGAGCAGCCGCACCTGCGCCAAGCCCAGCTGCAACGCCAGCGCCACGTCAACGCTCACGTACGACTACGCGGGCCGCACGGCCTGGGTCGAGCCCCTCGACAGCGAGCCGCATCCGATGGCCTACGACCTGTGTGGCAGCCACGCGGACACGCTGAAGGTCCCCAACGGGTGGGCCCTCGCCGACCGTCGTGTCCGGTATCCCGCGGCCCTCTCCCACGCGATCGCGTCCTGACCCTGACCGCCAGACACCCCGCGGTCACCAATAGCCTGCACGGGTGACCGAGGCAGCACCGGTGCTCGCTGACGAGCCGACGCAGCCCCGTCGTTGGGGGCTGGGCGACGTGGCGCTGGGGTTGGCGATCGGACTGGTCGGCTCCCAGCTCGCGCTCGCGGCGATCCTCGCTGCGAGCGGACGCACGGTCGACCAGATCGACGAGCTCCCGCTTGCGCTGGCTGCGCTCGCGCAGGTGGGGCTCTGGTTCGGCCTCCTGGGCGCGCCGCTGGTCGCCACGCGCACGAAGGGCAACGGGCTCGTCGCGGATCTCAACCTCCGCGCGCGCGTCGCGGACGTGTGGCGCGGTGGCATCGTCGGCGTCCTCTTGCAGCTCGTCGCGCTCCCGCTCCTCTATTGGCCCATCCTCGAGCTGCTCAACAAGCGCGCGTCGGATCTCGAAGGCCCGGCTCGCAGCCTCACGGAGCGCGCGACCGGGCCAGTGAGCACCGTGCTGCTGATCCTCATCGTCGGGATCGGGGCGCCCGTCATCGAGGAGATCTTCTACCGAGGCCTGTTCCAGGGCGCGTTGCTGAAGCGCGGCATGGCCCCCGCGCCGGCGATCGCGATCAGCTCGGTCGTGTTCGGCGTCACCCACAAGCAGTCGCTGCAGCTTCCCGCCCTGGTCCTGTTCGGGGCGGTCGCCGGGATCCTGGCCCACCGCGCGGGACGGCTCGGTCCCGCGATCGCCGCGCACGTGGCCTTCAACATGGTCACCGTCCTCGCCCTCCTGCTGGCAGGGTGACGGCCCTGGCACCCGGATCGGCGCGACGATGACTGACGCCATGTACGGACGCACCTCGCCCGACGCGGACCTCCTCGACCCTTGGCCCGACGGGCTCGACGACGACGGTGACGAGCGTCTCGAGGGCGACGACGGCGACGGCGCGCCGCCCGCGGATCCGGCCGCCCGCGCGCAGCGGGATCGGGTCGTCCGCCTCGTCCTCGACGCACTGGTGATCACCGTCGCGTCGGTGGTCGTCTTCGCGAGCATCCACCCCGCCGACATCCTGTCCAGCGCTGTGCCGGCGGGGGGCGACATGGGCGCGCACGTGTGGGGACCCGCCTTCCTGCGCGACCACCTGCTCCCCGAGTGGCGCCTGTCGGGATGGACGCCCGACTGGTACGCCGGGTTCCCCGCCTACCAGTTCTACATGGTGCTCCCGTCGCTCCTGATCGTGGCGCTCGACGTGGGGTTCTTCGGCGGTTGGACGATGGTCGTCCCGCTGGCGGGAGCAGGACTGCTCGCGCGAACCGCATGGCGCCGCGGCGCGGGCTGGGCGCGACGCGGCTACGTCACCGCCGCGGTCGTCGTCGCGCTGCTCGGCGTCGAGCTCCCGTACGGCACCGCGTTCAAGCTGGTCACGATCCTCGGGCTCGTCACGCTCCCGGTCGCGGCGTACGCCTTCGGTCGCCTCGCCGATCTCCCGTTCCCCGGCCCCGCGATGCTCGCCATCGCCACGGTGCCGTTCCTCTTCGACCGGAACTTCACGATCTACGGCGGCAACGTCGCCTCCACCCTCGCGGGCGAGTTCGCGTTCTCCATCAGCTTGTCGCTGTGCGTCCTCTTTCTCGGTGTCGTCGTGCGCGGGTTGCGCACCGGGCGCCACCGCGCGCTCGCCGCCGTGCTGCTCGCGCTCACCGGGCTCAACCACCTGATCCCGGCCTTCTACGCGATCGCGGGCACCGCGGTGATCGCGCTGTTCGCGCTCACCGGCCCCGCGCTGTCGGTCGCCCGGAACCTGCTCATCGAGGCTTGGGCGCCGATCCACGACGCGGCCCGGGAGCGCCACGGCGAACGAAGGTCCAGCCTGTTCGGCCGCGTCGTCGCTCTCGCCGTGTTGACGGGCCGCGTCGTTTGGTCGTTGCGGTGGCTCGACACGATCTGGCGACTCCTCGTCGCGCCGCTGAGGTTCACCGTCCGGTTCTGGCGCGCGGCGCCGGCGGCGCGCTGGCTCGCCACGGTCATGCCCGTGGGCGGGCTGATCTCCGCGTTCTGGGTCCTGCCGTTCTTCTGGCAGCGCGCCTACGTCAACGACATGGGCTGGGAGAAGCTCCCGTACCTCAACGAGACGATCTGGAAGTACCTCGTCCCGCGTCGTCCCGACATGGTCCAGGACATCCGGTGGGTCCTGACGCTCGCGCTCGTTGGACTCGTGCTGTCGCTCGCCTTCCGCGTGCGCCTCGGGTGGATCCTCGCTGGGATCGTGATCATCTCGGCGGTCGCGTTCGCGGTCATGCCACAGGGTCGACTCTGGAACGCACGCGTGCTCCCGCTCTACTACCTCGGGCTGTACCTGCTCGCCGCGATCGGCGTGTCGGAGCTGGGACGCACGATCGCGGTCCTCGCCGCCCGCGACCCGGAGCGGCCCGGCCTGCTCGCGCCCGTCGCCACCACGGTGGCCGCGGTGCTCGGAAGCCTCGTCCTCGTCGGCATGCCGCTGCGGAGCCTGCCCTTCGGCTCGACCCGCGCCGACGGCAGCTACTCGTTCCTCGGGCTGTCGAGCGGTGTGAACGACGCGAGCTTCGTCCGCTCCTGGGCCCGGTGGAACTACACGGGATACGTCGGCAAGGACGCGTACGCCGAGTACCGCGCGCTGGTGACGACCATGGAGCGAGTCGGGCGCGAGCACGGATGTGGTCGCTCGTTCTGGGAGTACGAGAAGGAGCTCAACCGCTACGGCACCCCGATGGCGCTCATGCTCCTGCCGCACTGGTCCGACGGCTGCATCGGCTCGATGGAGGGGCTCTTCTTCGAAGCGTCGGCCACCACCCCCTTCCACTTCCTGACGCAGGTGGAGCTGAGCGCCGCACCCAGCGCCGCCCAGCGTGACCTCCCGTATGACGGGTTCGACCTCTCGAAGGGGATCGAGCACCTCCAGCTGATGGGTGTGCGCTACTACCTCGCCTCCTCGGTCCAGGCCACCACGGCGGCGCGCGCGGACTCCGATCTCACCGAGATCGCCACCTCGGGCCCGTGGGTGATCTTCCAGGTGGCGGACAGCCCGCTCGTCGAGCCGCTCGCCAACGAGCCAGCGGTGCTCGACGGAGTCGACGACGCACAGCACGACTGGATCTGTCGAACGAAGGACGACCGGGGTCGCTGCAACGGCCCGGCCGTCGCGTGGTTCAAGGATGCGGCCCGCTGGGACGTGTACCTCGCGTCGTCAGGTCCGCGCGACTGGCAGCGTGTCTCGGTGGAGGATCCGCGGCCGCGTCAGCGCGCGGCGCCGAGCGCGCGCGTCACGAACATCGAGACCACGACCGATCGCATCTCGTTCGACGTCGACCGGCTGGGAACACCCGTGCTGGTGAAGGCGTCCTACTTCCCGAACTGGCACGCGAAGGGCGCTGACGGTCCGTACCGGGTGGCTCCGAACCTCATGGTCGTGGTGCCCAGCGAGCGCCACGTCGATCTCCGCTACGGGCGCGAACCCGTCGAATGGATCGGCTACGCCCTCACGGCGCTCGGCATCGCGCTCGCCGCCCTGCTCGCGTCCCGACGCGTCGCGCGTGACTGATCGGATCCGGCGCGCGGCCCTCGTCGCGATCGTTCCGACGGTCATCGACGTCGCACTGCTCCTGTTCCTACGGCAGCGGCTCGGCTGGGTCCTCGTGGCGGCGGACGCCGTGGCGATCCTGGTCGCCTCGGCGACGTCCTACGTGCTGCACCGCTCGGTCACCTTCCGCTCAGACCCCTACGTGCGCTGGGTGCGGATGCCGCTCGCGTTCGTCACGGTCGCGTCGCTCGCGGGCATCACCGACGTGGTGGTGCTCCGCGCGACCTTCGCCGCGTGGGGGTTCACGTCGTGGCAGGGCCTCCTCCTCGCGAAGGCCGTCGCCCTCGCCGTCGCCGCACTCGTACGGCTGGGGCTCTACCGAGCCGTGCTCCTCAGCGCTGTTCGCCGCTCGATCCACGAGCGTGCGCGACGTGGGCCGGCGCCGGGCATGCTCCGCGCATCGGTCGTCATCCCCGCCTTCAACGAGGTCGAACGCATCGCGGCGACGGTCAGCGCGCTGCGCGAGTCGCTGTCGGATCTCCACGCCGATGGTGGCGTCGAGCTCGTCGTGGTCGACGACGGATCTGCTGACGGCACGGGTGACGCGGCCTTGGCGGCTGGCGCGGACCAGGTGGTGCTGCTGCCCCGGAACCGCGGCAAGGGCGCTGCCGTTCGAGCGGGAGTCTGCGCCGCGCGCGGGCGCACGGTTGCGTTCACCGACGCCGACCTGTCGTACTCACCCGATCAGGTGCAGCTCGTCATCGAACAGGTCGAGCAGGGTTGGGACGTGGTCATCGGCAACCGGCGGCACCCCGACGCAACCACGCTTCGACGCGCTGGGCTCGTGCGGGAGCTGGGCAGCCGCGTGATCAACCTCGTCACGATGGGGGTCCTGCTCAGCCACCCCCGCGACAGCCAATGCGGTCTCAAGGCCTTCCGATCGGATGCCGCCGCGCTCGTCTTCGACCTCTGCCAGATCGACGGGTTCGCGTTCGACATCGAGGTGCTGCACCTCGTCGAACGGCACGAGCTGAGCCTCGCCGAGGTGCCAGTGCAGCTGCGGAGCAGCGGCCGGTCGAGCGTGCGGGCCGTGCGAGACGGCGTCCGGCTCCTCCGTGACGTCGCGCACATCCGTCGCCTGGCGGCCGAGGGGGCCTACGAGGTCGCGTCGCAGCGACCACTAGGGTGAACCCCCTGGTGGCTGACCTCGACGCGATCTTCAAGGCCTACGACATCCGCGGCACCACTCCCGATCAGCTCGACGCGCCGCTGGCCGAAGCGATCGGTGCCGCCTTCGCGCGGTTCGTCGCGGCACAGGTCGGCGGCGCCTCGCGGGTGCTGATCGCGCGCGACATGCGAGCATCCGGCGTGGAGCTGTCGGCCGCGTTCGCGCGCGGCGTGCAGCAGCAGGGGATCGACGTCGTCGACCTCGGACTCGCCTCCACCGACCTCTTGTACTTCGCGTCGGGCAAGCTCGACGCACCGGGCATGATGCTCACCGCCTCGCACAACCCCGCGCAGTACAACGGCATGAAGATGTGCCTGCCCGGGGCTCGCCCGATCGGCGTGGAGTCCGGTCTGCTCGAGATCAAGGCGATGGCAGCGTCGGGCGTTCCCGTCGTCGAGGGTCCACAGGGCGGCTTCGAGCGGCTCGACCTGCTGCGCGACTTCGGGGCACACGTGCGCTCCTTCGTCGACGAAGCGGCGCTGCGCCCTCTGAAGGTGGTGGCCGACACCGCGAACGGCATGGGCGGCCTGGTGGTGCCGGTCGTGTTCGAGGGTCTGCCGATCTCGCTGGAGATCCTCTACGGCGAGCTCGACGGATCGTTCCCGAACCACCCGGCCGACCCGATCCAAGCAGCGAACCTGCTCGACCTGCAGGCACGCGTGCGCGAGGTGGGCGCCGACGTCGGTCTCGCCTTCGACGGCGATGCCGATCGCGTGTTCCTCGTCGACGATCAGGGCGAGCCGCTGTCCGGGTCGCTCACCACAGCGATCGTCGCGGCGGGCGTGCTGGAGAAGCATCCAGGCGCCACGATCCTGCACAACTGCATCTGCTCGAAGGCGGTCCCGGAGGTGATCCGGGAGCGCGGTGGTCACCCGATCCGGACCCGCGTCGGGCACAGCTTCATCAAGGCGGTGATGGCCGAGACGGGCGCGGCGTTCGGCGGCGAGCACTCAGCGCACTACTACTTCGCCGACAACTGGCGCGCCGACTCCGGGTCCATCGCCGCGCTCGTGGTGCTCGAGCAGATCTCCAAGGCAGGCGTCCCGCTCTCCGAGCTCCGCCGCCCGTTCGACCGGTACGCCGCGTCGGGCGAGATCAACAGCCGCGTCGCGGACCCGGCCGCGGTCATCGCCGCCGTCGCAGCCGCGTACCCGACCGACGCGCAGGATCATCTCGACGGCCTCACGGTCGACCTCGGCACCTGGTGGTTCAACCTGCGTGCCTCCAACACCGAGCCGCTGCTGCGGCTCAACCTCGAAGCCGCCGACGTCACGGCGTGCGAGGCCCGCGTGCGCGAGGTGCGGGCACTCATCGACGCCGCCGGCTGACCCACCCACACCCTCCACAAGGAGTCACCATGCCCCTCGACCCACAGCTCCTCGAGATCCTCGCCTGTCCCGACGACAAGGGTCCGCTCCTGTACTTCGCAGACGAGGACTCGCTCTACAACCCGCGCCTCAAGCGCCGGTACGCGATCCGGGAGGACATCCCGATCATGCTCATCGACGAGGCGGAGTCGGTCGACGACGCCGAACACGACCGGCTCCTCGCGAAGGCCGCCGCCGAGGGCATCGCTCCCACCTTCGAGGCATAGGTGAGCGGAGTCCTCGACACGGTCGGCATGTTCGACCTCGCGGCCGCGCTTCCCGAACAGGTGCGGGACGCGGCGCGCCTCGTCGACCAGCTCGATGCAGCCCTTCCCGACCACGACGACATCGAGAACGTCGTGGTGCTCGGGATGGGAGGCAGCGGCATCGCCGGTGACATCGTCGCCGCGGTGGCCGCGCCGTTCATGTCGGTGCCCGTGGTGGTGGCCAAGGGCTACGAGGCCCCCTCGTTCGTGGGTCCGGGCACCCTCTGCTTCGCCGTGTCGTACTCGGGCAACACGGAAGAGACCGTCGAGGCCGCGCAGGTCGCGGCCGAGGCGGGCGCCCGCCTCGTGGTGCTCTCCACCGGCGGCGAGCTCGGAGCGCTCGCCGCCGCAACGGGCGCGCCGCACATCGAGCTGCCCGACATCCCGATGCCGCGCGCCGGTGTGGGCGCCGTCAGCATCCCGGTGCTCAGCGTGCTCGAACGAGTCGGGCTCTTCCCCGGGGCGAAGAACTACATCGCCGAAGCCGTCGCGCAGCTCGCTCGCCGACGCGATGCGCTCATCCAGGACGGGAGCACCGCGCAGCGCCTCGCGCGGGAGATCGGTCGCACGATCCCCGTGATCTACGGCGGCGACGCGCTCGGCGCGGTCGCTGCGTACCGCTTCAAGTCACAGGTGAACGAGAACGCGAAGGCACCCGCGTTCTGGGGGGTCGTCCCCGAGATGTGCCACAACGAGATCTGCGGATGGGGACAGCACGGCGACGTCACCCGGCAGGTGGTGAGCGTCGTGCGGTTCCGGCACGACTTCGAGCACCCCCAGGTGTCGCGGCGCTTCGAGCTGACCGCCGACATCATCGACGAGGTCGTCCACACGACCGCCGACATCACGGCGGTCGGCGACGGTGCGCTCGCGCAGCTCTTCGACCTCATCATCCAGGGCGACTTCACGAGTCTCCACATGGCGGCCGAGGCCGGGGTCGACCCCGGGCCCATCCCGGTCCTGCTCGACCTCAAGGAGGCCCTGGCGCGGTAAGAAGATGCGCGGACAGGGAGGCCGTCGCCGGGTCCCGCGACTACGCTCGTCCCCCGGGCTGATCAGGGTGCTGCTCGGTGCAGCCAGCCCTCCACACCCCACAACCGCAGGCGTGCTGCTTCGGCGCGGCTGCAGGAGGAACCATGCACACCAACCCTGATCAGGACTTCAAGGTCGCCGACCTCACCCTCGCCCCGTGGGGGCGCAAGGAGATCGAGCTCGCCGAGGTCGAGATGCCAGGCCTCATGGCGCTGCGCGCCGAGTTCACCGACTCCCAACCCCTCAAGGGCGCCCGGATCACCGGCTCGCTCCACATGACGATCCAGACCGCCGTGCTCATCGAGACGCTCACCGCGCTCGGGGCGCAGGTCCGCTGGGTGAGCTGCAACATCTTCTCCACGCAGGATCACGCGGCCGCCGCGGTCGCGGTCGGTCCCGAGGGCACGGTCGCGGAGCCCAAGGGCGTGCCGGTCTACGCCTGGAAGGGCGAGACGCTCGAGGAGTACTGGTGGTGCACCGAGCAGGTGCTCCAGTGGCCCGACGGCGGCGGGCCGAACATGATCCTCGACGACGGCGGCGACGCCACGCTGCTCGTGCACAAGGGCGTGGAGTTCGAGAAGGCCGGTGCCGTCCCCGACGCCACCGACGACGATCCGGAGGAGTGGGGCGTCATCATCGACACGCTCAAGCGGTCGCTCGCCGAGGACCCGAACCGCTGGACCACGATCGCGAGCGGCATCAAGGGCGTCACCGAAGAGACCACCACGGGCGTGCACCGCCTGTACCAGATGTTCGAGGCAGGCCAGCTCCTGTTCCCGGCCATCAACGTCAACGACTCGGTCACCAAGTCGAAGTTCGACAACCTCTACGGGTGCCGGCACAGCCTCATCGACGGCATCAACCGCGGCGTCGACCTGATGCTCGGTGGCAAGGTCGCCGTGGTGTGCGGCTACGGCGAGGTGGGCAAGGGCTCCGCGCAGTCCCTGCGCGGCCAGGGCTGCCGCGTGATCATCACCGAGGTCGACCCGATCTGCGCGCTGCAGGCGGCGATGGAGGGCTTCGAGGTGAACACCCTCGAGTCCGTGATCGACAAGGCCGACATCTTCATCACGGCCACCGGCAACAAGGCGATCATCTCCGCCGAGCACATGGCGAGGATGAAGCACAACGCGATCGTCGGCAACATCGGTCACTTCGACAACGAGATCGACATGGCCGGCCTGGCTCGCCAGAGCGACGTGCGCAAGGTCGAGATCAAGCCGCAGGTCCACGAGTTCGTGTTCCCCGACGGTCACTCGATCATCGTGCTGTCGGAGGGGCGGCTCCTGAACCTCGGCAACGCGACGGGTCACCCGAGCTTCGTGATGTCGATGAGCTTCACCAACCAGGTGCTGGCGCAGATCGAGCTCTTCACGAAGACCGCCGACTACCCGCTCGGTGTGTACGTGCTGCCGAAGCTCCTCGACGAGCGCGTTGCGCGGCTGCACCTCGACGCGCTCGGCGTGAAGCTCACCTCGCTGTCAACCGAGCAAGCCGACTACCTCGGCATCCCGGCGGGCGGTCCCTACAAGCACGACCACTACCGCTACTAGGAACCTCCTCGCGCCTCCCGGTCGTCAGCGCGCTGAGCGAACGGCCCGCGAGCGGAGCCGGGCGGCTCCGAGCGTGGCGCCACCGAGCAGCAGCACCGCGATCGCGGCCTGCGTGGCCGCCACCGCTCCGGACGAGCCGGTGCGGGGAAGGTTCCCCGCACCGACGGCGACCGTCGTGGTGGTGGCCACGGTGGTCGTCGTCGCGGCGGCGCCGGTCGTGTCGAGCGTGATGCTCATGACCGCCCCGCTGTCGTGACAGTTGACGAGCAGGGTGATGACGCCTGACACGGCCCCGGGGATCAGGGCCGTGAAGCTGAACGCGCCGGATCCGTCAGCGGTTCCGGAGCCGACGGTGGCGAGGCCCTCGATGTCCGCGGTGACCGGCCCGTTGGGAAGTGCCCCCGTCCCGGTGACCGTGATCGTGTCGCCGGGCGACGGGGTCGTGTCGGAGACGACCGCTTGGCAGCCGCCGTAGGCCTGGCCGCTGGCGCTCGGCGCAGGTGCGAGACCGACGATCGCGATGGCGGCTGCGGTGATGAACAAGATCGGGCGGAACATCTCGTGGGTCCTCCGTGCGCCGGCCACTCCACCTGAAGTGGGAAACGGTCCGGAGTCTCGCGATTGCGCTCCGACACGTCCATGGCCCGTTGGCGCATCACCGGACGCCGAGGATCATTCCGATCATCCGTCGTTGATCGGGCGAATCGAGAGATCTCCCTCGACGCCAGCTCGCGTCAGGTCCCGAGCACCTCGACGGGGGTCCGGCTGGCTGCGAGGCTCACGACTCCCAGCTGACTCCATTCGTTGTTGCCCCAGCACCGGACAGCACCCGCGAGGGTCGTTGCGCAGGTGTGCTCATCGCCCCCGCGGATCGACGTTGCGTCGGTGAGCCCTGCGATCGAAACGGGGGTGTATGCGCTTGTGGCGGTGTTGTTGCCGAGCTGCCCGTAGGTGTTGCGGCCCCAGCACCACCCCGCGCCGCTGCTCACGAGCGCGCACGTGTGGTCGGCGCCGGTCGTCACAGCGGTGGCGCCCGCCACACCCGCGGCGACCGGGGTGACCGAGCTTGTGGCGGTGCCGTCGCCGAGGGCGCCGTGGTAGTTGCGGCCCCAGCAGGAGACGCCGCCCGTCGTCCGCAAGGCGCAGCTGTGGTTGGCGCCGGTCGCGATCGAGATCGCATCGTTGAGGCCGGTGACCAAGACGGGGGCGTACGCGACGGACGGGGTGCCGCCGAGCTGCCCGAAGAGGTTGTAGCCCCAGCACGTGACCGTGCCGCCCGCGAGGAGCGCGCACGTATGGGAGCCGCCGGCAGCGAGCTGCGTGGCGCCGGTCACCCCAGCCACGGTCACCGGTGTCGGCGAGGTCGTCGGTGTGGCGCTTCCGCTTCCCAGCTGGCCGGCCCAGTTGTGGCCCCAGCACTTGATGCTGCCGCCGCTGACCAGCGCACAGGAGTGTTCGCTGCCAGCGGCCACCGCGGTGGCCCCCGAGACGCCCGTGACGGTCACGGCGCCCATCGGGGTGTTGAACCGCCCCGTCCCGAGCTGCCCATACCCGTTGCTGCCCCAGCACTTGACGGTGCCAGCGCTGAGCAGCGCACAGGTGTGGTACCCGCCGGCCGCGAGCTCGGTGGCGTCCGTGACTGCGAGGACGTCCACGCCACCAGAGGAGCTGGTGGTCGTCCGGTCGCCGAGCTGCCGAGCGCCGTTGTTGCCCCAGCACCGAGCCGAGCCTCCCGTCTGGAGGGCGCACGTGTGGTTGCCGCCGGTTCTGAGGCTGGCCACGGAGCCGGTCGCGGCGGCGGCCACCAGCGGTTGCAGGGCGTGGCCGACGCCCCCGTTTCCGAGCTGCCCGAAGCTGTTGGCGCCCCAGCAGGCGACCCCCCGGTCGCTCGCAGCGCACACGAGTGCGTCCACCCAGCCACCACGGCGGTCGCCCCCGACACGCCGGTGACACCCACGGGAGTCGGGGAGGCGAGGGTGCCGCCGTTTCCGAGCTGCCCGGACTCGTTCGCGCCCCAGCAGGTGACGGTCCCGCCCGCGAGCAGTGCGCAGGTGTGGGCCTGCCCGGCCTCGAGCAGGGTCGCTCCCGTGATCCCGGACACCGCCGCGGGAGTGGACGACGCCGTGTACGTGCCGTTTCCGAGCTGCCCGCCGGCGTTGTAGCCCCAGCACTTGACACCCGAGCCTCCCGTCACCGCGCAGGAGTGGAGAGCGCCCGCCGCCAGCGCCGTGACCCCGCTGAGGCCGCTGACGACCGTCGGGACGGATGAGCCCGTCGTGGTTCCGTTCCCCAGCTGTCCGTTGCCGTTGCCGCCCCAACACCTGACCGTCGTGTCGGCGAGCTCCGCGCAGGTGTGGAAGTCCCCCGCCACCACCGAGATCGCTCCCGTGATGCCGGTGACGTCGACAGGAGCGCTCGAGTCGGTCGTGGTTCCGTTGCCGAGCTGTCCGTAGACGTTGTAGCCCCAGCACTTGATGGTCCCGCCCGCGAGCAGCGCGCACGTGTGGTTGCCCGACGAGGAGACCGCGGTCGCTCCTGCGATGCCTGCGATCTGGACTGGAGCAGCGCTGCTGGTTCCGCTGACGCGCCAGCACCACACCGTTCCGTCGCTCAGGAGGGCGCAGCTCTCGAATCGGCCGGCGGCGAGCATCGTGGCTCCGGTGATCCCGGATACGACCAGTGGACTGGAGGAGTCGACCGTTGTGCCGTCGCCGAGCTGCCCGTTGTCGTTGCGGCCCCAGCACCTGACGGTGCCACCGCTGAGCAAGCAGGAGTGGTGCGTGCCAGCGACCAGCGCGGCAGGGGCAGGTGCAGTCGGAGTGACCGGATTCGAGGCCTCCGACCAGGCGGAGTCCTGGCCGGTCCAGCTGATGGCACGCACGTAGAAGGTGTAGGTCACTCCCTTGGCGAGTCCAGTCACCGTCTGCGTGGTGGCCAGCGAGTCGAAGCGAACGATGCCTGCGAGCGTGGCTCCGACGAAGATCTTGACCTCGTACGCGGAGAGCGTCGCGGGGATGGACGCCAGCGGCGCGTCCCACGAGACCGTGGCCTCGCCGCTGCCCGCCATGGCACTGACGTTGAGCGGTGGTGGATCTGCGACACAGGACGCCAACGACATGAGCCCGACCACGGATAGCGCCACGACGAGCAGCCGGCCCGACCCGCCAGCCCCGAACCATCGACGCACCCGCATCCCGCCCCCCGCGCTCGACGGATCCCGAAGGGTAGCTCGCTGGGTTGCCAGGCTGAGCCGGGGCTCCGACTTCGACCGATCTGCGACTCTTGCCGCTGCCGGAGGTCCGAGGCGGACCTCGGGTCAGCCGAAGTGCACGCGGATGACGGTGGCGGCCACGGCCGAGCCGTCGTTCGCGCTCGGCTCCACGAGCACGAGCACCCCGTGCTGCGCGCCGGCCGGAAGGGTGAACGTCAGCTCGCCGCTGAAGTCACCCATCGCATCCATGCGTCCGGTCACGAACGTCTCCGCGACAGGTTCGAGGGCGCCGTCGACGTAGAGCCGCACCGCGACGTGGCCCTCGAACGCCTGGGCCGCGCCGGCGAGCGCCTGCGGTGAGGCGATCGTCGCGCCCGCTGCGGGCGTGTCGAGACGGATCGACGCGGCGACGGCACCGATCACGAACCACGTGTCGTCCTCGAGCTGGCGCACGAGCACCGTGGTGGGCTGACCCTGCGCAAAGGCCCGAACCTCGACCTCGCCGGAGCGGTTGTCGCCTCGTGCGAAGGATCCGAGGACGGGGTCCGAGAACCCGACCATGTCGACGGCGAACGCGCGGGCAGCCGCGACCGGGTCGTCGAAGCGGCGCGACGAGGCGGGATCCGGGAAGACGGGGGTCGCGGGGTCGACCGTCGGCGGAAGTGCGCTCGTGGTGGTCGTCGACGAGGTGGTGGTCGTCGACGAGGTGGTCCCCTCGGTGGTGGAGGTTGTGCCCGCTGTGCGGATCTTGTCGTCGTCGCGAGTGATCGCGAGCACGCCGACCACCACGGCGACGGCCGCGGCCGCGGCAGCGACGCCGAGGATCAACCGGTTGCGCTGGACAGAGCGTTGGGCATCCATGAGCTTCTCCTCGATGTGTCGGAGGCCTTCGGCGGAGGGCTCCACCGAGGTCGTTCGTGCGGTGATGGCGGCTCGCAGCCGATCTTCAGGGGTCATCGGAGGTCCTCCAAGCGCTCGGCGAGGCTCGCCAGCCCACGATGCGCGTGGGTCTTGACGGATCCGCGGGAGATCCCGAGCGTCTTCGCGATGTCGGACTCGGAGAGGTCGAGGTAGTAGCGCAGCGCGAGCACCTCGCGCTGGCGCTCCGGGAGCGCGCGCAGCGCGTCGAGCACCGCTCGCGCTGGTTCCTCCGCGAGCGCGCTCGTCTCTGCGGCTGGGGCGGTGCCGGGAACGACGTTCAGGTGACGGCGGCGCACGATGCGTCGGCGAACCTGCGACCGCGCCCCGTTGAGGACGGCACTGCGGAGGTAGGCGGGGAGGCGATCCGGCTCGCGCATGGCGGGCCCACGGGTCCACACCCGGACGAAGGCGTCCTGCACGATCTCCTCACAGGTGCCGACGTCGTCGATCAGCAGCGACGCCAGCCGGACGAGCGAGCGGTACTCCGCGCGGTAGACCGACTCGAGGTCGGCCACACCCGCAACGGCGGGCCCGGGCTCATGATCGGCGGCGATGGAGGCCATCATCACCCCGACAGACGCCCGAGGGGTACATCTGGTTGACCTGTCAGCGCGGGTTCGTAGCGTTCGGGCGTGCTCCTGACCCCGACCTGTGCGCTGTGCGGCCACGGTGGGCAGGCGGTGTGCCCCGCATGCGCCGCCGCGCTCGCCCCGGCTCGCCCGCTGCCGGCGCCTCTCGGGGTCGACTCCTGTGTCGCGCTGCTCGACTACTCCTCCGCGCGGCCGCTCGTGACCGCGCTCAAGAACGGCGACCGGCGCGATCTCGTGAGCTGGTGCGCGACCGGTCTCGCCGCAGCCGCCGAGCCCCGCAACCTCGAGGTCGTCACCTGGGCGCCCACCGGCCGCGCTCGGCGAATGCGTCGCGGCTATGACCACGCGGAGCTCCTCGCGCGCGCCTTGGCGAGGCGATGGGGGCTGCGCTGCGTCAGCCTGCTCGAACGTGCGCCCGGCCCCGCGCAGGCGGGCCGCTCCGCGGGACAGCGCCGCACCAACCCCGTCTTCAGCGCTCGCCGCACCGCGCCGCGAGCGGTCGTGGTGGTCGACGATGTCGTCACGACCGGAGCCACCCTCGCCGCGGCGGCACGTGCCTTGCGCAGCAATGGGGCCGAGGCGGTGCGCGCGGTGGTCGTCGCTCGGCGCCCCTGACCTCTTCGGTGTGCCCGAGCGGCGGGTGCGGGGCGACCTGCGTAGGATGCGAGTGCAACGCACCAGACCCGGGAGGTTCCTCGTTCGTGGACATCACCGTCAGTGCCCGGCACATCGAGATCTCAACTGCACTGCGAGCGGCGGCCGAAGAGAAGATCGGCCGCCTCGGTCGTTTTCTGGACGGGATGCTCCGTGCGGAGGTGCACTTCTCCGAAGAGCGCAACCCACGGATAGCGGACAAAGAGGTCTGCGAGGTCTCGATGGAGGGCGGCGGCCACCACGTGCGGTGCAAGGTCGCAGCCGCTGACCCGTTCGCGGCGATCGACCTCGCGGTCGCCAAGCTCGAGCACCAGCTGCACAAGCTGAAGACGAAGCAGGTCCTGCGCACGCACAACGGGCCCCGCAGCGTCATGGGCGCGTAGCCCGTCCGGGCTACGCTTGCGTGGCTAGTTCGGCGCGGCTGTCGCCGGGAGTCGAGGAGGGACATGACCGACGCCAACGCGCCGGATCAAGCGGAGCCAACTGCTGGCGACGCGATACGGGTGATGATCTGTGACGATCACGCCCTTTTCCGACGCGGGCTCGTCATGGTCCTCGAGTCAGAAGACGGCATCGAGGTGGTCGGCGAAGCCGAAGACGGCCAGGAGGCGATCGCCACCGTCGCAGACCTCGCGCCCGACGTGGTGCTCATGGACGTCCGCATGCCTCGGGTCAGCGGCATCGAGGCCACCCGGACCATCGCCGAGCTGGTCCCGTCCGCGAAGATCCTCATGCTCACCGTGAGCGACGAGGAAGAGGATCTGTACGGCGCGATCAAGGCGGGCGCCACCGGCTACCTCCTGAAGGAGATCTCGATCGAGGAGGTGGCCACCGCGATCCGGGCGGTCGTCGGCGGCCAGAGCCTGATCTCACCGTCGATGGCCTCCAAGCTGCTCTCCGAGTTCACGAACCTCTCCAAGAAGGCCGACGAGCGGCAGTCCGTCCCGTCGCCTCGCCTCACCGACCGCGAGCTCGAGGTCCTCAAGCTCGTCGCAGAGGGCATGAGCAACAAGGAGATCGCCGGCGAGCTGTTCATCTCCGAGAACACCGTGAAGAACCACGTCCGGAACATCCTCGAGAAGCTCCACCTGCACTCCCGCATGGAGGCAGTCGTGTACGCGGTGCGCGAGAAGCTGCTCGACATCCGCTGAGCGCCGGCTGTCCAGCGCGCGCTTCCCAAGCGGGGCCATGCGGGCGTACGGTCGGAGTGACGGGCCTTGGATCGGAAGGGGGCTCGCATGCCTCGCTACCTCATCATCGCCCACCGCACGCTCGGTGGACCGCACCTGATGGAGCACGTCCGCAGGCTGCGTGAGGAGGGGCCTTGCCGCTTCCACCTGCTGGTCCCGGTCGAGCACCCGATGGGTGCCTGGAGCGACGGGCAGGTCCAGGCCGCCGCGAAGCGGACGCTGCAGGAGGGCCTCGATCGCTTCCACGACGAGCGCATCATCGCGGACGGAGAGATCGGCGATGCCAACCCGGTCTATGCGGCCGGGGTCGTCCTGCGGCGTGAGGGCGACGGCGCGTTCACGGGCATCATCCTCTCCACCCTGCCTCCCGGACCGTCCCGTTGGCTGCACCTCGACGTGCCGTCGCGCATGCGCAAGGAGTTCCCGAAGGTCCCCGTGACCCACCTCGTCGCGGAGCCCGCCCACGCCTGACCAGCGGGTCGAAGCAGTGCGCTAGGGGGCCGTCGGTAGACTCATCTCCCTCATGGGCATCTTCGACAAGATCCTCCGCTCCGGCGAGGGCAAGAAGCTGAAGGCACTGCAGTCGCTGGTGCCTGACATCTCGAACCTCGAGCCCGAGATGGAGGCGTTGAGCGGGCCCGCGCTCCAGGCGAAGACCGCGGAGTTCCGCCAGCGCCTCGCGAACGGGGAAGACCTCGACGACCTGCTCATCGAGGCCTTCGCGGTGGTCCGCGAGGCCGGCAAGCGGGTCCTCGGCCAACGCCACTACGACGTGCAGCTCGTCGGCGGCGCCGCGCTCCACTTCGGTTGGGTCGCCGAGATGAAGACCGGCGAGGGCAAGACGCTGGTGTCGACGCTGCCCGCCTACCTCAACGGGTTGGGGGGCAACGGCACCCACCTCATCACGGTCAACGAGTACCTCGCCCGACGCGACGCCGAGTGGATGGGCCGCGTGCACCGCTGGCTCGGCCTCGAGGTCGGCCTCATCGTCCCCGGCGAGGACGATCCCGACTACAAGCGAGCCCAGTACGCCGCAGACATCACCTACGGCACCAACAACGAGTTCGGCTTCGACTACCTCCGCGACAACATGGCGATGTCGCGCGAGCGTCAGGTGCAGCGCGGGTTCAGCTACGCGATCGTCGACGAGGTCGACTCCATCCTCATCGACGAGGCGCGCACGCCGTTGATCATCTCCGGGCGCGTCGCCGACGCCGCGCAGCTCTACTACAAGTTCGCCAGCATCGTGCGTGCCCTGCGGCGCGACGAGGACTACGAGGTCGACGAGGCGAAGCGCACGGTGTCGCCCACCGAGTCTGGCATCGAGAAGGTGGAGGAGTCGCTCGGGATCGGCAACCTCTACGACGAGGTCGCGCAGAACCTCGTGCACCAGCTCCAGGCCGCGCTGCGCGCGAAGGAGCTGTTCAAGCGCGACAAGGACTACATCATCAGCGACGGCGAGGTGAAGATCGTCGACGAGTTCACCGGACGCGTGCTCGAGGGTCGGCGCTGGTCGGAGGGGCTCCACCAGGCCGTCGAGGCCAAGGAGGGCGTGAAGATCAAGGAGGAGAACCAGACCCTCGCCACGATCACCCTCCAGAACTACTTCCGCATGTACGACAAGCTCGCCGGCATGACGGGTACCGCCACCACGGAGGCGGCCGAGCTCGCGAACACGTACTCGCTCCAGGTGGTCCCTGTCCCCACGAACCGTCCGCTCGTCCGCGTCGACGACGCCGACCTGATCTACAAGACCGAGGACGGCAAGTTCGACGCGGTCGTGGAGGACATCGCGGCTCGCTACGAGGCGGGCCAGCCGGTTCTCGTGGGCACGATCTCGGTGGAGAAGTCCGAGAAGCTGTCGCGGCTGCTCGACAAGCGCGGGATCGCGCACGAGGTCCTCAACGCGAAGCAGCACACGCGGGAGGCCGAGATCGTCGCGCAGGCCGGCCGCCTTCAGGCGGTCACGGTGGCCACCAACATGGCCGGCCGAGGCGTCGACATCCTCCTCGGCGGCAACCCGGACATCCTCGCCCGACGAGACCTTCGAGCCGAAGGCGTCGACATCGGCACCGAGGAGGGGAGCGCGCAGCTCGTGGCGCTCACCACGAAGTACGAGCTCGAGACGCGTGCCGAGGGCGACAAGGTGCGCGACCTCGGCGGGCTCTACGTGCTGGGCACCGAGCGGCATGAGTCACGGCGCATCGACAACCAGCTGCGCGGCCGCTCGGGCCGTCAGGGCGATCCGGGCGAGAGCCGGTTCTACCTCTCGCTCGAGGACGACCTCATGCGGCTCTTCGCCACCGGGGCGATCAACTGGGTGATGGGCAAGGCCCTTCCCGACGACGTGCCGCTCGAGGCGAAGATGGTGTCGAAGGCGATCGAGCGGGCGCAGACCACCGTCGAGCAGAAGAACGGCGAGATCCGCAAGAACGTCCTCAAGTACGACGAGGTCATGAACGCGCAGCGCAAGGTGATCTACGCGCTGCGCGACCAGATCCTCGACAAGGCCGACCTGCGGGACAAGATCCTCGGCGAGCACCTCCCGGAGGCGGTCGAGGCGCTCGTGGAGACCTACTGCGTCGCCGAGTTCCACGAGGAGTGGGACCTCGACGGCCTGCACGCCGACGTGCTCACGTACTGGCCGTCGTCGCTCACCGTCGAGCAGATGGCGGGTGTGAGCACCACCGACGACCTCTACTCGCTGCTCGTCGACGACGCCACCACGCACTATGAGCGTCGCGAGACCGAGCTCGGTGAGGAGGTCCTGCGGCAGGTCGAGCGTCAGGTGATGCTGCGGATCATCGACACGCGCTGGCGCGAGCACCTCTACGAGATGGACTACCTCCAGGAGGGCATCAACCTGCGCGCGATGGGCCAGCGCGACCCGCTGACCGAGTGGCAGCGCGAGGGCTACGACATGTTCGGCCAGATGATGAAGGGCATCGCCCAGGATCTGGTCCGCTACGTCATGCACGTCCAGGTCCAGGTGGACGAGCCGTCGCCTGTGGGCGGCGACGAGCCGCGCGTGCAGAACGTGCAGTACTCGGCACCTGACGAAGGGGCTCCCGCCGGTGGCATGGCCGCCGCCGCTCGGAGTGCCGCCGCGGACGCAGGCGCGAGCCCGGCTGCGGCCGCGGGCGAGGCGCCCACGATGACGCCGATCGTGAAGTCCGAGTGGGACAAGACCCCGCGCAACGCCCCGTGCCCGTGCGGCAGCGGCAAGAAGTTCAAGCTCTGCCACGGCAAGGCCTGAGGTGCGCGACTTCTCCGACCGGCTGGTCGAGACGCGCAAGCGCATCGCCGACGCCGAGGTGTACCTGCGGATCGCCGACCTGCGGTCCCGTCGACCGCTCCTCGAGACCGAGGCGTCGCGCCCGGACCTGTGGGACGACGCGGAGGTCGCCAAGCGGATCACCGGTGAGCTGAGCGTGGTGCTCGGTGACATCGAGCAGTACGAGCGGCTCGTGGCGGAGCTCGACGACGCGGCGACGCTGCACGAGCTCGCCCGTGAGGTCGACGACGCCACCCAGGAGCCGGAGATCGAGGCCGCGCTCGTCTCGCTCGACGTCGAGCTGCGGGGGCTCGAGCTGCGCTCGATGTTCTCCGGCGATCATGACGAGCGCGACGCGCTGTGCACGATCCAGGCGGGCGAGGGTGGTGCCGACGCGCAGGACTGGGCGGAGATGCTCTACCGGATGTACGTCCGCTGGGCGGAGCGGCGCGGCTTCGAGGTGGAGGAGGAGGGCTCGACACCCGGTTCGGAGGCGGGCCTCTCGTCGGTCGAGTTCTTGGTGAAGGGGCGCTACGCGTACGGCTACCTGCAGGCCGAGCGCGGCGTGCATCGCCTCGTGCGGATGAGCCCGTTCAACGCTCAGGGGAAGCGGCAGACCGCGTTCGCGGCGCTCGACGTGGTCCCGGTGCTCCACGACGACGAGGTGCACGTCACGATCGACGAGACCGACCTCAAGATGGACGTCTTCCGTGCGTCGGGCGCCGGCGGTCAGCACATCAACAAGACCTCGTCCGCGGTGCGGCTCACCCATCTCCCCACCGGGCTCGTGGTGTCGTGCCAGGTCGAGCGGTCGCAGTTCCAGAACCGCGATCGCGCGATGGCGATGCTCAAGGTCAAGCTCGCCGACCTCGAGCGTCAGAAGCGCGACGCCGAGCTGTCTGACATCCGTGGCGAGCAGCAGCGCGTCGGGTTCGGCAGCCAGATCCGCAGCTACGTGCTCCAGCCGTACCAGATGGTGAAGGACCTGCGCACCGAGCACGAGGCCGGCAACGTGCAGGGCGTGCTCGACGGGGACCTGGACCCCTTCATGGAGGCGTACCTGCAATGGCGCCGAGCCACCTCGACGCCCAACTAACCTCGCTCACACCCCATGATCAAGCTCGAGAACGTCACCAAGGTCTACAAGGGCGAGGTCGTCGCGCTGTCGGAGGCGTCCGTCGAGGTGAACCGGGGTGAGTTCGTCTTCCTCGTTGGCGCCTCCGGCTCCGGGAAGTCCACCTTCTTGCGCCTCGTCAACAAGGAGGAGCAGCCCGAGCAGGGCAAGATCTTCGTCGCCGGCAAGGACATCGGCGCGCTCCCTTCGTGGAAGGTACCGCACCTCCGCCGGAACATCGGCAGCGTCTTCCAGGACTTCAAGCTGCTCACGAACAAGACGGTCTACGAGAACGTCGCGTTCGCGCTCGAGGTGATCGGTCGACCCCGCCAGGTCGTGCGCACCCAGGTGCCGGCGATCCTCGAGCTCGTGGGCCTCGCCAAGAAGGTGAACAACTTCCCCAACGAGCTCTCCGGCGGCGAGCAGCAGCGCGTGTCGATCGCCCGAGCGTTCGTCAACCGCCCGCTGATCCTCCTCGCCGACGAGCCCACCGGGAACCTCGACCCGGCCACCTCGGTCGGGATCATGCGCCTCCTCGACCGCATCAACCGCACGGGCACCACCGTCCTGATGGCCACCCACGACCGCTCGATCGTCGACACGATGCGCCGCCGCGTGATCGAGCTCGATCGCGGGTCGATCATCCGGGACCAGAGCCGCGGCGTCTACGAGTGACGCACCCCTGACCCATGGCCATCAAGCTCGACTACGTCGCCCGCGAGACCGCGAGCAACCTGTTCCGGAACGTCACGCTCACGCTGGCGTCGGTGCTCACCGTGGTGGTGTCGCTCACCCTGTTCGGGTCTGCGCTCCTGCTCCGGCAGGGCGTCGAGAACGCGAACGACCGCTTCAAGGGCGGCATCGAGTTCATCGTCTACCTCCAGCCGAAGATCGGCGACGAGCAGAAGGCCTCGATCCAGCGAGACCTCGAGGCGAACCCCGACGTGAAAACGGCGACCTACGTCAACCAGGACCAGACCTACGAGGAGTTCAAGCGCCTGTTCGCGAGCTCGCCCCAGCTGCTCGACACGGTCACGCCGGAGGCCCTGCCGCCCTCGTTCCGGGTGGCGCCGCGCATCCAGGATCCCGAGGTCGTGAAGGCGCTCGGCGACCAGTTCACCGGCAAGCCCGGCGTCTACGAGGTGGTGTTCGCGTTCGAGGTCGTGCAGCGGATCCAGGAGACCTTCAACAAGATCGGCGTCCGGTTCCTGCTCGCGGCGGTGCTGCTCCTCGTCGCTGCGCTCATGCTGATCCTGAACACGATCCGCGTCGCGATGTTCGCCCGCCGGCGAGAGATCGAGGTGATGAAGCTCGTCGGGGCGACGAACTGGTTCATCCGCGTGCCGTTCATCGTGGAGGGCATCATCCAGACGCTCCTGGGTGCGGCGGTCGCCGTCGGCTTCATGACGTTCCTCGTGCGCCCGTTCATCGACGAGCTCTCACGTGACCGCGTGCTGCCGATCTTCCAGGGCTTCGTCGTCACCGACTCGAACCTCATCTACACGAACGTGTTCGTGGTCGGCGTCGCCGTGCTGATCGGGGCGATCGGATCCGCGGTCGCGGTGTCCCGCTTCCTCGACGTCTGAGTCGCCGCGTCAGCCTGGGGAGATCGCGAGCGGGCTCGGCGGGTAGCCGGCGCCGGCCATCACCTGTCGCGACATCGGCGTGAGCAGGTCGATGAGCTCTTCGAAGTCCTCACCCAAGGCAGCGATCGCGGGTGCCATCTGTGCGTCGGTCGCGAGCTCCACCGCCTCGCGCGCGGCGCGTCCCTCGGCGGTGACCGCGCCGTCGTCGTCGAGGAGCCCGGCCGAGCGCAGCCGCTCCTCGGCTGCGTCGAGCTGCGCGTCGCTCCACGCCCGCGTGCGGATGTACGTGCGTGACGGGATGCCCCAGTACGGCTCCGTGAGCAGCCCGATCTCCACGGCGTCGAAGCCCGCGGCCACCCAGACCGCGATGTGGCTGTCGCCGCGGAACTCGCGGAGGCGATCGCCGAGGCGGAACAGGTCGCCGAGCGGCGTCCCGGGGAGCGGCTGTGACAGGGTGCCGGCGAACAGCGCCCGGCCCCACGGCTCGAGCGGCGCGGTGGCCCGAGCGAGGAGCTCGGCGGTGCGCTCGACGCCCTCCGGGCGCTCGCCGAGCAGCCGCGCGAGCTGCTCGACGGCACCGAAGAGCCGCTCGTCGGCGATCGTGGCGGCGTCGGTGAGCGTCCAGCCGTACGAGACCGCGGGGACCACGACCTCGGGGTTGAACACGCCGAACGCGGCGGCGACCAGCTCCCCGGGCGCCTGTCCGAGCGCGGACCCTCGGCTCGTGAAGTATGCGGGCCCGTCGGGGAAGGCCACACCATCGCGGCTGCTCCCCGGGCTCGCGCCGAAGCCGAGCGCGGCATAGCGCTCGTGGCACTCGGGCGCGAAGAACACCTGGCCGACGACTGGCTCGATCGCCCGCGCCAGCGCCCGGGCGGCGTCGCGAACGTGGTCCGTGGCTGGTGCGGTCGGCATCCGTGGGACCCTACTGCTGCCATGAGCAGCCCCGACCCGGCCGGCCGAGCGCGCGGCGCGTCCTCTCTCGACTTCGCGCTGCTCGCGGTCGCGATCGTGGCCGTGTCGACCTCCGCGCCGCTCATCCGTGGTGCGGCCGGACCTGCGCTCGCGATCGCCTTCTGGCGGAACGCGCTGTCGGTTCCCGTGGTCGGCGGGTGGGTGGCGCTGCGGGCACCCGAGCGCGTTGCTCGTGCGAGCCGCACGGCCGAGGAGCGACGGCTGAGCCGGATCTCGGGCGCGCTGCTCGCCGCGCACTTCGCCACCTGGATCCCCAGCCTCTCGTACACCTCCGTCGCCTCGTCGGTCGCCCTCGTGGCAACCCAACCCGTGTGGGCGGCACTGATCGCGCGCCAGCGTGGCCACCGAGTGGCACCGGGCACCTGGCTCGGCATCGGACTCGCGTTGGTCGGCGCGCTCGTGCTCACCGGCATCGACGTGTCGATCTCCACTCGAGCGCTCGCCGGCGACGCGCTCGCCATCGCCGGCGGTGTGCTCGCGGCGGCGTACGTCACGGTGGGAGCCGAGGTGCGCCGCACGGTGTCGACGGGTGTGTACGCGCTTTCTTGCTATTCGACCGCGGCGGTCCTCCTGCTCGTCGTGTGCCTGATCGGACGTCAGCCACTGTGGGGATACGGCGCGGACACCTGGTGGGCGATCGTGGGCCTCGTTGTCGGGGCCCAGCTGCTCGGCCACACGCTCGTCAACCGGGTGTTGCGCTCGATCAGCCCCACCATCGTGTCGGTGGCGATCCTCTTCGAGATCCTCGGCGCGACGCTCCTCGCACGCGTGGCGTTCGACGAGACGCCACCCGCGGGCGCATGGCCCGCCGCGCTCCTCATCGCCGCGGGAGTGGTGGCGGTGGTCCGATCCGACCAAGATGCGGCCGACCTCGTCGAGCCTGGAGGCGTCATCACATGAGCGACCCGAGCACCGCTCGCTTCGTGCCGGTCCTGGAGCTGCCCGACGACTGGAGCGGCGCGGTCACCGTCGTGGTGCAGCAGGGTCAGGTCCTCGTGGTCGACGAGCATCCCGACGACATCGCGCCCGGCGTGCCGTCGATCGTGCTCGGAACGCTCGACGGCGCCGGCTGCTGGGCGGTCGACCTCGACGGCGACGGCGTGCCGGACCTCGCGATCGACGGCCTCGTGCCGCTCATGGGCCTCTACGGCCGCGTCGACGACGTCCGCTGGACGCTGGCGGGCCGCGCCGTGCAGCTCGTGGAGTGGGAGCGCACCACGCAGTTCTGCGGACGCTGCGCCACGCCCACCGAACCAGCGCCGGGGGAGCGGGCTCGGCGCTGCCCGAGCTGTGGGCTGTTGGCCTTCCCGCGCCTCGCGCCGGCCGTGATCACGCTCATCGAGCGCGACGGTGAGGCGCTCCTGGCCCGCGGGCGGACGTTCCCCCTGCCGATGTACAGCTGCGTGGCCGGGTTCGTCGAGCCGGGCGAGACACTCGAGGAGGCCGTGCGGCGCGAGGTGCGCGAGGAGGTCGGTGTGACGCTCGCCGACGTTCGCTACACCGCGAGCCAGCCCTGGCCGTTCCCGCACTCGCTGATGATCGGGTTCGAGGCCACGTGGGCGTCGGGCGACATCGAGATCGATGAGCGCGAGATCGTGGACGCGCAGTGGTTCAGGCCCGACGACCTCCCGATGATCCCGCCGGGGATGAGCATCGCCCGCACGTTGATCGACCGCTGGCTCGACCGCGCTGGCCGCCCGCTCTGAGCGGTCATCAGTCGCGCTCGAGGCGCCACCCGTCGGGCAGCATCCACAGGCGGTGGCGCGGCCCGGAGATGTTCGGGTTGTTCGCGTCGTAGCCGGCGTCGCCCGCCCAGAGCGCCACGGCACCACCGTCGATCACGCCCCAGCGGGTCGCGTAGCGGGGCACGGGCCGCCGGGCCGACGCACCGGCGAGGGCGGCGTCGACGTCGTCGTGCGCGGCGAGATCGGCGAGCGTGACGTACGTCGGGGGTGCAAGGTCGACCTCGCCGCGCTCCCGACGTTCCAGCACCTCGCCCGGCGGGAGCCATGCGTGATCGCGGATCTCGCCGCCGTCGACGAGCACGTCGCCCTCGGTTGCGCGCGCCACGAAGAACCAGGTGGCGTAGCGCCTCGGCGTCTCGATCGGCGGGGTCCAGTGCGAGAACGCGACGAGCTCGCTCGTGGCGATGTGCAGTCCGCACTCCTCAGCCGCCTCACGAGCCGCGGCACGGCGCGCAGCGTCCTCGTCGTCGGCGTCGTCGGCTCGACGGTCACCGTCGTCGACGCGACCACCCGGGAACACCCACATGCCGCCGAACGCGACCGCTGACGTGCGATGCAGCATCAGCGTCTCGAGTCCCCCGGGCGCGTCCCGCAGCAGGATCACGGTTGCGGCCGGGATCGCGGGAGGCAGGTCGGCGTCGCTCACCGGGGCATGCTCCCACGCGCCTCACGCATCAGGACCCCACTGCCGGCGAGCGTCCTCGAGCCAGGCCGGCAGGTCGATGGGTGGGTCCGGGAGCTCGCGCACGCCGCGCGCTGCGCGGAGCGCGTCGACGAGCTCGGGCTGATCACCCCACGATCGCGGGTCGCCGAGCATCACCTCGAACATCGTCACGCCGTCGGGTCCGGCGAGGAAGGGACCGAACGCAGCGCCCTGCGGCAGCTCGATGTGGGTTCCGGCCTGGCAGTCGACGTCACCGCAGCGGATCGACCCCGCGATCACGAACACCACGTGTGGGCTCCGGTGACCGTGACGCCGCACGATCATCCCGGGGTCGTACCGCGCGTAGAGCGACAGGTAAGGCGGGTCGGCGTTGAAGGCGAGCCACTTCTCCCAGACCGACGAGGTGGACCCGTCCGCGTTCTGCTGCCGCTTCACCTCCTGCCACGGCACGTCAGGGTCGTCGAGGTGCCGGAAGGTGGGAAGCGGCGTCACACGGCGAAGGTAGCCCTCGCCGCGGGCAGCTCGGCGTGCGAGCGCTGCTCGCTAGCGGGCGACCCAGTGGCTCGCGCAGTACGCGTTGCGTGCGGCGGCCGTGCCGTTGGTGATGCCGTTGTAGAGGTAGCTCTGCCGGAGCGTGAGGGCCGTGTAGGCCGCGGCATCCTCGATCTCCTGCGCGACCTGCGCCCGCTGGGCGTCCGACGTGGCCATGGCGAGCCGCTCGGCGTTGCGCCACGCAGCTTCGCGCCAGCTCACGAGGAGCTGCACCATCGCCGAGTTGTCCATCGACGTGCCCGGGACGTCACCGTCGTCGATCGTCGGGTCGAGGTACTTCGCTGCCTCGGTGAGCAGGTACTTGTTCACCGCGTTGAGGAAGTCGTTGACCCGGTCATGGTCCGGCTTGCGGCTCGAGCCGTCCGGCTTGACGAGTCCGATGGCGTTCAGCACGAACGGGAGGTCGCGGTTCACGTGGGCGTTCATGCCGAGCAGCACGTTGCCCATGCCGGTGATCTCCTGGCGGTCCGCCGCCTGGAACGCGATGCGCCATGCCGGCGGGACGTCGGCCACGTCGCCGTGCTTCCAGGCGTCGTAGGCGCGGAAGTAGAAGTCGCCGAAGACGGCATCCTGATGGTTCACGAACGCGTTGTCCTCGAAGAAGCTCGGGTCCGTGACGGCCTTGCGGTACTCCTGGGTGGTCACGAGATAGGTGAACGCGAACATCGAGCTCTGATCGCACCCGAGCCGGTTGTAGCGCCGCGTCATCTCCCGGATCACGTTGTCGACGCACTTCGTGCTGCCCTTCGGGCAGTCGTTCTCCGTGCTCGAGGTGAAGTCGGAGGCGACGCTCGGCAGGAAGGTCGACCAGCCGAGGAAGAACGGGTCGTCATAGGAGCCCGCGACGGCGGGCGCCGCGCTCGCGATCAGGCCGCCGATCACCAGCCCGGTGAGTCCGATCAGCGTTCGAGTCCGCCCTGCGCCCATTGATCCCTCCAAGTGGCTCCCCTCCCACCGAATGTGACAGGTGAGCCATGGACTGTGAATCACCCGACCGGGTGGTTTTCCTCTAGTCAGATCGAGGCCCGTGACAGTCGGCGAGATCGAACTACCGTCGCTCCGTGCCCGCACCCGCTGCAGCTTCCGTCGACCGCGCCCTCGAGGTGCTGCTCGATCCCGACCTCGACGCGATCGTCGACGCGGTCATGCGGCAGGTCGGCGACGACACCTACGAGGTGTGCGCCGCCGACGGGACCGCACGCGTGCGGCGCATGCCTGAAGGCGCATCGTGGCACTTCGAGGTCGACGTGCTCGAGGGCAACAACCCCTTCGAGGACCGCTCCACCGATCGCTTCGCCGGCCTGCACGCCGAGCTCGACCAGCGTCACCCGCATCGTCGCGACAACGCGTACCCGTTCGCCTACCACCAGCTCGCGCAGCTGTGGGACTCGCCGTGCGCACCCGACCTCGCGGTGCTGCACAGCGCGTCGCACAACTGGGAGGACCAGGGTGGTCATCTCGGTGAGCACGGCTCGATCGGGGTGGTGCAGGCGCGTGCTCCGTTCATCATCGGTGGCGCCGGCGTGCGCGCGCTCGGTCGCGTCGACCGGTCGTGTCGGCTCATCGACGTCGCACCGACCGTGCTCGCGCTCCTCGGCGTCGCGGAGCGCGACGGCGTCGGCGAGAACGGGCTGCCCCGAGCGGCGCGGTTGGCTCGTCAGGACGGCGAGGTGATCGCTGACCTGCTCGACGGGCGCGAGCCCGAGCACGTCGTCGGCTTCCTGATGGACGGCACCAACCCGAACGTGCTCCACGACGCCATCGACCGGAGAGAGGCACCGAACCTCGCGCGCATCGCGGCGATGGGGACCACGATGGGTCACGGCGCGATGGCGTCGTTCCCCACGGTCACGCTCGCGAACCACACGAGCATCCTCACGGGATGCCACCCTGGCCATCACGGCGTGCTGCACAACGCGTGGTACGACCGAGCGCTCGGTCAGCAGGTGATCACGAACTCGCCCGACACGTGGGCCACGTCGATGCAGTGGCTCCGTCCCGACGTCGAGACGATCCACCAGGCGTTGCACCGTCGCGAGCCGCAGTCGTTCACCGCGTCCGTGAACGAGATGTGCGACGTCGGCGCCGACTTCTCCACCTTCGATCTCATGCGTCGCCGCGCCCGCCTGGCATTCCCGAAGCAGCCCGAGGGGCTGCCGAACAGCACGGAGCGGTTCGTGCGGCCGCACAAGGACTACGCCTGGTTCACGCAGGTCGACCACCACGGCATGCAGCAGGCCGTGGGGATCTGGCAGGGCGCGTTCCTTGACGTGGAGTACCCGCTGCCACGCTTCATGTGGGTGAACTTCTCGCTCACCGACACTGCGTTCCACCACGGGGGTCCGCACTCCGAGATCGCCCGTGCGTCGATCGCCGACACCGATGCCCGCATCGGCGAGGTGCTGGCCGCGGTCGAGGCCGCAGGCCGCTTCGACGAGACCGCGTTCTTCGTCGTGGCCGATCACGGCATGGAGGAGAGCAACCCGGCCGTCACCGGCGACTGGGGCGTGTCGCTGCGCACCGCGGGCCTCGAGTTCCGCGACGAGGCCTACGGCTTCCTCTACCTCGACGTCACCTGATCGCCCGACCCCGGATCACATCGACCGGTACGGTGGCGCCGGTGGGCAGCACGCGAGTACCCGGTGGTGTGGTGCACAAGCTCCCCGGTGACCTGCGCGACGCGCTGGTCACCAACCCCGTGGCGCTCGCCGCGTGGAGGGACGTCACCCCACTGGCGCGCAACGAGTTCATCTGCTGGGTCGAGGACGCCAAGCAGGAGGCCACTCGGCTGCGGCGCATTCGCCGGACCCAGGAGGAGCTCGAAGAGGGTCAGCGGCGGCCGTGCTGCTGGCCGGGGTGCAAGCACCGCGAGCGCACCGGCAGGTAGTCGCCGCACCGGTCCGTTCAGCCGGAGACCGTGATGCGCGGCACCCGCTCGCGAGGTCGTCGAGCGCGCCCCGCCGGGCTCAGCCGTAGCGCTCGACGAGCGCACTGCCGATCGATGCGAGGTGGTCGCGCACCCCTTGCGGGCCGGTGATCTCGAGCCATTCGACGAGCCCGGCAAGCTCGCCGGCGAGGGCGTACTCGTCGTGGCCGCGGATCACGACTTCGATCCGGCCGTCGGGCGTGGCACCACCAACTTCGAGGCGGCCGCCGAGGATCATCCGGAGCAGGCCGATCCCGTCGGGCGCGCACACGGCCTGGGCCTCGAGCGGTGTGCGCGTTCGGTCGACCTCGTCGGCGATCTCGCGCCAGCTCTCGGCAAGGTCAAACCCCTCGGGCCGTAGCGCAGGATCGTCGGTCAGCTCGAGCGAGGAGACACGGTCGATCCGGAACGTGCGTCGACCGGCGTCCGTGTCAGAGACCAGGTACCAGGTCGGGCCCTTGGCGACGAGACCCAGTGGGTGGACGGTCCGCTCGGTCTCGGAGCCCTTTCGGTCGACGTAGCCGAGCCGCACCTGGACGCCACGGATCACTGCCTCTTGGAGCTCGTCGAGGAATCGGGGTGGTCGGTGCTCGACCTGGCTCGATCCCCAGTGTCGAGGGTCGACGACCACCGATGTCGCGGCTGCCTCGGCCTGTTCCCGGAAGGGTTCGGGCAGGGCGCGCACGAGCTTGCGGAGCGCGGCCTTCACAGCCGGGGTTGCGGTCGAGGCTGGTCCGGCTACCAGGAACAGGGCGCGGGCCTCGCTCGCGGTCAATCCCGACAGGTCGGTGCGAGCGCCCCCCAGGAGGCGCCACCCGCCTCTTCGGCCCTGCATGGAGTACACGGGCACGCCAGCCACAGCCAGCGCGTCGAGGTCGCGGCGCGCGGTGCGCTCGGAGACCTCCAGCTCCACGGCGACCTCTGCGGCGGTCACCTGCTCGCGCTGTTGCAGCAGCAAGAGGAGGGCCAACAGGCGGTCAGCTCGCATCCGACGACACTTTCACATCAAACCGGTCATGACGTGACCGGTTTGGTTCGGCACGATGGCGGCATGACCAACTCGACCAGCGCAACCACGAACCACGTCGTCGACCCCCGACCGCTCCTCGACCGTGCCATCGCCACCGGCGGGGCCGTGATCGCGGGCGTCCGGTCCGACCAGCTCACCGCACCGACGCCGTGCCCCGAGATGGACGTGCGCGCGATGCTCGGCCACCTCGTCGTCGTGCTGGACCGCATCGCCGCGCTCGGCAACGGCGAAGACCCCTTCTCCGTGATCGAAGGCACCGCATCCGGCGACGACTGGTCCGACGCGTGGGCAACCGCGGGCGCGCACGCAGCCGATGCGTGGCGCGACGACGCCGTGCTGGAACGACCCATGGCACTGCCCTGGATCCAGGGGAGCGGCGCGGAGCTGCTGACGTCCTACCTCTCCGAGCTGACCGTCCACACGTGGGACCTCGCGACCGCGACCGGCCAGCAGCCCGAGTGGGACGACACCGTCGTCACCGCGGCGCTCGAGGCGCGCCCGATCCTGCCGGCGGAGAACCGCCGGGCGCTCTTCGAGGAGATCTCGGCCGCCATGGGCCTCGACGAGGTGGCCATCCCGTTCGCCGAGGCGGTCCCCGTCCCCGACGACGCCACCGCGATCGACCGCCTCGTCGCGTGGAACGGCCGGGACCCCCGGGGGTAATGCCGGCTCAACGGCGCGGCTGTCCCGAGATCGGTCACAGTCCAGAGCGCGTTGGAGGCGATGTCACCCGGCGCCGACATCGGGACATCTGCCAGCCCGTGCGCTCGACTCAACCAGGATCCCGCTGAGAGGCCGAAACCTCTGCGCCGGTGCGGCGGAGGTGACGACCGTGAGGCCCTTCCGCGGATGTCCCTCACCGGGCAGTGAGGACGCATCCCCTTAAGGCCGAGGGTAGGTTCTCGCCTTCGCAACAGTGGGGGGAAGTGATGTTCACTCGACGCAACAAGGAGACGGGCGCCGCACAGCGACTCTCGAACAATCAAAGGCTGATCGATCGACGGAGTCTGCTGGGCCTCGGGGGGGTGGCCGCGGCGACGGCCGTCGCCGGCGTGGTCGGAGCACCACCCGCCGGGGCAGCAGCAGGGGACAACATGATCGTTGGGGCTCCGAACGACGGTGGAGCCGCCACAACGGCTCTCTCCTCCGCTGCCACTGCCGGCGCACTCGACGTCTCAAGCAGCTCCATCGGTCCTGCCGTGAAGGCCACCGGGCGCCCGGTGCCTGCCGGCGGTGCGGTCGCGCTGGCTGGCAACGGCCCCGCTCTCTCAGTCCGCGGTATCGCCTCATTCACCCGAAGCGGCCGGTTCACGTTCCCGGTGGGTGCGCAGACGTTCTCCGTCGACGTTCCAGGCGGCGTGACGGCCAAGAGCATCGTTCTGGCAACCCTCCAGAACGTCTCCACGGGCGCCACCATCAAGACGGCGTCGCGCAACGCCTCGACGGGAAAGATCACGGTGACCCTCCTGAGTCCCGCCCCACCCTTCCCGTACACGCCCATCGTGGGCTGGCTGGTCGTCGACCTTCCCTGACCCCTGTGGCCGGGACGGCATAGCTGTCTGAGTGGTGCTCGCACCGGGTCGGTGTCCCGGGCGGCAGGGGACGCGCAGTTGGAGGTCAGGACAGGATCGTGCGGGTGTCGCTGATGAGGGTGACGAGTCCGATGACGGCGACGCTCAACCACGCGCCCCGGACGAGGAAACCGAAGACCGGGTTGTCGCGGACCGGCGCGGGCGAGGGCGTCTGCCGGACGGCGGCCGCCACCCACCTCAGCGCCGCCACGATCGCAACCATGATCACCATCGGTGGGGCGGCGAGGATGGTCACGATCGGCACGACCCAGCCTCGGCGGCCGCGGTTCACCCAGGCGTCTGGCCTGGCGAGGGCTTTCTCGAACGGCCCGATGAAGAACCCAAACACCGCTGGGATGAGGACGAAGAACGCAACGGCGAGCCACAGCGGCCGCAGGAGCTCGAAGTCGACGCCGCCGGTGTGCACGAGCATCGACCCGACGACCGCACCCGCCCCGAGGGCGGAGGTGAGCCGCCGGAACCAGCCCGGGCCGAGCAGCCAGTGCTCGACCCAGCGGTAGGCGCACGCCCCGAGGAGGCCGAACAGCCCGGCGAAGGCGACGAGGCTGTGGGTGCCGCCCAAGGTCACCTGGCCGATGACGAACCCATCGTCACTGACGACACCGTTCACGTTGTCGGGCGACAGGAGCCGCAGGATCAGCATCGCCAAGCGTCCGCCCACGCCGCCGACGAGCGCCCCCAACCAGATCCCCGCCAGCACCGTGGCCCGGATCTCCACGATCGTCGAGCGCTCCCACGACCCGCTCGGCGCCATGGCGCTGATCCGGGCGCGTGGGCTGAGACGAGCGGATCGATGTGCAGGGTCAGTCATCGCGACCTGCAGCTCTGATGCGTTCGGTGACCACGTGGAAGGGCTGGCATGGCTGGCGTGGTGTTGATGCGGGCCACCCAGGGAGGGTGGCCCGCATCGTGATCCGGTGGCGCCTCAGAACTCCACGGGCAGGCACGCCCACCGCGGTCCCGCAGCGCCCGTCACCTGGTCGGTGTGCTGGGCGTGGATGACGACCGAGCCGGCCGCCCCGGACGGGACGGTGAAGGGGACCGTCGCGACGGCGCTGCCGGTGCCGTTCGCCTTGACGGTGAAGTCAAGCCACACCTCGGTCTCGTCGGAGATGCCGCCACCGGCGTTGTAGTGGGGCCCAGCGGCGGCGCCATCGCCGGCGATGCAGCTCCCGACGTGGACGTGAGCCCCGAGCACCGTTCCGGCGGAGGCATGGTCGAGCCCCTGCACCTTGAGCGTGACGGTCGTCTGGCCGCCGGCTTCCACCGCAGTGACCTGAGCGGTGCCGTGATCGGTGGGTTGCGTGGTGGCCGGCAGGAGATCGCGGAGCTCCCCGGCCCCCCTTGCCCTCGTGGGAGCGGTAGCCCCGGACGCCGAGGCAGTGAGGAGCAGGGCGGCCAGACCGCCTGCAATGGCGAAGAGCGGTCGAGTCGTGGTCCTTGCAGTCATGGTCGTCTCCATCTGGTGGGGGTCGGCGCCCATCATCCGACCCGACCGTTACGGAAACGTCCCGGTTCGAGTCCGGAGCATCTCTGAGACGCGCACCCCGAAGGCCCTCCCTGCGTCGGGCCCTCTGGGGAGCTCGCTGTCCCACATCCGCGGAACACGACCGCACCACGGCGGGCAGGATGCCGCATGGCCTTTCGACTGTCGGGAGCTGCTTTGGCGTTGGCCGCGATCTGGCTCGCCGGGTGCGGCTCGGACTCCGGGCCCTCGGGTGCCGCGTCGACGACCAGCACCGAATGTGCCAGCACGCTCGACACCACCAAGGTGCCGGTTCTCGTCATCGCGGACGACATCACGGCCGGAACAACCGCGGAGGATGCGATCGCCCGCGGCTCGTTGGTCGAGAAGGAGATCGCCGCGGGGTACCGACCAGCAACGGCCGTTGACTCGCTGGACGACATGACAGGAGGCGTCGCGATCGCGGACCTCGCCCCAAACCAGATCGTCGTCGTGAACCAGTGGGGGCTTCCAGCAGACGTCGCTGTAGGAAAGCCGCCGCAGTCGCTCTGCCCGCGTTGAGCCCCTCCGAACCGGTTCGACCGCTGCTGACCATGCGTGGCGCGAGCATTGGGTGATGGAGGAGATCGAGCTGCAGGCTGGCCCGCACCGACCGGTGCATCGCGTCGGCGACACGGTCCGGCGACAGCCTGGCTGGTGGACGCCGGCGGTGTACGACCTACTTCGGTACCTGAGCGAAAGCGGGTTCGGGCTTTCGCCGGCGCCACTGGGCACCGACGAACAGGGCCGCGAGGTCCTGTCGTACATCGAGGGCGAGTCGGGTCGGGGCACGTGGCGCCTCATCGTCGGTGACGACGGCCTGGCCGCGTTTGCATCGACGCTCCGTTGCTTCCACGACGCCGTCGCTGGCTACCGACCCCCAGCGAGCGCCGAATGGGCCTACGGGCGGCTGCCCCTGGGACCGGGTGAGGTCATCTGCCATGGCGACTTCGGTCCCTGGAACCTCGTCTGGCGCGATGGCGTTCCTGTCGGGATCCTGGACTGGGATCTCGCCTACCCCGGCCCTGCGCTCGACGACGTCGCCTACGCCCTCGTGTACAGCACACCGTTCCGTGACGACGACCACGCCGTCCGATGGCAGGCCTACCCGGAGCCACCCGACCGCCACCACCGGATCGAAGTCTTCGCCGAGGCCTACGGAATCCCGACCGGCGGCCTCGTTGACGCCGTAGTTGCCCGGCAGCGCAAGACCGCCGACCACACCCGCGTCCTCAAGGCGCGCGGTCTCATCGCACCATGGACCACCACCGCCTCCGTCGCACAGAACGACCTACTCGCCGACTGGTCCGACACCCATCGACACCTCTTCTGAAGGCCATTGGTGGGTGTCGTGCCGCCTAGCGCGCAGCGCCGGGGCGGCAGAGGTCGGGCGCAGTCGAGTGAGTTGGATGCTGATTGGCTGCCGCGCTCGCTGCCCGCAGGACGCGGCCTGTCGTAGCCGGGTATTGACCGGCGTCGCTGTTGGCGCTCCAGCTGCGCGTCGGCCAGGCTCGACGAGTGCGTCGGAGCCCAGGACTCGCAATTGCGGTGGCGGGGTGCATCACGATCGCCGCGTGTAGCGGCGGCAACGACGACGGCAGCGCCACGACGACGAGCTTCGAGTCGTACGTCCCACCCGCCGGACCCTCCCTCGGCGAGTGGCAGGCGCAGACGATCGCTGTGTGTGAAGAGTATGAGCCCCAACAGGACGCGATCGTGGCTGCCCACGGCGACGTCTCATCGCTGGATGACATCGTGGCCCTGATCGACGAGTTGGAGCCGGTGGTCAGCGCGTACATCACCGAGCTGAACGGCATCCCGGTGCCTGCCGCGCGACGGTCCGACGTCGAACGCACCTACGAGCTCAACTCCCTCAACGGGGCGGCGGCTCAGCAGCTTCGAGCGGCTGCGGCAGCAGGCGACGAGAGCGGCGCGCGCGCTGCATCAGGCGCGCTCAACAGCCAGAGCGCCCAACTCAAGGCGCTGCTGCTCGACCTCGAGGTCGACGCCTGCGCCGATGCCGACTAGCGGTCTCTGCTGCCCGGCGCTCGCCCACACGTCCGCGGGTGTTCCGTCGACCGTGCGCCTGAATCGCGGCAGCAGGGGTGCGCTTAGGACAGAGTTGGTGAATGAAGCTCCCCACGAACCGTTACGACGAAGGAACCTCCGAACGGGAGGTCCTTCTGGCCATCTTCGAGGAGCTCCGGGCGATCAAGGTCGCCATCGTCCTCGGCACGATCGTCGCGGTCCCTCTGATGCTGTTGGGCATCCTCGAGCTGCTCTCGTAAGCCACCAACCCCTCGCCGATGGTGGGGAAACCAGTGAGCCCGGGACAGGTGACTGACGGCATGGTCGGCGACGATCGCGCGGCGGTGGTGTGGGCGGTCTTCGGTGCGCAGACGCCCACGGGGATGCTCGTGACGGAACGGATGAGCCGGGACGAGGAGCCCACGGTGACCGATGAGCTCCTCGTCGCCATCCGCGCGGAGTGGGAGGCGGCCGGCCGGCCGATGGTGCGGCCCCATGCCCACCGCGACGAGGTGACCTTCGCCGATGGCACCACGGTTGTCGGCGTCCGGTTTCTCGTCGACAACCCCTACAAGCGCGACCATGCGCCAACGTTCGGGCTCTACTTCGATCAGCGCTGGGCGCCGCCATGGGACCACGCCCATCTGCCGTGGGCCGACTTCGGCGTGCCCGACGCCATCGAGCTGCGCGTCGCGCTCGAGGACGTGCTGGATCGCTCGCGTCGCGGTGAGCACGTCGAGGTGGGTTGCCTCGGAGGACACGGGCGCACGGGCACCGCTCTGGCGTGCCTCGCTGTGCTGACTGGAACACCCGCCGGCGAGGCGGTCGCGTGGGTTCGCGCCACCTACTGCGAGAAGGCGGTCGAGACCGACGAGCAGCAGGCGTTCGTCGCCGCGTTCCATCGGGAACCCAACAGCGACCGATAGCGCGCAGCTCTTCCGCTGCCGACCCTGAGGGGGCACAGTGTGTCGATGGGCCTCGTGGCGGACCCGGCTGTTGAAGCGCGTTCGGTGTGGCTCGTCCCGCTGCTGGCCCTGCTGACGGGTGCGGTAGCGGTGCTTGCCCTGGGACGAGCAGAGTTCACCGCACACCCGACCGTCGAGCTGTACACGACCGAAGGCTTGATGCCGGGCGTCTTGGTCGAGCAGGTGAACGTTCGATGCTCGGGATTGTTCGGATCGCGGCCAAGCGCGGGGTTCGTGTCCGACTCCGGCGAGACGTTGTTCTTCAACGAGGCGAGTCCGACCTATCCCGACGCGGAGGTCCTCTGCAGCGACGCTCTCGGCGGCCGCTGGCGGCGCCTTCTCGTCGTCGGCCTGTTCACAACCTTCATTGCAGGTGGCGCGACCGCGATCCAGCTGGTGCGCCGCCGGCGGCACGATTGGGCGCCGGGCAGCTCGAACAATGCTCACGCCGAGGCGGAGTGAGCACTCGTGGAGCTGGAGGGAATCGAACCCTCGTCCGCCAAGCGGTCGACGTCCGCGCTACGACCATTCCCGAGATCACGCCACTACGGCTGGCGCACCGCCGGGTCGGGGGAGCACGCAAGGTGCTCGCCGCCGAGTCTTTCCTCGATGCCAGCGGTCTTTCCCGCCGTCAGTGGTCTCTCCCTCCCGTCCGCCGCTGCTTCTGTTGCCGGGCTGCAGCGACCTGGCCCCGTGTGCCGTCACCGGTCACTGGTGCTCTCCACGACCTAGTCGGAACTAGGCAGCGAGGGCGTACTGCTCGTTGGCAGTTGTTGTTGTGCCCCGATTAACGAGTCTGAGCAACTCGAGTCGCACGAATCGCCGAGCAGTCTCAACGTCGAAACCGATCAGCCCCTGGAAAGGGTGTTCTCAAGGATCTCCCCGATCACTCGGGGCATCCCAGGGTACCGGGCCGTCGTGACCGACACCTCGTTCAATCCCCGCGGTCGCCTCGTTTGGCGCGGGCGACGTCGAGCGCCGCGTCGCGCTCGGCGATCACCTGGCGCTTGTCGTAGGTGCGTCGACCCTTGGCGAGACCGAGCTCCACCTTGGCCCTGCCGTCCTTGAAGTAGATCGACAGCGGGATGAGCGACAGGTGCTCGGGATCGACGCGCGCCTTGAGCCGCATGATCTCGTGGTGGTGCAGGAGCAGCTTTCGCTTCTGGTCGGGGTCGTGCCCGGTGTGCGACTGCGAGTACAGCCACGGCGCGATGTGCAGCTGGTGCAGCCACACCTCGTTTCCGTCGATGCGCGCGAACGCGTCGGTGATCTGCACCTTCGCGTCGCGCAGCGACTTGACCTCGCTCCCGCGCAGCACGATGCCGGCCTCGATCGTCTCGAGAATCTCGTAGTTGCGGCGAGCTTGCCGGTTGCTCGCGATCGGCTTGGTCCCGGTCGGCTTCATGGGGTCGCTCAGGCTACCGGTCGAGGCGCGGCGCAGAGCCGCCGGTACCCTTCCGCCCGTGCTGCTGCTGACGGACGCCACGTGGGCTCAGATGGTGGGGCACGCCTACGACGGGCTCCCCGATGAGGCGTGCGGACTGCTCGCCGGTCCGCCGGGCACGAGCCGGTGCACTGCGTTCTACCGCTGCCGCAACGCGGCCGAGTCGAGCCGCGTCTACACGATCGATCCGAAGGACCACCTGCGCGCCGACCGGGACGCCGAGGCGCGGGGTCTCGAGATCATCGGAGTCATGCACTCCCACACCCACACCGACGCGTACCCGTCGCCCACCGACGTGGCGCAGGCGCCCGATCCGGGCTGGCACTACGTGATCGTGTCGCTGCGCGACGAGGCGCCGATGCTGCACTCGTACCGCATCGTCGACGCCCAGATCGCCGAGGAGGCGGTGTCCCGGATCGGCGGCTGACCCGCCGAGGGTGGTTTCCCGGGGCGAGTCACGTAGAATCCTGAGTGAACGAGTCGACTTTCCCTCCGGAGCACCCGTGGCCGTCTACGAATCAGCGCTCGATCTCATCGGCAACACGCCCGTCGTCGACATCTCCCAGCTGAGCCCGAACCCGAACGTCCGCATCCTCGCCAAGCTCGAGGGGCAGAACCCTGGCGGATCGGTGAAGGACCGGGCGGCCAAGCAGATGATCGTCGACGCGGAAAAGGACGGGATCCTCACGCCCGGCTCCGGGCAGGTGATCCTCGAGTCGTCCTCGGGCAACACCGGCATCGCGCTCGCGATGATCTCCAAGGTCCAGGGCTATGCGCTCAAGGTCGTGCTGCCCGACAACGTGTCCACCGAGCGCCGCCAGCTCCTCGAGTCCTGGGGCGCGGAGATCATCGACAGCCCGGGCGCCGAGGGTTCCAACGGCGCGATGCGCCGGGCGACGGCGATGGCGGCCGAGCACCCCGACTGGTGGTTCCCGTTCCAGTACGGCAACCCGTCGAACCCCAAGGCGCACTACGAGGGAACCGGCCCAGAGATCTGGCGTGACGTCCCCGAGCTCACGCACTTCATCGCGGGCCTCGGCACGGCGGGCACGCTGATGGGCGTAGGTCGGTTCCTCAAGGAGCAGAACCCCGACGTGCAGCTCTGGGCCATCGAGCCGCCCGCGGGGGAGATGGTCGACGGGCTCAAGAACTTCGACGAGGGCTACGTGCCGCCCGTGTTCGTCGACAACGACGGCTACGACATGCTCAACCGTCGTCTCATCGTGCGCCCGCGTGAGTCGATCGAGTGGACCCGTCGCCTGACCGAGGTCGGGATCTTCGCGGGCATCTCGTCAGGCGCGATCCTCGCCGGTGCGGTGAAGGCCGCGGGCCTCATCGAAGAGGGCACGATCGTGATGATCGTGTGCGACGGCGGCTGGAAGTACCTCTCGGCCGGCGTGTGGACCGACGACATCGACGTCGTCGAAGCCCGCGCGAAGGCCACGATCTACTTCTGAGGCGCGTCGCTACAAGAGCGCCTCGACCGCTTCGGGCGGTCGGCCCAGCACCGCGCGCCCATCGGCGGTGACCAGGATGGGCCGCTCGATGAGCACCGGGTTCGCCACCATCAGCTCGATCCAGCGCGCGCGGTCGTGTGGCTCGTCGCGGAGCTTCAGCTGCTTGGCGATGTCCTCACCCATCCGCGCGATGTCCCAGGGCTCCTTGCCGAGGGCCGTCAGCACCGCGTCGAACTCCGCGGCCGTGGGCGGGTCATCGAGGTAGCGCCGTTCGGTGAACGCGACGCCTGCAGCTTCGAGGATCTCTCGCGCGCCGCGGCTCTTGGAGCAGCGCTGGTTGTGCCACAGGGTGAGGTCGGCCATGGGCCGATCGTACGCGCCCGCGCCGTAACCTCCGACCGTGGACGACCGGCCGATCGGCATGTTCGACAGCGGCTTCGGTGGCCTCACCGTGGCCCGCGCGCTGATCGATCTGCTGCCCGCCGAGCACCTCGTGTACGTCGGAGACACGGGTCGCTACCCGTACGGGCCGCGCCCGCTCGCCGAGGTGCGTCGCTTCGCTGAGCAGATCACCGACGTGCTGGTGGGGGAGCACGGCGTGAAGCTCGTCATCGTCGCCTGCAACACCGCCGCGGCCGCCGGCCTCACGGCGCTGCAGGCGCGCGTCGACGTGCCCGTGGTGGGCGTGATCGAGCCGGGCGTTCGAAGCTTGGCGCGCGCCACACGCAGCGGGCGCGTCGGCGTGATCGGCACAGTGGGCACGATCGGCTCGGGTGCGTACCAGCGCGCCGCGGCCGCGTTCGCGCCGGAGCTCGTGCTCACGTGCGCCGCGTGCCCCGGGTTCGTCGAGTTCGTCGAGCGTGGGGACACGCGCAGCGACCAGGTCACGGTGCTCGCCGAACGGCTCCTCGCGCCCGTGCGCGACGCCAAGGTCGACGCGCTGCTCCTCGGCTGCACCCACTATCCGTTCCTCGCACGCACGATCAGCGACGTGATGGGGCGCGACGTCGTGCTCGTCGACTCGGCCGACGAGACCGCCTTCGAGGTGCGGCGCCTCCTCGCCGGGACCGCACTTGCCCGCGACCCGGGCGGAAGCCCGGTGCAGCACCGCTGGCTGTCCTCGGGAGACGTCGGCTGGTTCCGGGAGCTCGGCCGGCGGCTCCTCGGGCCTGAGCTCGACGAGGCCGAATCGATCACCTGGGACTGAATCGGCGAACTGCCGCGCTCCGCGACGGTGCAGGCGCTCCGCGTGGCCGCTACGTTCTGCGGTTGCAGCCGCGCGCGGGACAAGGAGCCACACCATGCGCCAGATCATCCGGGCCCTCTTCGTCGTCGCCCTCGCGGTCCCCCTGATCGGATCCCCCGCGAGCGCGAGCCCGCCGTCGTCGGTGGACAGGCAGGCGAACGCCCCGCAGGTGAGCGGTGATGCCACCTCCGATGCCACCGCGGTGTTCCCCACGAACAAGCAGAACGAGCCCACGATCGCGGTCAACCCGCTCGACAGCTCGCGCCTGATCGCCGGCTCGAACGACGAGCAGCGCCAACCGCGATGCGGACCCGGACCCGTGCGCGGCTCCGACGCCGAGCCGTCTGACTGCTCCTTCTTCCCCAACGTCGGCACCTCAGGCATCTACACGTCCTCCGACGGCGGTCTCACCTGGACGAACCACGGGCTCCTCGACGACCAGGCGTCCTGGAGCAGCCTGCCGACGGGACGCCGGCTCGTGTCCGACGGCGACCCCGTGATCGTGTACGGACCCCGGCCCGATGGCGCCGGCGGCTACTCGTACGCGCAGGGCGCCCGCGCCTACTACGCGACGCTCGCCAGCTACTACGACAACGCGGGCCCGTACCCCGCAGGGAAGGCGCCGGAGTTCCTCGCCGTCAGCTACAGCGACGACAACGGGGTCACCTGGTCTGCCCCGGTCCTCGCGACCACGAAGAACAACCCGAACGACTTCAACGACAAGGAGTCGATCTGGGTCGACGACCTCGCGTCGAGCCCGTACTTCGGGCGCGTGTACGTGAGCTGGACCGAGTTCCGCGCCCTGGGCACGTCCGAACCTGTGATGGTGTCGGTGTCGCGCGACGGTGGTGCGACCTTCTCCAGCCCGAACCAGCTGTCGCCCGCCGGCAACAACGGCACCGGCAACGGTCGGCAGGGTTCGATGGTCCGAACCGGGCCCGACGGCACGGCCTACGTGGCCTGGGAGCAGGGCCGGTCGCAGATCGTCTCGACGAGTCGTGACGGCGGGGTGAAGTGGTCGACCCCGCGCACGATCGGGGCCGTCGTCGATCTGCCCGATCCGCTGCCGGGCTCGAACTTCCGCACCAACAGCTTCCTCAGCATCGCGCCTGACCCGCGTTCGGGCAGCACGCGGGTGTGGGCGTCGTGGGCGAACGCCACCGCGTCGGGCACGCGCGTCGTCGTCACCTCGAGCAACGACCGTGGGCTCACCTGGGCTGCGCCCACCACGGTCAGCAGCGCGGCGCAGGGCGACGCGTTCTACCAGGGCCTCGATGTCGCCCCCAACGGTCGTGTGGATCTCGCCTACCAGGCGCAGCGAGCGATCGACCGCACCACGTTCGGCACCGGGAACGCCACGATCGACTCCTGGTACCGCGCGAAGCCGGTGGGCGGCGCCTGGTCGACCGCGGTGAAGGTGTCGTCTGCGAGCACCGACCCGGCGGCGTCGGCACAGAACAACCTTCAGCGGCAGTTCATGGGTGACTACAACACCCTCGTGTCCACGAACGATCGCGTGTGGTTCATCTGGACCGACACCCGCACGGGTGCGGGCTGCCCGGCGGTCGACGCCTACCAGCACTACCTGGTCGACAACGGCCTCGTGCGCCGGGGCGACATGGGGGACCGCCTCACCACCCGCGTCGGGGGCGACCCGTACGCCGGCGATCCCAGCGTGAAGCCGGCTCCGCCCGTCGACTGCCCGAGCGCCTTCGGCAACAGCGACGCGGTCGCGGCGCGGATCACCCCGTGAGCTGATCCGGCCGTCGCGAGTTCGGACGACAACCCGAGACGATGCGAGGATGCGGGCATGACCCGCCCCGACGGCCGCGCGCCCGACCAGCTCCGCCCCATCACCTTCGAGCGCGACTTCACGCGCATGTCCGCGGGCTCGTGCCTCGTGAGCTTCGGCGAGACGCGGGTGCTGTGCACCGCCTCGGTCGACGAGGACGTCCCGCGCTGGATGAAGGGGAAGGGCAAGGGGTGGGTCACGGCCGAGTACTCGATGCTGCCCGGGTCCTCCCCCGAGCGGATCCGTCGCGAGGTGAAGGACGGCAAGCCGTCCGGGCGCACGCAGGAGATCCAGCGGCTCATCGGTCGCTCACTGCGCGCGGTGTGCAACATGCGGGCGCTGGGCGAGCGCCAGGTGATCGTCGACTGCGACGTGCTCCAAGCCGACGGCGGCACCAGAACCGCGTCGATCTGCGGCGGCTACCTCGCCCTCCACGACGCGCTGACGCGGCTCGTCCAATCAGGGGCCATCGCGTCGCACCCGCTCACGGCACGCTGCGCCGCGGTGAGCGTGGGCATCGTCGGCGGAACGCCCGTGCTCGACCTGCCCTACGTCGAGGACTCGACGGCGGAGGTCGACATGAACGTGGTGATGACGTCGCTCGGCGGCTTCGTCGAGGTGCAGGGAACCGCCGAGGGCGCGCCGTACAGCCGCGATGAGCTCGACACGATGCTCCGCCTCGCCGAGGGCGGCATCGCCGAGCTCATCGCGCTCCAGGAGGAGATGGTGAGCGAGCCTCCCGCGCCACGCTGATGCGAGTGCTCCTCGCCACGGGCAACGCGCACAAGGTCGACGAGGTCCGGCACATCCTCGGCGCAGGGTTCGAGATCGTCGGCCAGGACTCGGGGGCGGAGGAGACCGGCGTCACCTTCGAGGACAACGCGCTGCTCAAGGCGCGTGCACTGTGCGTGCAGATGGGCGAGCTCGCGCTCGCCGACGACTCGGGCATCGAGATCGATCACCTCGGCGGCGCGCCCGGCGTGCAGTCAGCGCGCTGGACCCACGAAGGCGACTGGATCCCGCGCGTCCTGCGCGAGCTCGAGGGCGTGCCGCCCGAGCGGCGCGGGTGCCGATACGTGTGCGCGGCCGCCGCGGTGTGGCCGGACGGGCGCGAGGTCGTGGTGCGCGGGGTGGTCGAGGGTGCGATCGTCGACGCACCGCGCGGCGATGGCGGCTTCGGCTACGACCCGCTCGTCGCACCGCTCGAGGGTGACGGTCGCACGTTCGCGGAGATGTCGCCTGAGGAGAAGCACGCGATCAGCCATCGCGCCCGCGCGTTTGTCCACATCAAACAACGTCTGTGAACCGCCACGGTCGCCATGCGGACGTGAGGGTTCACAGACGTTGTGCAACCTCACCAGCCGCGGAGGTCGACGTCCCACACCTCCACCACCTCGTCGCCGTCGACGACGTGCAGGCGCTCGTGCTGGGACACGGTGGGGTCGACGTGGGCGGGCAGCACGCGCACCTTGTCGCCCACCTTCACCGAGGCGCCCTCGCGCACGCCGAAGGTGAGGTGCTCGTCGGACACGAACCAGCAGTCGCCCACCTCGAGCACCGTGGGGTCGCCGTGGTCCATGGCGAACGCCTTGAGGCCTGCGTCGAGCACGCCCCAGCCCTTGGGTGACAGCGAGATCACCGTGGCCCACATGTGCAGCGCGTTCTCGAAGCTGCCTGCGTGCTCGGTGTACTCCGTGTCCATCAAGCAGTACGAGCCGGCCTGCAGCTCGCTCACCCAGGTGTTGACCTCCCAGGTGCCGGTGCCGCCGCCCGACACCACGTCGCCCCCGACGGCAGCGTGCGCCTCCAGCAGGAGGGCCATCGACCGCTCGACGAGGTCCGCCTTCGTGTCGCCCGGCTTGCGCATGAGGTGCCCCTCGTAACCCATGACGCCGCGGACCACGAGGCCCTGCGCACGCGCGAGCTCCGCCAGCCGGCCCGCGTCGTCTGGCTCGCAGCCGCACCGCGGCATGCCGACATCGACGTCGATCAGCACCTCGGGGATGCCCGCACGTGCTGCCGCGTCGATCGTCTCGTCGGAGTCCACCGCCACCGTCACCCGCGCAGCCCCCGACTGGATCACCGGGGTGAGCCGACTGAGGTCGAGGCACTCGTTGGCGAGCAGCAGGTCGTCTCCGAGCCCCGCGGCTGCCATGCCCAGCATCTCGCGCACCGTCGCGCAGCAGAACCCGCGGTGGCCCGCCTCCGCCAGCCGCGCAGCGAGCGCCGTGGACTTGAACGCCTTCACGTGTGGCCGCAGCGACGTCCCTGGCCAGCGATCCGCCATCGTCGCGACGTTGCGGTCGAACGCGTGGATGTCGACGAGCAGCGCAGGCGTGGCGAGGTCGTGCACGTTCACGGCGGGGGACGCTATCGGTCTGCGGATGTGCCGGCGGCGGGAGTCGAACCCACACTGCACGCGACCTAAACGCGTTGCCTCTGCCATTGGGCTACGCCGGCGAGATCGCCAGGGTAGGCCGCGCCGGGTGCGCGCCGGGCCCCGCTAGCCTCCATCCTCGATGAGCCAGACCACCTACCCGATGCCCTTTGCCCAGGCCCCGATGGGCAACCCGACCTCCGAGATCTTCAACCGGTTGCTGAAGGACCGGATCATCATCCTCGGCACCGACGTCAACGACGACATCGCGAACATCGTCTGCGCCCAGATGCTCTTCCTCGAGGGTGAGGACGACAAGGACATCTGGCTCTACATCAACAGCCCGGGTGGGTCGGTCACCGCTGGGATGGCGATCTACGACACGATGCAGTTCGTGCAGCCCGACGTCGCCACGATCTGCATGGGACTCGCCGCGTCGATGGGGCAGTTCCTGCTCGCGGCGGGCGCCCCCGGCAAGCGCTTCGCGCTCCCGCACGCACGGATCATGATGCACCAGCCGTCCGGCGGCGTGCGCGGCCAGGCGAGCGACATCGCGATCCAGGCCGAGCAGCTGATCTACATCAAGAAGCTGATGGCCGAGCGCACCGCACACCACACGGGCCAGACCGTCGAGCAGGTCCAGGCCGACAGCGAGCGCGACCGCTGGTTCACGGCCGAGCAGGCCAAGGAGTACGGGATCATCGACCACGTGCGCGAGAAGCGCGCACAGGTACCTGCCTCCTGATCAGCCTGAGCCGCACTGCTCCTTCGTGAACGCGTCGAGGGTGGCTGCGGCCTCGGTCACCGTCGGGTGGTCGGCGGTCACCTGGCGCACGACCTCCACGGCACGCGCCGCGTCCGAGCCGTCGAGCGGTGCGAGCCCGTCGATCAGCGCCTGGATGTAGGCGATCTCCACACCAAGCTCGTCTCGCACCTCCTTGGGGGCTGCGTCGCGCAGCTCACCGAGGGTGACCCGCGCCGAGCGGAGCTGCTCGAGCGCTCGCTCCGTGTCGCTCGGGTCGAACCCCGAGAACACGGCGGCGGAGCTCCCATTGGCGCGGACCGCGGTGCAGAGCTCCTTCACGCTGCCGCCACCACCGCCGCAGCCGAGGAGCGTCACCGTGGCGAGCACGGCCGCGGCGCGTCGCACGCTCAGCCCCGCGCCGCTTCGGCGAGCCCCCGCAGCTCGGACACCGCGTGCTCGAGCCCCTCGGGATCGCGGTAGAGCGACGACCCTGCCACGAGAACGTTCGCTCCGGCGCTGACCGCACCTTGGATGGTGGCTGGTCCGATCCCACCGTCGACCTCGAGGTCCACGTCGGCGCCGCGCTCCTGGATCAGACGACGCATCTCCGTGATCTTCGGCTCCATCGACGCGATGTAGGCCTGTCCGCCGAAGCCGGGGTTCACCGTCATCACGAGCACGAGGTCGACCAGGTCGAGGACGTGCTCGACGGCATCGGCGGGTGTCGCCGGGTTCAGTGCGACGCCCGCCTTCGCGCCCAGGTCGCGGATGAGGCCGACGCTGCGGTGCAGGTGGCGGCTGGCTTCGGCGTGGACGATGAGGAGCTCGCATCCGGCCTCGACGTAGCGCGCCGCGAGGTCGTCGGGGGCCTCCACCATGAGGTGGGCCTCGAAGGGCAGCGTCGTGTGAGTGCGGCAGGCGCTGATCACGTCGGGACCGAACGTGAGGTTGGGCACGAAGCGGCCGTCCATCACGTCCCACTGGATGCGGTCGACGCCTGCCGCCTCGAGCAAGGCGACCTCGTCGCCGAGGCGAGAGAAGTCCGCCGGTAGCACCGACGGCGCGATCTGGATCCGGCGGTCAGTCCCGGGACGGTCGCTCATGCACCGATCCTCCCACGGGGCGGGCCCAGTGCGCGCGTACGCTGCGCGCAGTGGACGCCATCACCGTCGAGGTCACCCGCATTGTGGCCGGCGGTGATGGCCTGGCCCGCGATGAGGCTGGTCGCGTTGTCTTCGTCGCTGGCGGCCTTCCGGGCGAGTCGATCCTGGCCGAGGTCCGCGAGCAACGCCGTGACTTCTCGAAGGCGACCGTCCGCGAGGTGCTCCGCGCCGCGCCGGTCCGAGTCAGCCCACCATGCCGGTTCGTGGCGGACGGCTGCGGCGGGTGCGACTGGCAGCACATCGCCGCCAGCGCCCAGCGCCGACTCAAGGCTGACATCGTGCAGGACGCGCTGCGGCGCCAGGCGCGCGTGGAGATCCAGGTCGGCGTCGGACCCGACCTGCCTGACGTGGGCTACCGCACGACGGTGCGCGGCACCGCGGCCGACGGTCGCTTCGCGTTCCGACACGCGGGGAGCCACGAGCTCGTGCCGGTGGGGCCGTGCCTCGTCGCGCACCCGCTGCTCGACGAGCTCATCACCGATGGGCGCTATCCCGACGGTGAGGTGATCTTGCGCGCCGGCGCACGGACGGGGGAGCGCCTGGCGATCGTGGCCAGCCCGGACCGCGTCGAGGTGCCCGAGGGGGTGCGCGTGGTGACCGCGGTGTCGCTCGCCGGGGGTTCGCGCGCCTGGTTCCACGAGGAGGTCGCCGGGCGTCGATGGCGGATCTCGGCCCGTTCGTTCTTCCAGGCCCGGCCCGATGGCGCCGAGGCGTTGGTCGCGTGCGTCGCCGACGCACTCGACGGAGCGGTCGGCCCGGACGCGCACCTCGTCGACCTGTACGCGGGTGTCGGCTTGTTCGCGGGTGCGCTGCCGGCGGTGGCCGAGGTGACCGTGGTGGAGTCCGGTGCCTCCTCGGTGGCCGACGCCCGCGTGAACCTCGCCGATCGTCAGGTGCGCATCCTCAAGTCCGACGTCGCCCGGTGGCGTCCGGCGCGCGCCGACGCCGTCGTCGCAGACCCGCCGCGCACCGGGCTGGGCGCGTCCGGTGTCGCCGCGATCGCTGCGACGCACGCGCCCCGGTTGGCCCTCGTGAGCTGCGATCCCGCCGCGCTCGGCCGCGACACCAAGCTGCTCGCTGCGGCCGGCTACGCGCTGCGGTCCTGCACCCTGGTCGACCTGTTCCCGCACACCTCCCACGTGGAGGCGGTGTCGAGGTTCGACCTCGCATGACCTCCTTCGGCGACGCTCGTCATCCAGGCGGCCGCCCCGCGCCGAATCACCTGCAGCCATGACCACGAGCGACGACCTCGATCTCACCGCCGCGAGCGACGCCGTGCTCGTCGTGGCCATCAGCCGCTATCGCCAGGAAGCGCTGGCCGAGGTCTACCGGCGCCACGCCGGAGCGGTGTTCGCGCTCGCGCGACGCTTGCTCGGCGACCGGGCGCTCGCGGAGGAGATCGTGCAGGAGGTGTTCCTGCGGATCTGGAACAGCCCGGAGAAGTTCGATCACGAGCGCGGCAGCTTGCGGTCGTACCTGCTCGCCCAGTGCCACGGCCGCTCGGTCGACCTGCTGCGGTCGGAGACGTCGCGGCGCCTCCGCGAGGAGCGAGACCTCCGACGCACCGCGGAGTCGGGGTACGACCTCGCGCACGAGGTCGTCGACCTGGCGGTCGCGGAGCGCGTGCAGGAGGCGTTGCACACGCTGCCCCAAGGCGAGCGCGACGCCATCGCCTTGGCCTACTTCGGTGGCCACACCTACCGTGAGGTGGCCGAGATGCTCGAAGAGCCCGAGGGGACCGTGAAGAGCAGGATCCGAGCTGGTCTCAAGCGATTGCGGAGCGAGCTCGTGGGCGCCGGGCTCGGGGGCGATCTGTGACCCCGCTCACCCACGACGAGGCCGCGGAGCTGCTGGGCGCGTACGCGCTGCATGCGGTGGAACCCGCGGAGCGCGCGCTCGTGGAGGCCCATCTCGATGCGTGCCCTCGGTGTCGCGACGAGCTGCGCGGCCACGTCGGGGTGGCGGCGATGCTCGGCAACAGCGGCGGCGACGCGCCCGACGGGGTCTGGGACCGGATCGTCGGGAGCCTCGAGGAGGTCCCGCCGCCGTTGCGCCTGTCGTTGTCCGACGACGCCACGGTCGTTCCCCTCGCGGCTCGTCGACGGGAGCGCGGCGGTCGAGTGGCGATCGCCGTGGCCGGGGCTGCCGCCGCGGTGACGATCGGCGTGCTCGGGGTCAAGGTCGTGCAGCAGGGCGACGAGATCGATCGCGTCCGCTCGGCGCTCGGCAACGACGCGATGCTCGCGGCCGCCAACCTCGCGCTGGTGGACCCGCGCGCGATCGAGACTGAGCTGGTCTCGCCGGACGGGTCGGTCACCGCATCCGCGGTCGTGCTGCCCGACGGCACCGGGTACCTCCTTGCCCGAGACCTCCCGGGACTTCCGCCAGACCGCACGTACCAGCTCTGGGGGCAGACGTCGGGCGGCTTGATCTCGCTCGGCGTGCTCGGGTCCTCGCCCGGTCAGGTCGTCGCGTTCCGGGCGAGCGGCGACGTCGCGGCGCTCGCAATCACCGACGAGGTCGCCGGTGGGGTGTCGCAGTCGAAGAACGCGCCCGCGCTCATCGGTCGGTTCGACTGACTCAGGAACCGGTGCGGGCGTGGGAGCCCGGTCCGGTTCCGACCCAGCTCGAGGTCCACGACAGCGAGCTCCCGGCGCAGGGGGGCAATCCGTGCGACGGGTCGTTCACACCGGAGAAGGCACGGGACACGCAGTCGGCCCACGCCTCTTCCGGTCGGTTGCTGTAGGCGGGCCAGCCCTCAGGCGCCGCGCCGTTGAAGGCCTGCGACCCGTAGCGGAATGCGATCAGGTGGCCGAACTCGTGCGCCACCGTCGCGCGGAGTGCGGCGTCGCTGCCGTTCGCGTGCGCCGAGCCGATCTGGATCGTGCCGTCGTGTGCCGCCCACGACGTGTTGCCCTCGATGAGCTGGAAGCGGACCGAGATGGCGGACCGCCAGGCCGCGGGGACCGACCGCTCGTACGCCGCCTGGACGCGCACTGCAGGGTCGACCGGAGGCGGCGGCGGGGGAGGTGGGGGTGCGGGCGCGGGGGCCGGTGCCGGGCGCGGTGCGGGCGCGGGCGCCACCGTGGTGGGGGGCGCAGGGACGGTGGTGGGAGGAGCGGTCGTCTCGGGCGCAGCGACGGGGAGCGCCACCTCGGCCACGGCACCCTCGAGCGCCTGCGCGGTGACCCGGTCGACGGCCGGAGACTGCGCCGCGGAGCGGCCGGCGGTCTCTGCGATCGCTGCGGCGGCCCCGAGCTGCAACCCCAGGATCGCGAGGCACAGCACGCGGACTGGGCGAGAGATCCGGTCGGGGCGAGCCATGCCCAAGACGTCGACCCACCGGCACGGCGGGCCGCAGAGGGCCCTGCACCCCATCGGCAGGCCGATCGCGCCTCGTTGCTGGTCTCAGCGCACTAGGCCGAATGGACCAATCCCAGCGGGTCTCGCTGAACCCCTCCTAAAGGTGCATGTCGATCAGGACGAATGCATCGATGTGACGTTTTGAGGGAAACGTCCCCTGGAGGAGTGTGAGATGCAAGGACCCACCACCACAGCGAGGATCACCGTGCTCGTGATCGACGACCACGAGCTGCTGAGCACGGCCCTGGGGGCCGCGTTCCATCAAGACGGACGCACGACGGTGACCGGCACCGCCTCGACGATCGCGGAGGGTGTCGACGCCGCCCGTCGGCTCCTGCCGGACGTGATCCTCACGGATCGCCGCCTGCCCGACGGTGACATGGACGAGCGCATCGACGAGCTCCGCGCAGCGAGCCCGAGCTCGCGCATCGTGCTGATGACGGGGTGGCCCACGCAGCGGTCGTGCCTCGCGGCACTCGATGCCGGCGTCCAGGGCATCATCTCGAAGGCGCAGCCCGTCTCCCAGATCCTCGACACGGTCGCTCGCGTGGTGGCAGGCGATCTCGTTGTCCCGGCGACGCTGACCCCGGTGCTCCTCGCGCGCACCGGTCGGTCAGACGTCGCGCGGCCGAACGACCTCTCGCGCCGCGAGCTCGACGTGCTCGAAGCGCTCGCGTGCGGGGAGTCGACCTTGGCGGCAGCGCGTCGCCTCTGCATCAGCAACAACACCGTTCGCAACCATCTCGCGCGAGCGATGCTCAAGCTCGGCGTGCACGACCGCCTCTCCGCGGTCTCCGAGGCCATCCGTCTCGGCCTCGTCGCGCCCCGCCTGCCCGGTTCCACCCAGGGATCCGAGCGCGAGGCGGCGTGCTGGTGACTGCCATCGACGCCTCGGTGGACCTCACCGCCGATCTGCTGCTCGCGGTCGAGCGTGACGAGGTGCGTGTCCACTACCTCCCGATCGTCGGGCTGACCAACGGGCTCGTGGTCGGCGTCGAGGCGCTCGCCCGGTGGCATCGCGCTGATCGCGTGCTCGACACGCAGGTGTTCCTCGGGCTTGCCGAGCGCACCGGGAGCATCGTGGACATCGGGCATCGCGTGATGGAGCGCGCGTTCGCCGACGTGATGCGGTGGAACACGCGCAACCCGGCCCGTTCGCCGCTTCGGCTGTCCGTGAACCTGTCGCTGCGCCAGCTCGAGCATCCCGACTTCGTCAACCGTCTCCACGGCCTGCTTGACGCGACGGGGTTCGACGCGTCGAGCCTCTGGTTGGAGGTCGGCGAGGACTCGTTGCACGCGCTCGGTCATGCGGTGGGACCAATCCTCCTGTCGCTGCAGGAGCGCGGCATCCGGCTGTCCGTCGACGACTTCGGCACGGGTGCGTCGTCGCTCGTCGCGTTGCAGCGCTATCACCTCGACGAGCTGAAGATCGATCGCTCGTTCGTCGCGCAGATGGACGCCGATGGTGACGCCGCCACGATCGTGCGCGGCGTCGTCCGCCTTGCCCAGTCGCTCGGTCTCGACACTGTCGCTGAGGGCGTCGAGCGGCCGGTGCAGGAGCAGATGCTTCGCTCGCTCGGCTGCGAGCTCGCGCAGGGCTGGCTCTATGCGAGGCCCGGTGAGGACCTCGATGCCACGATCGCGACGGCGGACCGAGCGGCGAACGACTCGCTCGATCGTCGCCCCGCCGAGAACCAGGAGCTCTGGGAGGGCTCGCCGTCGGCGCTGAGCGCCACCCGCTTCGTGGAGGCTGTGTTCGAGAGCGCGCCGATCGGGATGGTCCTCATCGACGAGGCCGGTCGACATCTCGCAGCCAACCCAGCCGTGGCTCGTCTGCTCGGACGCGAGGTCGACGAGCTCCTCGACATGACCTGCTGGGAAGCCGTGCACCCTGAGGACCTCCGCGAGGATCTCGCTGGGATGGACGCGCTCCTGCGTGGTGAGTGCCCCACCTACGTCGTCGAAGAGCGTGTCGTGGGCCGTGACGGTCTGCCGCGCTGGGTCGAGGTGACGGTCACCGGTGTGCCCGGGGACCACCAGGCGAACGGCACCCACGCTCGCCTGTTGCGGCAGGTGCGCAGCATCGAGGAGACGCGGCGCGCGAGCGAAGACGCGGCGGTGCTCCGCAGCGTCGTTGCTGCGTCACCCGATGCGCTCGTCATCACCGACGAGCTCGGTCGGTGCACGCTGTGGAACCCAGCAGCCGAACGCCTCTTCGGCTGGACGGAGAAGGAGATGCTCGGCTCGACGCTCACCCGGCTCGTCGACGCGCGGTCGCAGCTGTTCCTCGCGCGCACGGTCGGCGACGCCACGGCGGGCGCCGCGGTGCGCTGGCCCGACGCAACCTGGCTTAGCTCGACCGGCGAGGAGCGCGCCGTCGACGTGACGTTCGGTCCGATCGTCGACGCGAGCGGCACGCGGATGGGTCTCGTCGTGCTCGCGCGCGACGTGAGCGAGCAACGAGCCGCAGCCGCAGAGCTCGCGTTGGCGCACGAGGCACTCGGGCTGCACGCGGCCGACGTGGCAGCGGCCAACGTGCGCCTCGAGACCTTCGCCAGCACCTTGTCGCACGACCTCATGCAGCCGGTCGTCGCCCTCGACGGGTTCCTCTCGCTCCTCCGGGAGGAGGCGACCGAGCTCGACGACGAGCATCGCGAGTGGCTCGCCGGCGCCCTGCGCGGCAAGGACCGAGTGTCGGCCGCGATCGACGCGCTCTATCGCAACGCCGTCGACGAGGAGCTCAGCCTCGTGCCGGTCGACATGGCCCGTCTCGTGTCGGATCTCGTGCCCGGCTTGATCGCCGAGATCGGCGGCGCCGAGGTGATCGTGGGCGACCTGCCCACCGTGGCGGCCGACTGGGGTCTCGTCACGCAGATCCTCGCCAACCTGATCCAGAACGCCGGCCGCTACCGCCACGAGGAGCGACCGCTCGTGGTCGACCTTCAGGCACGCACCGATGGTGCTGACGCGTGGGTCATCGTTGTGGCCGACACCGGCAAGGGCATCAGCACCGACGAGCTCGAGGCCGTGTTCCAGCCTGGCCGGCGTGGCCGCTCCGCGGACGGGGTCGGCGGCACGGGGACCGGTCTGGCGACCGTGCGTACGCTCATGCAGCGCATGGGTGGCGAGGCGTGGGCCGAGCCCGAGCCCTCCGGCGGCGTGCGCATGTGCCTTCGCTTCCAAGGGGCCCTCGTCACCGCCCCCACCGCACACTGACCAGGCTCGCGGTCGGAGTGCTAGGTGCGCCGCGACGGGGGAGCGACGCGCACGGGTTCCGAGTCCGTCGAGCACGAGGGTTCGGTGCTGCGGCGACGTACGCCGAGGTACGCCGCTCCGGCAAGCATGGCCACCGCGATCCCGGCCGCTCCGACGAAGAGGCTGCCGATCGTCCCGACGACGCTCAGCCCGCCGAGGACGGCGAGGATCGGCCCGGCACAGCACGCGGCACACGCAGCGATGCCGATGCCGACGACGCGGAACGGCTCCTTCTTCGTCGTGGTGGGCTCGGTCATGCCGCCTCTCCGAACAGCGCAGTGACGATCTCATCGGCACCGTCCGGGGCTCGCACTTCGAGTCCGACCCCGCGTTGGTCCACGGTGATGGTGAACGCGAAGAACGCGCAGCACGCCTGCTCCGCGCTGACGAGCCTTGCGAGCTCCGCCCACGACACATCTGCGGCGAACCCGAGCCGCAACGCGCCGTCGGCGGTTCGCCCGCGTGTCTCAGCTTGGTCGAGGAGCGTCTGCCACTTCGCGAGCCGGTCGGGCATCGCCGCCGCGTCGAGCGTGCACGCGATCGGAGCTTCGGCCGGCTTGGAGACGACCGACACCGCGATGCGCCTGCTCGTGTGACCCGAGACGCAGGCGCAGCCCTCACCGCAGGGGCCATCGCTGGCCGGGCCCGAGAGCTGCCGGGCGGCAGCCTGAAGCTGCGCAGCAAAGGCGGTCAGCTCGGCGAGCTGCGCCTGCGTGGCGGCGGTGTTCGATGTCACGAGCTCGTGGAACCGTCGCACGGTCGGCCTGCATTGCTCGCCGTCCCAGATCGCGACGAGATCGACGATGTCCTCGAGCGAGCAGCCGAGCTTCTTGGCGCGCGCGATGAACGCGAGGCGCGCCAGCGCGTGGTCGTCGTAGACCCGGTACCCGCTGTCGCTGCGCGTCACCGGCGACACGAGCCCGCGGCGGTCGTAGTAGCGGAGCGCCGAGGTGGTGAAGCCGGTTCGCTGGGCAACCTCTCCGATCGTGAAGGTGCGCATGCGCCCAACCTACGGGTTCGACCCGGGTTGAAGGTCAAGGGCGCTGTCGGTCGCGAGGCGCAGCATCGCAAGCAGGCTCGTCACGGCGATGCCGCCGCCGACCGGGCTCGTGGCTGGGTCAGCGCCCATCATGACCGATCGGACTGACTCGACGGCGACGTGGGCCGCGAGCGCAAGGAAGGAGACGGCGATCAGGATGCGGCGCCGAGCGCGCTCGCCAGATCGTCAGGGATCGGTGCCGACTGGCGGAGCGGTACCCGTGCGCGCCCGTTGTTGCCGGTCGGGGTCGCGCCCCGGAGGGAGGCAGGCCCGGCGACGACGATGCGGACGACTTGGCCGACGACTTCCCGGCGATCCCGTTCGCGCACCCCGAGGCGCAGCATCGCGACGTGCGAGCCGACGTGGGCGACGGCGAACGCTTGGGAGAGGATGTGTGCGCGCTCGAGATGCCGCCATGCGCGCTCAAGCTCGCCGGCGCGCTCGGCCTCGGCCGCGCGAGCGCGTTCGCGGCGGTAGTGCCCATGGACCGTGGCGGGCATCCTCAGTCGGCTCATCGATCCTCCTCAGGGCAGTAGGGCGAGACGACGAGACCGGCGAGGTCGGTCAGCGCGCTGGCCAGTCGATCGTCGGCGAGCTCGTAGAGAACCTTGCGGCCCTGGTGGGTACCTCGCACGAGCCCGCAGTCGCGCAGACAGGCGAGATGGTTCGACACGTTCGCCTTGGTCGTCCCGAGCGCCTCGGCAAGGTCGGACGGATAGGCGGACCCAGCAAGCAGCTCCATGAGGAGGCGCCTGCGAGTGTCGTCGGCGAGCGCACGTCCGACGCGGGCAAGCGCTTCGAGGTTGATCGTTTCGAGCATCACCGGCATCGCGTGATAATACACCGGTGGCTGAACATTACATCAGGGGCTGAAGCATTCTGAGGCCGATCGCCCCGACCGTGCCCGAAACGGCACGAGACCAGGGTTCCTCGACGGAGTGCCCTGGTCCCTGTGTCGTACCCCCCCTGGGACTCGAACCCAGAACCTGCGGATTAAGAGTCCGACGCTCTGACCAATTGAGCTAGAGGGGCGTGTGGACCTCGCAGCCTAGGCGCTCGCGCGCCTGGCTACGAAGGCCTACTGGTCGTGTGGTCGAACGGTGCTGCTTGGGGTGACAGAGGGGACTTGAACCGCCGGCCTCCAGGGCCACAACCTGGCGCTCTAACCACCTGAGCTACGGCCACCATGGGAGCGGTCAGCATAGGTCAGCACGGGCATCGCTCATCAACCGTGAACGAGCGCTCGAGGTCTGACGCCTACGCTTCGAAGCGGGCCTCCGTAGCTCAGATGGACAGAGCAGCGGACTTCTAATCCGACGGTCGCACGTTCGAGTCGTGCCGGAGGCGCTCGAGTGCCCGTCCCTCAGGCGACCGGGCGCACGACCCGACGCAACCCCAAGCCGAGGCCGAGCAGCCCGAGCCCGACGCCCAGCATCGACTCCATGCCGGTCTGCGCAACGCCGTCGACCCCGCCCGTGGGTGGCGTCGAGGTCCCGAGACCGCTGCCTTCGATCGCCGGCGTCGGCGCGTCGCCCATGGTCGAGGTGGTCGTGGCTGGCACGGTCGTGGAAGTGGTCGTCGAGGTCGTGCTGGTGGCCGCGGCGGGTGCGGCCGAGTCGCGCCCGCCGAGGTCCCCAGGCCGCGCGATCGCGAGCGCGCTGCCTACGGCGAAGAGCAGCGCGGCGGCACTCAGGACGAGCTTCTCGGGGGGGTTCAGGGTCATGCACCTCGACTGCGGACTGGAGCGGGCGACGGGAATCGAACCCGCACCACCAGCTTGGAAGGCTGGGGCTCTAGCCGTTGAGCTACGCCCGCCAGATGACGGCGACCGTAGTGCCGTGCGCCCGCGCACCTCCAACGCTTCCCCAGCATCGACCCATCATGGTCGGCGTGCGGCGCAGGACGGCGGACTTGACGCCACGCCGGTGGCGTGCGATATCTGAGCACCTGCTGGACCTGTGGCTGGAGCACCCGTGAGCGGCGACCACGGTCACCACCACGGCCCGATCCGGGCCGGCGAACGGCACAGGGCGCCCCTCGCGGTGGCGTTCGGGCTGCTGGCCGTGTTCATGGTGGTGGAGGTCGTCGCGGGCCTTGCCACGCGCTCGCTCGCGCTGCTCTCCGACGCCGGCCACATGCTCACCGACGTGCTGGGTCTCGGGATGTCGCTCGCCGCGATCCAGCTCGCGAGTCGCGGCTCGGACCGTCGGCACCACACGTTCGGGCTCTACCGGCTCGAGATCCTCGCCGCGCTCGCCAACGCCGTGCTGCTCATCGGAGTGGCGATCTACGTCCTCGTGGAGGCGGTCAGCCGGTTCAACGACCCGCCGGACGTGCTCGGCGCGCCGATGCTCGTCGTCGCATCGCTCGGGCTCGTCGCGAACCTCGTCGCGTTCGCGCTGCTGCGCTCGGGCTCCAAGGAGTCGCTCAACGTGGAGGGCGCGTACCTCGAGGTGGTCGCCGACACGGTGGGCTCGGTGGGCGTCATCGTGGCGGCGGTCATCATCCAGGTCACCGGCTCGACATGGGTCGATCCGGCGGTGGGCATCGCGATCGGCTTGTGGATCGTTCCGCGCACGTTGCGTCTCGCCAGCCGAGCGGTGCGGATCCTCGTCCAGGCCGCGCCACCAGGCACCGATCTCGACGCCATTGAAGCAGCGCTCGCGGGCCTCGACGGCGTGGTCGACGTGCACGACCTGCACATCTGGACGCTCACGTCGGAGATGGACGTCGCGTCCGCACATCTGATGGTGCGCGCTGGGACCGACACCCACTCGGTCCTCGACCAGGCCCGGGTGCTGCTGCGCGACGTCCATCGGATCGACCACGCCACCCTCCAGATCGAGCCCGACACCCACACCGGCTGCGACGAGGTCGCCTGGTGAGCCTCTCGGCGCGCAGCCCTCAGCTCGGTGCGGTGACGTGCCGGTCGGGATCCTCCGCGAACGCTGCTACGCAGCCGAGGCTGCAGAACCAGTAGTCCCGGTCGTGGTGGCGCAGCCGTCCGGCGGCTTCGGCACGGGCCACCTGCATCCGGCACACCGGATCGATCGCGGTCCCCGCGGCGGCGGGGCACACCTCGAGCTCGAAGAGCTCGACGGGTTGCGCCAGGTTGCGCAGCTCGAACGCACCGAGGTCCACGACGGTCACGCCGGCGCGGCGGGCCGCCTCGGCCACCTCGTCCGTGGCGAGCACCTGGCCACCGTGGGCCTGTCCCGCCACGCGGGCCGCGAGGTTCACGCTCCCGCCGAGGTAGTCGCCGGATCGTGCGATCGCCGCGCCGTGGTGGAGCCCCGCGCGCAGGACCGGCAGACCCGGTTCGGCGCTGGCGGTGGTGAAGAGCCGGGTGAGCGCCGAGATCGCAGCGGAGGGATCGGCGAACACGACCATGACGGCGTCGCCGATCGTCTTCACGAGGCGATCGCCAACGCCGAGTGCCTCTGTCGTGATCGCCTCGAACCGATCGACGAGCGTCACCGCCTCGCTGTCACCGTGGACCTCGGTGAGCGCCGTGAACCCGGCCAGGTCGACGAACCCGAACGTCGCCTCGATCTCTCCAGCACGAGCATCGGCGTCAGCCATCCCGCGCAGCCTCCCAGAGATGGTCGGGGAGGGGGGATTCGAACCCCCGACCTCCTGCTCCCAAAGCAGGTGCGCTACCACTGCGCCACTCCCCGTGGACGGCGCCGAGCGTAGTTGCGGCCCTTCCGCGGCCCTGAAACGGCGTGCCGGGTCGACACACCCCCACCGATACACTCGCCCCTCGCATGAGATCCACCGTCGAACCCCTCGAGGGCAACAAGGTCAAGCTGTGCGTCGAGGTCGACGCCGGTGAGTTCGAGGAGGCCGTGAACGCGGCCTTCAAGAAGATCGCCAAGGAGGTCCGGATCCCGGGCTTCCGGCCCGGCAAGGCCCCCCGCAAGATCCTCGAGACCCGATTCGGTCCGATGATCGGTCGTGAGCAGGCGCTCCAGGACTCCCTGCCCGAGTACTACTCGGCGGCCGTCATCGAGCACGACGTCGACGTGATCGCACCGCCCGAGATCGACATCACCGGCGGCCAGGAGGCGGGCGACGTCGCCTTCGACGCGGTGGTCGAGGTACGGCCCACGATCGAGGTGCCCGGCTACGGCTCGCTCACCGTCACGCTCGAGCGTCCCAGCGTCGACGAGGACGCGCTCGACGCACAGATCGACCGGATGCGAGGCCTCGACAGCACGCTCGTGGAGGTCCACCGCCCGGCCCAGGAAGGCGACACCGTCACCATCGACGTCGCCGGCACGCTCGACGGTGAGCCCCAGGCCGGCCTCACCGCCGACGACTACAGCTACACGGTCGGATCGGGCGTCATCACCCCGGAGGTCGACGAGCACCTCGTGGGGGCGAAGGCGGGCGACACCCTGAGCTTTGACGCCACCCACCCGGATCCCGACGAGACCGGTCAGCTCCACTTCGAGATCGTCGTGCAGGACGTGAAGGAGAAGGTCCTGCCCGAGGCCACCGACGAATGGGCCGCGGAGGCGTCGGAGTTCGAGACCCTCGGCGAGCTGCGCGCCAGCCTCGCTGAGCGCATGATCCGCGTCCGCAAGGTGCAGGCCCAGATGGCGCTGCGCGAGAAGGTCGGCGAGGCGCTCGCCGCCCTCGTCACGCAAGACCTCCCCGATGCCCTCATCAGCCACGAGATGCAGGACCGTCTGCAGGACCTGGCGCTGCGGCTCCAGGCGCAGGGGATGCAGCTCGAGCAGTACCTCGCCATGACCGGCGCCGACCCCGAGACCTTCAGCACCGAGCTGCGCGAAACCGCCACCTCGGGTGTCAAGGTCGACCTCGCGCTGCGGGCAGTCGCCGACGCGGAGGGCATCGACTGCACCGACGACGAGCTCGACGACGAGATCCAGAGCGTGGCCGCCCGCGTCGACCAGACGCCGGAGGAGGTCCGGGCCCGGTTCGAGCGCGTCGGCCAACTGTCGGCGGTACGATCCGACATCAGGAAGCGCAAGGCGCTCGAGTGGCTCTTGGAGCGGGCCGAGGTGCTCGACCCCGAGGGTGCGGTGATCGACCGCAGCGAGCTCGAGCTCCCGGTGGAGAGTGACGACACGGACGACGCCGAGGACACCGCGACCGAGGTCGCCGACGAAACGGAAGACGACGAGTGATGGATGTGATCGGCCAGCACGAGCACGTGGTCCGCAACTACCTGGTGCCGACCGTCGTCGAGTCCACGAACCGAGGTGAGCGTGCGTACGACCTGTACTCGCGCCTGCTCAAGGAGCACATCATCTTCTTGGGCACCCCGATCGACGACACGATCGCCAACCTCATCTGCGCGCAGCTCCTCCACCTCGAGTCGGAGAACGCGGATCGCGACATCAACATCTACATCAACAGCCCCGGCGGCGACATCACGGCGCTGTTCGCGATCTACGACACGATGAGCTTCGTGAAGCCCGACATCTCGACGATCTGCTTCGGGCAAGCTGCGTCGGCCGCCGCGGTCCTCCTCGCCGCTGGCACCAAGGGCAAGCGCCTCGCGCTGCCGCACGCTCGCGTGCTGCTGCACCAGCCGTGGGGCCAGGCAGGCGGCCAGGCCACCGACGTCGAGCTCGCGGCCCGTGAGATCCTGCGCATGCGGGTCCAGCTCGACGATCTCCTCGCCCACCACACGGGACAGGAAGCCGACAAGATCCACACGGACACAGAGCGCGACTTCGTGATGTCCGCGGAAGAAGCGCGCGAATACGGCATCATCGACGAGGTCATCACGGCCCGCACGCTGGCCGACAAGAGCGGCCCGATCACGCGAGCAAGCTGACCGGCACGACGAAGGGATTCGGGGGACGACGACGTGGCCAAGTTCGGAGACGGCGGCGAGCTGCTGAAGTGCTCGTTCTGCGGCAAGTCGCAGAAGCAGGTCAAGAAGCTCATCGCAGGCCCCGGCGTCTACATCTGCGACGAGTGCATCGACCTCTGCAACGAGATCATCGAGGAAGAGCTCTCCGAGACCTCGGAGCTGCGCTTCGACGAGCTGCCCAAGCCGCGTGAGATCTACGACTTCCTCGACGACTACATCATCGGCCAGGACCACGCGAAGAAGATCCTCTCCGTCGCCGTCTACAACCACTACAAGCGCGTGCAGTTCGGCGCTTCGCACTACGACGACGTCGAGCTCGCGAAGTCGAACATCCTGCTGCTCGGCCCCACCGGATGCGGCAAGACGCTCCTCGCGCAGACGCTCGCGCGCATGCTCAACGTGCCGTTCGCGATCGCCGATGCCACGGCGCTCACCGAGGCCGGCTACGTCGGCGAAGACGTCGAGAACATCCTGCTGAAGCTGATCCAGGCCGCCGACTACGACGTCAAGAAGGCCGAGACCGGGATCATCTACATCGACGAGATCGACAAGATCGCACGCAAGAGCGAGAACCCGTCGATCACCAGGGACGTCTCGGGCGAAGGCGTGCAGCAAGCACTGCTCAAGATCCTCGAGGGCACCACCGCGTCGGTCCCGCCGCAGGGTGGCCGCAAGCACCCCCACCAAGAGTTCATCCAGATCGACACCACCAACATCCTCTTCATCTGCGGCGGCGCGTTCGCCGGGATCGAGAAGATCATCGAGGGCCGGCTCGGCTCCAACGGCATCGGCTTCACCTCCGACATCCGCCGCTACGACGAGCGCGAAGCCGGCTCGGTGCTCACCAACGTCCTCCCCGAAGACCTGCTCAAGTTCGGGCTCATCCCCGAGTTCATCGGGCGTCTCCCGGTCATCGGCGCGGTCTCGCCGCTCGACCAGGAGGCGCTCATCCGCATCCTCGGCGAGCCGAAGAACGCGCTCGTTAAGCAGTTCCGCAAGTTCTTCGAGCTCGAAGACGTGGAGCTCGAGTTCACCGACGACGCGCTCGAAGCCGTCGCCGATCAGGCGCTCCTGCGCGGCACCGGCGCGCGTGGGCTTCGCGCCATCCTCGAAGAGGTTCTCCTGAACGTCATGTACGACCTGCCGTCGCGCTCCGACGTCGAACGCTGCGTGATCGACCGCCAGGTGGTGCTCGACAAGGTCAACCCAACCCTCGTGCCGCGCACCGAGGCGCCACGGCAGCAGCGTCCCCGACGGGCCGCGTCCTGAACCTGGCGGAGTCGCTGGCCTGGCTGGGCCAGCACATCAACCTCGAGACGAGCACCGCCGTGGCCGGCAAGGTCGTGGGCCTCAAGCTCGACAACATGCGCGAGCTGTGCGGAGTGCTCGGCGACCCGCAGCGCCACCAGCCGACGATCCACGTCACCGGGACCAACGGCAAGGGGTCGGTGGCACGGATCGTCACGGCGCTCATCGGCGCGCACGACCTGTCCGTGGGCACCTACACGAGCCCGCACCTCGAGACCATCAACGAGCGCCTGTCGCGCAACGGCGAGTCGATCACCGACGCGGCGCTCGCGGCGCTGCTCACCGACCTCGCCGCGATCGAGACGCTGCTGACGCACACGCCGTCGTACTTCGAGCTGCTCACCGCCGCCGCGTTCCGCTGGTTCTCCGACGAGGCCGTCGCGGCGGCTGTGGTCGAGGTGGGCCTGCTCGGGCGCTGGGACGCCACCAACGTGGTCGACGGCGTCGTCGCGGTGCTCACCAACGTCGGTCACGACCACACCGATGGGCTCGGCGACTGGCGGGCGCGCATCGCCCAGGAGAAGGCAGGGATCGTCAAGGAGGGGGCAACCTTCGTGCTCGGCGAGCGCGATCCCGCGCTCGAGCCGATCTTCCAGGCCACGCCGGCCGAGGCGATCTGGCGGCGCGACGAAGACTTCGGGTTCTCCACCAACCGTCTCGCCGTCGGTGGCCGCGTGCTCGACCTGCGTACGCCGGGCGCGGCGTACGACGACGTGATGCTTCCGCTGCACGGGGAGCACCAGGGTGACAACGCCGCGATCGCGCTTGCTGCCGCGGAGGCGTTCTTCGGCCGTCCGCTGGAGGACGCGCTCGTTCGTGAGGCGTTCGCCGCGGTGCGCAACCCTGGTCGCTTCGAGATCGTGCAGCGGGATCCGCTGCTGATCCTCGACGGCGCACACAACCCCGAAGGTGCACGCGCGCTCGCGCACACGCTCGATGAGGGGTTCTCCGTGCGCGGCGATCGGCGGCTGGTCGTGGGCATGCTCGACGGTCGCGATCCGGCCGAGGTGCTCGCCGCGCTCGGCGCCGCTGACGCGGCCGAGGTCGTGTGCTGCACGCCCGACTCGCCGCGCGCGCTCCCGGCCGAGGTGCTCGCCGCGCACGTTCGTGCCGCAGGCGGCGTCGCGCGCGTCGTGGCCGAGGTCCGCGCCGCGGTCCACGCCGCGCTCGACGCCTCGTCGCCCGACGACGCGGTGGTGGTGACGGGCAGCCTCTACACGGTCGGCGCGGCGCGAAGCAGTCGATAGCCTGCCGGCCATGAACCGGACCTTTGTGATGTGCAAGCCCGACGCCGTGGAGCGAGGCCTCGTCGGTGAGATCGTCGGCCGACTGGAGCGCAAGGGCTTCACGCTCGTCGCCGCCGAGATGCGCACGGTCGACAAGGCGCTCGCCGAGGAGCACTACGCCGAGCTCGCCGACCAACCCTTCTACGGCGAGCTGGTGGCCTTCATCACGCGGGCGCCCGTGCTGGCGATGATCGTGGAGGGCCCGGCCGACAACACGTTCTCGCTCATCCGCAAGGTCGTCGGTGCCACCAAGGTCGACGACGCCGAGCCCGGCACGATCCGAGGCGACTTCGCCACCACCACGACCGAGAACCTCGTGCACGCGTCCGACGGGCACGATTCGGCGGCGCGCGAGATCGCGCTCTGGTTCCCCGGCCGCTGACGGCGGCGCGACCGAGAGCGAATTGTTGCAATCCCGTTACGGAGCCTCGGCTCCTCTCCGGTCAGGGCAGCAGGGACGCCCCTGCCGCCCAAACAGTGCACGAGTAGGCTGCGCCGAGCCCGGTGGCAGCGAGCGGAGGCCTTGCCGCGATGTCCGAGAACGTCCTTTCCTCGATCATGGGCCGCGACATGGCGGTCGACCTCGGCACGGCCAACACCGTGGTCTACGTGCGCGGTCGGGGGATCGTCCTCAACGAGCCCTCGGTGGTCGCGGTCAACGTGCGCGACGGTCGCCCGCTCGCGGTCGGCGTCGAGGCGAAGCGGATGATCGGGCGCACGCCGAGCCACATCCAGGCCATCCGCCCCCTGAAGGACGGCGTCATCGCCGACTTCGAGATCTGCGAGAAGATGCTCCGCTACTTCATCCAGAAGGTGAACAACCGCCGCTGGACGAAGCCGCGCATGGTGATCTGCGTGCCCTCGGGCATCACCGGAGTGGAGCAGCGCGCGGTGCAAGAGGCCGCGGAGTACGCGGGCGCACGCAAGCCCGCCTACATCATCGAAGAGCCGATGGCTGCCGCGATCGGTGCGGGCCTGCCCGTGCAGGAGCCCACCGGCAACATGATCGTCGACATCGGCGGAGGCACCACGGAGGTCGCGGTCATCTCGCTCGGTGGCATCGTCGCCAGTCAGTCCGTGCGCGTCGGTGGCGACGAGCTCGACGACGCGATCGTGCAGTTCATCAAGAAGGAGTACAGCCTCGCGATCGGCGATCGCACCGCGGAGGAGGTCAAGATCGCGCTCGGGTCCGCGTGGCCGCTCGAAGAGGAGCTCCACGCCGAGATCCGCGGCCGTGACCTCGTCACCGGTCTGCCGAAGACGATCGTCACCACCACCGAGGAGATCCGCGAGGCGATGGAAGAGCCTGTCTCCGCCATCACCGACGCCGTCAAGGTCACGCTCGACAAGACGCCGCCCGAGCTCGCCGCCGACATCATGGAGAAGGGCATCACGCTCGCTGGCGGCGGAGCGCTCCTCCACGGGATCCAGGCCCGGCTCCACCACGAGACGGGCATGCCCATCGTGATCGCCCCCGACCCCCTCCACGCCGTGGCCATCGGTTCGGGGCAGTCGCTCGAGGAGTTCGACGCCCTGAAGGGCGTGCTGTTCTCCTCGACGAACCACTGACGCCCACGCTGTAGCCAGTGGCCCTCTCCCGGCGCACCGGCCGATCCCGCCTGACGCTCGCGCTGCTGGTGCTGACGTCACTGGCGGTGCTGACGCTCGACTTCCGCGACGCGCCGATCATCGCGAGCGTGCGTCGCACGGCGAGCTCGGCCTTCTCGCCGCTGCGCGGCACCGCGGAGGCGATCAGCGATCCGGTGTCGAACGCGTGGCACGGGATCACCGGGTACGGCGACCTGAAGGCCGAGAACGACGACCTGCGCGCCCAGCTCGACGCGCTCCGAGGCAAGGAGGTGCTCGACGAGGATGCGGCCAAGCAGCTCGCCGCGCTGCTCAAGCAGGTCGACATCCCGTGGGTGGGAGACATCCCCGTGGTGCGGGCGCGTGTCGTGGCGGGACCCGCCTCGAACTTCTCGCACACGATCGAGATCGACAAGGGCTCGGAGGCGGGCTTCAAGGTGGGCATGCCGGTGGTCGACGGCGCGGGTCTCGTCGGCCGCGTCGTGCAGGTCACGTCCGATCGGGCCACCGTGCAGCTGATCACCGATCCGGAGTTCGCGGTCGGCGTGCGCCTCCTGCCCGACGGCACCCTCGGCACTGCGCTCGGCCGTGGCGAGGGCGAGGACCTCGTCGTCGACACGAGCCTCGAGGTGAACGCGAAGGTCAAGGCAGGCGCCGCGCTCACCACGAGCGGCACTGATCGGAGCACGTTCCCCGGAGACATCCCGGTCGGCAAGGTGCGCTCGACGCGCAAGGGCAGCGGTGGTCTCACGCTCGACCTCGTGGTGCGACCGCTGGCCGACACCGAGCGTCTTGCCTTCGTCACTGTCCTGCTCTGGCCGGCGCCCACGTCATGAGGCAGGGATCGGTGCTCGTGGCCACGCGCACCTCGCTCGTGCTGGTGGTTGCGCTCACGATCCAGCTCGGCTTCGTCACGCGCCTCGAGGTCGCCGGCGTGCAGGGCGATCTCATGTTGCTCGTCGCCGTGTGCGCTGGCCTTGCGGCCGGGCCTGATCGTGGCGCCGTGGTGGGATTCGCGGCCGGGATCACGTTCGACGCGCTCCTCCAGACGCCGTTCGGGCTGTCCGCGCTCTCCTATGCGATCGTCGCCTACCTGGCCGGATCCCTGCAGGACTCGGTCCTCCGGGCCGCCTGGTGGATCCCGGTGTCCACCGCGGCCGCGGCGAGCGCGCTGGGTGTCATCCTGTACGGCGTGTTCGGGACGATGGTCGGGGAGGAGCTCCTCGGGACCGATCTCCTGCGGATCGCCGGCGTCGTCGGCTTCCTGAGCGGCATGGGGGCGCTTCCGATGCTCCGTGTGGTGCGCTGGGCGGTGGGCGACGCTGTCAGGCTGCGCACCCGCCCGGTGATGCGGTGATGCCGTCGTGGTGAGCCAGGACTCGCACCGGCTGCGCCTGTCGCTGCTCGGCATCGTGGTGTTCGCGTTGTTCGCCTCGCTGTTCGCACGCCTCTGGTACCTGCAGGTCATGGCGAGCGACCAGTTCCAGGTCGAAGCGCAGGCCAACCGCATCCGCACCGTCCCCGTGGAGGCACCGCGCGGACGGATCCTCGACCGCAATGGCAAGGTGCTCGTCGACAACCGCATCTCGGTGCAGGTCACGATCGAGCGTGCCGAGCTCAGCGCGCTCCCGGCAAAGGAGCGCACCGACGTCCTCACCCGCCTCGCTGAAGCGCTCGCGCGGTCTGGCATCCCGATGACCGTCGACCGCCTCGAAGCGCGCGTCGCCGACACGCGCTACAGCCCCTACGTGCCGGTTCCCGTCGCCAGTGACGTCCCGGAGGAGCTGAAGATCTGGATCGACGAGCACGCCGCCGAGCTCCCGTCGGTGGCTGCCGACCGGGTCGCGGTGCGGCGGTATCCCTACGGCCGGCTCGCCGCACACGTGCTCGGCTACACCGCGAAGATCACCAAGACGGAGTTCGACGCCAAGGGCAAGGCGGCCAAGCCGTACACCTTGAACGACGAGATCGGGAAGTCCGGGATCGAGAAGGTCTACGAGGACGACCTCCGCGGAACGCCAGGCATGACACAGCTCGAGGTCGACGCCGACAACAACACCGTTCGGGTGATCCCCGACGGCACGACCGCACCGATCCCGGGTGACGACGTGGTGCTCAACATCGACATCGATGTCCAAGCCACCGCCGAGCAAGCCCTGCAGACGGCGCTCGCGAGAGCCGCGACCCGGCCGCCCCGCGGGGACGACCAGCCCAACGTCGGCAAGGTCGGATCCACCGTCGTGCTCGACCCCGGCAACGGGGCCGTCCTCGCGCTGGCCTCGTTCCCCAACTACGCGCCGACGGACTTCGTCGACGGCATCAGCCAGACGGAGTGGGCCGATCTGAAGGACCCCGCCAACCACTACCCACTGAACAACTGGGCCCTGCAGGGGCAGTACGCACCCGGCTCCACCTTCAAGCCGTTCACCGCGCTCTCCGCGCTCACCGCCGGGCTCATCACCCCCAACACGACCGTGCACGACACGGGGAGGTACGAGGTGCCCGACTGCAAGGGCGACTCGTGCTTCTTCCGGAACGACGACGGGAAGGCCTACGGCACGGTCGACCTGCGGCGCTCGCTCACGGTGTCGTCGGACTTCTACTACTACAACCTCGGCGCGCGCTTCTGGATCGGCCAGAAGGCGCTCGGCGGCCCCGAGTCGTTCGCCGACCTCCTGGAGCGCTGGGGCTTCTACCAGAAGACCGGCATCGACCTGACGGGTGAACAGGTGGGTCGGATCCCGTCGCCGAAGTGGCTCGCCGACTACTGCAAGCAGGTCTCGTGCACAACCGACGCGGCGGGATGGCGCACGGGCAACAGCGTCAACATGGCGATCGGCCAGGGCGACGTGCTCGTGACCCCGCTGCAGCTCGCCACGGCATACGCCGCGATCGGCAACGGCGGCACCCGGTGGGTTCCGCAGGTGGCGAAGGAGGTCCGTGACGGCGTCACGGGCAAGCCGAAGCGTGCGATCACACCGCAGCGGGCCGGCACGATCCCGATGAACGACGACTGGCGGCAGGCGATCGTCGACGGCCTGCTCGGCGTCACCACGAAGGAGGGCGGCACCGCGGTCGGCGCGTTCGCGGGGTTCCCATCGGACGCGTTCCCCGTCGCCGCGAAGACCGGCACCGCGCAGGTGAGCCGCAAGGCCCCGACCGCCGTGTTCGGTGCCTTCGGTCCGGCCTCGGCGCCGCGCTTCGCCGTGTCGGTGCTGCTCGAGGAGTCCGGCTACGGCGGCTCGGTGGCGGCGCCGGTCGCTCGGCGGCTCTTCGACGTGCTGTCGGGGACGGTGCCGCTTCCTGCCGCACCGATCGGCGGGAAGCTCGGCGACCTCGGCGCGCTGGTGCCTGAGGGCGGGGACGTGCGCGACTGATGGCGTCGACCTTCTCGTCACGTGTTCGCGTCGCTCCGGGAGCGCTCGGCAAGACCTCGAGGAACCCCGCGGCGCCGTGGCGTCACGTCGACGTCGTCCTCATCGGCTGCATCATGGCGGTCGGTGCGCTCGGCTGCCTGATGATCTTCAGTGCGACGCGCGGGCGAGACCCAGCCGACTTCGACACGAGCTACCTCACGAAGCAGGCGCTGTTCATGGGCATCGGGGTCCTCGCGATGATCGGCACCGCGTTCTTCGACTACCGCCGTTACCGCGAGCTCGCGCCGCTCGCGTACGGCGCAGTGGTCCTGTTGCTCGTGATGGTCGTCACGGGGCTTGGCAGCGTGCGCAAGGGGACGCAGGCGTGGTTCCAGCTCGGCCCGTTCCAGCTCCAGCCCTCGGAGCTCTCGAAGATCGTCGTGATCGTGGTGCTCGCGTCGCTGATCGCCAACTTCGACAGCGAGCTCGACTTCGGAAGGCTTGCTGCGATCCTCGGCGCGGCCGGCGTGCCGATGGCGCTGATCATGCTCCAGCCAGACCTCGGCACGACGCTCGTGTTCGTCGCGGTCGGGATGGGGATGCTGCTGATCGGCGGCGCGCAGGTGCGCCACATCGTTGCGCTCACGCTCGTCGGGATCGTCGGCGTGGCGTTCGTCCTCAACTCGGGGATGCTCGCCACCTACCAGCAGTGTCGGCTCACGTCGTTCCTGGAGCAGGAGAACAAGGACTGCAAGGCGCGCGATGCCGCGTACAACCAGGACCAGGCGAAGGTCGCGATCGGCTCTGGCGGCGTGCTCGGCACTGGGCTGTTCAAGGGCACGCAGACGCGTCTCGACATCGTGCCCGAGCAGCACACCGACTTCATCTTCACCGCGCTGGGGGAGGAGCTCGGCTTCGTGGGCTCCGGCACGCTGCTCGCGCTGCTGTCGATCATCACCTGGCGGATCTGGCGCACCGCGCAGCTCGCGCGGGACACGCTCGGAACGCTGATCTGCGTCGGCGTGCTGTCGATGTTCGTGTTCCAGGTGTTCGAGAACGTGGGGATGACGATGGGGATCATGCCCGTCACGGGCATCCCGCTGCCCTTCATGAGCTACGGCGGATCGAGCACGCTCACCGCGTTCGTCGCCATGGGCCTCGTCCTCAACGTCCACATGCGCCGCTTCTCCTGATGCCAGGCTGACCAGGTCGGTCCGGTACCCTGGGTCGGCCATGGCCGACGTCTGGGCTCGTCTCGAGCCGCACCTCGCCTCGGTGCAGAAGCCAGCGCGCTACATCGGCTGCGAGCTCGGTGCCGAGGTCCCGGCGCCCGCCCCCCATCGGGTCGGGTGGCTCTTGGTGTACCCCGACACCTACGAGGTGGGCCTCCCCAACCAGGGCCTGCAGATCCTCTATGAGATCCTCAACGAGCGCCCGGATGCCCTCGCCGAGCGGTCCTACGCCCCGTGGACCGACCTCGAGGCGGTCATGCGCCGCGAGGACATCCCGCTGTTCTCGGTCGACACCCACCGCAGCGCGGACGAGTTCGACGTCGTCGCCTTCAACCTGTCCTCCGAGCTCGTCTACACGAACCTGCTGAACTGCCTCGACCTCGCGGGCATCCCCGTCGGTGCCGCCGACCGCGCATCTGACCACCCGATCGTGGGAGCGGGTGGCCATGCCACCTACAACCCGGAGCCGCTGGCCGCCTTCCTCGACTTCGTGGTGCTCGGTGACGGCGAGGAGGTCGTGAGCGACATCAATGCAGCGATCGGCGCCTGGAAGGTGTCGGGTCGCGCCGACCGTCGCGACGTGCTCCGCGCGCTCGCCCGCATCGAGGGTGTCTACGTCCCGTCGCTCTACGAGGCCACCTACCTCCCCGACGGTCGACTCGAGGGCACGCGGCCGATCGATGCCGCGGCGCCCGCGGTCGTCGAGAAGCGCACGATCGCCGACCTCGCCGAGTGGCCCTATCCGAAGCAGCAGCTCGTCCCACTCACCGAGGTGGTCCACGATCGCCTCAACGTGGAGGTCTTCCGCGGCTGCACGCGCGGGTGCCGCTTCTGCCAGGCGGGCATGATCACGCGGCCCGTGCGTGAGCGACCCGCCGAGCAGGTGGCGTCGATGGTGCAACAGGGATTGCGTCGCACCGGGTACGACGAGGTCGCGCTGACGAGCCTCTCCACGGCCGACTTCTCCGGCATCGAAGACGTCGTGAAGCGCGCGATCGACGACGACACCGGCTGCGGCAACGTGTCGGTCAGCCTGCCGAGCCTGCGCGTCGACGCGTTCACCGTCGGCATCGCCGCGCAGATCCAGCGGGCCCGTCGCACGGGGCTCACGTTCGCCCCCGAGGCTGGCACCTGGCGGATGCGGCAGGTCATCAACAAGCTCATCACCGAGGAAGACCTCTACGCGGCAGTCGAGTCGGCGTTCGACCAGGGGTGGCGCCGAGTCAAGCTCTACTTCCTCACGGGACTCCCCACCGAGACCGACGAGGACACGCTCGGCATCATCGAGCTCGCCCGTCGCTGCCTGGAGCTGGCGAAGGCCAACGGGAAGAACGGCTCGGTCACGGTGAGCGTCGGCGGGTTCGTGCCGAAGGCGTTCACGCCCTTCCAGTGGTTCGGGATGAACACCGAGACCGAGCTGCGGCGCAAGGTCAACCTCCTGCGCGACGCCGCCAAGACTGCGAAGAACGTGCAGCTCAAGTGGCACGACACGCGGGCCACCCTCGTCGAGGGCCTCGTCAGCCGCGGCGATCGTCGGCTGGGCCCGGTCATCGAGCAGGTCTGGCGGGCGGGCGGCACCTTCCAGGAGTGGAGCGAGCACTTCCGCCTCGATCTCTGGGAGAAGGCCATGGCCGACCACGGGCTCGACATGGACTGGTACTGCCACCGGCACCGCACAGACGACGAGGTGCTCCCGTGGGACCACCTCTCGGCGGGGCTGCACAAGGACTTCCTCTGGCAGGACTGGCGCGACGCGCTCGAGGAGCTCGGGCTCGAGGACTGCCGCTGGACCCCGTGCTACGACTGCGGGGCTTGCACCGGCTACGGCATCGAGCACGTCGTGGCGTCCGCGGTCCCGCCGGCCGGCGGGAGCCAGGGCACCGGCCAGGACCTCCACCGCGGTGGCGAGGTGCCGGTGTCGCTGTCGCGCAAGCCCGTGGCGGTGGGCACATGAGGCAGCGCGTCCGCTTCACGAAGCTCGGCAAGATCCGGTTCCTGTCGCACCGCGACCTCGCCCGGGTCTGGGAGCGGGGCCTGCGCCGCGCCGGCGTCCGGGTCGCCTACAGCGAGGGCTTCTCCCCCCGGCCCCGGCTCAGCTTCGGGCTGGCGCTTTCGACGGGATACGAGAGCCTGGGCGAGTATCTGGACATCGATCTCCACCCCGACGCCGATCTCGACCCCGTCGAGCTCCCGCCGCTCGTCACACCATTCCTCCCCGAGGGGATGACGGCCCAGGCGGCGATCCCGCTCGTGGCGGGCGCGGTGTCGCTGCAGGCGGCAGTGACGAGCTCCTCCTGGCAGCTCGAGGTGGTCGGGCCCGACGCCCCGCACGCGCTGGCCGCCGCGGTGGAACGAGCGCTCGCTGCCGACGAGCTGCCGATCGTGGTCGAGCGCAAGGGCACCGAGACGACGCTCGACGCTCGCCCGGCGATCCTCGCGCTCGAGCTGCGGTCCGACACCGTGCTCGAAGCCGAGCTCGCCACCCAGCCCCGCAGCCTCCGCCCCGCGGAGCTGCTCCGGGCCCTCGACCCTTCGTGGCACGAGGGCCGTGCTCTTCGAACTCACCAATGGACGCTGATCGACGGCGCCCGCTGCGAGCCGATCCCGTACGGGGATCTCGGCGCAAGCGGCGCGACGTCGACGCCGCACGCGGGAGCGCGTGCGTCATGAGAAGGGATCTCCTGAATGACCGATCTCCCCACCGGCAACCCCGTCGGCGGCCCCACTCCCGAGCCCACCCGACCCACGGAACCATCGGAACAGCGGTCGTCGTCTAGCGACGACACGACCGAGTCGGCCGCTGCCAAGCGTCGCCGACGCGGATCGCGCGGCGGTCGCAACCGCAGTCGCCCGCGCCTCGACAGCGAGTCTGGTGCCGCGGGCGACGAGCGCGATCCCGAGCTGCCCGATCTGCCCCACGAGGGCACCCCCGCCAGTCGGGAGGCCTACGAGTCCTCACTCGTCCCGAAGGCACCTGCGGCGCCGGCGCGCAAGCCGCAGATCGGCGACTCGATGCCCGCGCCGGCCGGTCCGCCTCCGGGCACCGGTGGTCGGGGCAACGTCGATGTGCCTGCCGAAGGTGGCGCGAAGCGGCGCCGGCGTCGCGGCGGCCGCGGTCGGGGTGGCGGTGGTGGTCAGGGCCAGGGCCAGGGTCAGGGTCAGGGCGGACAGCGCCAAGGTCAGCGACAGGGCCAACGGCAAGGCGGCGGGCGCGGTGGCACCCCCGTCGAGGCGGTCCTCCCCACCGGCGGCGTCGATCTCGACGACGACATCCTCGAGGCTCGCCGGGGCCGTGAGCGCAAGGGACGTCCCGTCGGCCGATACCTCATGGCCGTGCACGTGACCGAGGGGGCCACGCAGATCGCGGTGCTCGAGGGACGCAACCTGATCGAGCACTACGTGTCGAAGCCGTCCGACGACGTGTCGCAGATCCACGGGAACATCTACCTCGGCAAGGTGCAGAACGTGCTGCCGGGCATGGAGGCCGCGTTCGTCGACATCAGCACGCCGAAGAACGCGGTCCTGTACCGCGGCGACGTGCACTTCGACGCCGAGGACATCGATGGCGGCGGCAAGGCAAAGGGCCAGGGCAACCTGCGCATCGAGCAGATGCTCAAGGCGAAGCAGACGATCATCTGCCAGGTCACCAAGAACCCGATCGGTGCGAAGGGGGCACGGCTCACCCAGGAGGTGTCGCTCCCCGGCCGGTTCGTCGTCCTCATCCCCAACAGCTCGACCTACGGCATCTCAAAGCGCCTGTCGGATGACGAGCGCAAGCGCCTGCGCAGCATCCTCGACCGGGTGAAGCCCAAGGAGCACGGCGTGATCGTGCGGACGGCAGCCGAAGGCGTCACCACGGAGGAGATCGAGTACGACGTGCGTCGCCTGCTCGATCAGTGGAGCCAGATCGACGCCCTCGCGCGTCGATCGCAGGCGCCCGCGCTGCTCTACCGCGAGCCCGACATGGCGGTGCGCGTGATCCGCGAGGAGTTCAACAACGACTACCGCGGCGTGCTGATCGACGATCGGGCGCTCTACGAGTCCGTGCGCGACTACGTGTCGAGCATCAGCCCTGAGCTCGCCGATCGGGTGGAGCTCTACGACCCGGAGGAGGAGCAGCTCGCCCTCTACGAGCGGCTCCACATCCACGAGCAGCTGCACAAGGCGATCGACCGGAAGGTGTGGCTGCCCTCTGGCGGTTCCCTCATCATCGAGCACACCGAGGCCCTGACGGTGATCGACGTGAACACCGGGAAGAACGTCGGCACCTCGAACCTCGAGGAGACGGTCTTCCGCAACAACCTCGAGGCGGCCACGGAGGTCGCGCGGCAGCTCCGGCTGCGCGATGTCGGCGGCATCATCGTGGTCGACTTCATCGACATGGAGATCAAGGCCAACCGCGAGCAGGTCACCCGGGTGTTCCGCGACGCGCTCGCACGGGACAAGACCCGCACGCAGGTCTTCGAGATCTCCGAGCTCGGGCTGGTGGAGATGACCCGAAAGCGCATCGGGGAGGGCCTGCTGGAGAGCTTCGCCGGTCGCTGCCCGCACTGCGAGGGTCGTGGCGTCCTGATCGACCAGGAGCTCCTGCCCTCGGATTGAGGCTTCCAGGAGCCCCGGGGTAGCATCGTCCGTCCCGCATCAGGAAGAGTCCCATGTACGCAGTGATCAAGACCGGTGGCAAGCAGGAGAAGGTCGAGGCCGGCCAGGTCCTCAACGTCGAGAAGCTCGGCAAGGAGGTGGGTGACGAGGTCACCCTCACCCCCGTGCTCCTCGTCGACGGCGACACCGTGCTCGCCACGCCTGCCCAGCTGTCTGGCGCGAGCGTCACGGCCAAGGTCGTCGGCGAGGCCAAGGGCCCCAAGATCACGGGCTTCAAGTACAAGAACAAGAGCAACCAGCGCAAGCGCTGGGGGCACCGGCAGCACTACAGCGCCATCGAGATCACCGGCATCTCGAAGGGGTGAGGGAGCAACCATGTCCAAGACCAAGGGCGGCGGTTCCACCCGCAACGGCCGCGATTCCAACGCTCAGCGGCTCGGCGTCAAGGTGTTCGACGGCACCGCCGTCACCGCCGGCACCATCATCGTCCGCCAGCGCGGCACCAAGTTCCACCCCGGCGTCAACGTGGGCCGTGGGGGCGACGACACGCTCTTCGCCATGGCCGACGGCACGGTGAAGTTCGGCCAGCGCAAGGGTCGCAAGCTGGTCGACATCCTTCCCGTCTCCTAGCCACGGCGGGCCTCCGACC
>JBQTHC010000008.1:0-29007 GCA_052390255.1 Microthrixaceae bacterium
TCCCCCGGGCCGTGCGCGAGGCGTTCCACATCGCCACCACCGGCCGTCCGGGGCCCGTGCTGCTCGACATCCCGAAGGACATCGTCGACGCGAAGAACCCGAACTCGGCGATGGAGTGGGAGTGGCCCGACGACGCGTCGGTCATCGAGGGTCTCCCCGGCTATCGGCCGGTCACCCACGGTGACCCGCAGATGATCCGTGCGGCGGCCGAGATGATCCTCGCGTCGACGCGGCCCGTGATCTACGCCGGCGGCGGCATCCTCAAGGCGCGCGCCGCCGAGGCGCTGCTCGAGCTGGCCGAGCTGTGCGACATCCACGTGGTCACCACGCTCATGGCGCGCGGCTCGTTCCCCGATCAGCACCCGCTGTGCCTCGGCATGCCCGGGATGCACGGCAACTACACGGCCGTCACCTCGATGCAGAAGTCGGACCTGCTGATCGCGCTCGGCAGCCGCTTCGACGACCGCGTCACCGGGAAGATCCCGGAGTTCGCCAAGGAAGCCAAGGTGATCCACGTCGACATCGACCCGGCGGAGATCGGCAAGGTCCGGCGACCCGACGTGCCGATCGTGGGCGACTGCCGCCTCGTGATCGAGGAGCTCGTCGCGGTGCTGCGCGGCCTCATGGCCGACGGCGCCACGCCGCCCGATCGCACGGCCTGGAAGCAGACCATCTCGGGGTGGCGTGAGCTGCATCCGCTCGCCTACAAGCAGTCCGAGCCCGGCGATGCGCTCAAGCCGCAGTTCGTGCTCGAGCAGCTGCGCGACAACACGCCGGAGGACTGCATCGTCGCCTCGGGAGTCGGTCAGCACCAGATGTGGACCTCGCAGTACTGGAGGTTCAACCATCCGTACACGTTCGTGAACTCGGGCGGGCTGGGCACGATGGGGTTCGCGGTGCCCGCGGCGATCGGCGCAAAGGTCGGTCGGCCTGACGCGATGGTGTGGGCGGTCGACGGCGATGGCTGCTTCCAGATGACCGCACAGGAGCTCGTCACGGCGTCGGCGGAGCGCATCCCGGTGAAGATCGCGATCCTCAACAACGCCTACCTCGGCATGGTGCGCCAGTGGCAGGAGATGTTCTACGAAGAGCGGTACTCCGAGGTGTACCTCTCGCCCGACCTGCCCGACTACAAGCTTTGGGCGGAGGCGATGGGCTGCGTCGGCATGCGGGTCGACTCACCCGAGGAGGTCGAGTCAGCCATCCAGAAGGCGAACGAGATCGACGACCGACCGGTCGTCATCGACTTCCGCACGGACTCCTCGGAGAAGGTGTTTCCGATGGTTCCCGCTGGGCAGAGCAACGACGCGATCATCACCGACCCCGCGCTCGGCGAGGGGTTCGTCCAGTGACCGCCGCCGACGAGCTACAGCACCACATCCTGTCCGTCCTCGTGGAGAACAAGGCCGGTGTGCTCGCACGCGTCTCGGGTCTGTTCGCACGTCGCGGGTTCAACATCATCAGCCTGGCCGTGGCGCCCACTGAGGACGAGCGGTTGAGCCGCATCACGATCGCGATCGACGCGGCGTCGGCACCGTTGGAGCAGGTGACCAAGCAGCTCTTCAAGCTCGTCAACGTGGTCGAGATCACCGAGCTCGATCCGCGCAACGCGGTGGAGCGCGAGCTGCTGCTCGTCACGGTCGAGGCCCCGCCGGAGAGCCGCGGCGCGGTCCTCGAGCTGGTGGACGGCGCGGCCGGCCGCATCCTCGCCGAGGGTGATGATCGGCTCACCTTGTCCCTCGACGGGCACCCGGACAAACTCGACGACTTCGAGGAGCGACTCCGGCCGTACGGCATCGTGGAGCTCCAGCGCACCGGGCGAGTCGCCCTCCCGAAGATCGACCACACCCCGAACCGGCTCCGGCCGGCCCGAGCATCCTGAGGAACCCCGATGGCAAACGTGTACTACGAGAAGGACGCTGACAGCTCGCTCATCGCGGGGCGCAAGGTGGCGGTGATCGGCTACGGCTCGCAGGGCCACGCCCACGCGCTCAACCTGAAGGAGTCGGGCGTCGACGTGCGGGTCGGGTTGCGAGCCGGGTCGTCGTCGGTCGCGAAGGCCGAAGCGGCCGGGCTACGCGTGCTCTCCGTGGCCGATGCGGCGGCCGAGGCCGACCTCATCATGCTCTTGGGCCCCGACACGGAGCACAAGGCGATCTTCAACGAGCACATCGCGCCGAACCTCTCGTCAGGCGATGCGCTGTTCGTGGGCCACGGCTTCAGCGTGCGCTTCAACCAGGTGGTGCCTCCGGCCGACGTCGACGTCGCCCTCGTCGCGCCGAAGGGGCCGGGTCACCTCGTGCGCCGCACGTACACCGAGGGTGGTGGCGTGCCGTGCCTGATCGCCGTCGCGCAGGATGCGTCTGGCAAGGCGCGCGATCTCGCGCTCTCCTACGCGAACGCGATCGGCGGTGCGCGCGCCGGTGTGCTCGAGACGACGTTCGAGGAGGAGACCGAGACTGATCTCTTCGGCGAGCAGGTCGTGCTCTGCGGGGGGCTCACCGCGCTCGTGCAGGCGGGCTTCGAGACGCTTGTCGAGGCGGGCTACCAGCCCGAGTCCGCCTACTTCGAGTGCCTCCACGAGCTGAAGCTCATCATCGACCTGATGTACGAGCAGGGGATTGCTGGCATGCGGTACTCGATCTCCGACACCGCCGAGTACGGCGACCTCACCCGCGGCCCCCGTGTCATCAACGCCGCGGTGAAGGCCGAGATGCGCAAGATCCTCGACGAGATCCAAGACGGTCGCTTCGCGGCCGAGTGGGTTGCGGAGAGCGAGGGCGGCAGGGCCACCTACAAGGCGCTGCAGGCCAAGGGCAAGGAGCACCAGATCGAGCAGGTCGGCGAGCAGCTCCGGGCGATGATGCCGTGGATCTCGCAGGGCAAGGAGCGCGTCCAGGACATCAGCGGCGGCTGACCGTTCTCGCGCCGTTCACCCATGCCCGAGCTCTCGTCGGTGTGCGCCGCTCCGCGTAGTCTGCGGCGATGTCCGATCTGGGGGGATTGCCGGTTCCCGAGCTGGAGCCGGAGCACGGGCCTGACCTGAAGTACGGCTTCAACGCGCACGAGTGGAGGGTGCTGCTGCCACTGTCGCTGGTGGGGCTGTTCCTCAACTACGACACCGGGCTCTTGAGCCTCGCGGCGCCCGACATCGCAGATGGTCTCGGCGTGAGCGTGGCCACGTTCGGCATCGGGGTGGCGGTGATTCGCGTCGGTGCGCTGGCGAGCATGCCGGTGCTGCGACTCGCCGATCGGCTCGGCCGTCGCCAGATGCTCCTCGTGTCGGTCCTGGCCTTCACGGTGATGACGGCAGCCACCTCGCTCGCATGGGGGCTGGCCTCGTTCGTGGTGTTCCAGCTGCTCGCGCGGCTGTTCCTGGCCACCGAGGAGTCGCTGGCCGGGATCGTCATCAGCGAGGAGCTTCGGGCCGACCGGCGCGGCGGGGGACTGACGCTGCTCGGTGGCATCGGGATGGTGGGCTTCGGAGTGGTCGCGGTCATGCTGCTGGCGGTGCCGCACACACCGCTCGGATGGCGGCTGCTGTACGTGGCCGCGCTCCCGCCGTTGCTGGCGGTGGCCTGGCTTCGTCGCACCTTGCGCGAGACCCAGGCGTTCACGGTCGCTCAGGAGCGCGAGCGTGTGCAGACTTCGTTCTGGCCCCGCGTCGACCCGGCACACCGTCCGTTGCTGTGGCGCATCACGGTCGTCCTCGGTACCCACGGAATGCTTGGGACGCCGATGTTCTTCTACGCCGCCGAGCTCGCCCAGGACGGCTACGGCTGGAAGGGTCTCTTCACGGTGATCGTCATCGCCACCGCTCCGGCGTCCTTCGCCGGGTACATGGCTGGCGGCCGGATGAGCGACGTCGTTGGTCGACGGCCTGTCGTCATCGGCAGCTCCTTGGTGATGGCGCTCGGTGTGGTAGCCGTGTTCAGCGAGCAGCGGGGCCTGTTCGCACCCGGCTTCTTCTTGATCGCAGGAGCCGACTCCGCGCTTGCCGCAGTCCGTCCGGCCTACCTGTCCGAGCTGTTTCCCACCGAGGTGAGGGCGACGCTGCTCGCCTTCGTGTTCGGCATGGTGGTGGCGGCGGGCTCGATGGGGCTCGTCGTGGTCGGCGCGCTCGACGGCGTGGTGAGCACCCGAACCGCGATCGGGGGACTGGTCGCCGTCATGTTGCTCGGGCTCTCCTCGATGCGCCACATGCCCGAGACCGCCGGTGCCGACGTGATCGGGAGCGAGCAGCTGCGGGTCGACTGACCACCAGATCGAGCAGGTCGGCGAGCAGCTCCGGGCGATGATGCCGTGGATCTCGCAGGGCAAGGAGCGCGTCCAGGACATCAGCGGCGGCTGAGTGGGGGCGGCATACTGCCGCGATGGATCAGACAGCGGAGTCCCCGGAAGCGCTCCTCGAGCGGCTGATGATGGACTGGCAGTACGCCCAGATGGTCCGCACCTTCGTCACCCTCGGTCTGCCCGAGGCAATCGGGGCCGATGAGCGCGAGCTCTCATGGCTCGCTGCGAAGACATCCACGCACGAGCCCAGTCTCAGGCGCTTGCTCGGTGTCTGTTCTGCGCTCGGGCTCGTCGAGCGGTCCGGGTCGCCCGGCACCTACGAGCTCGGTCCTGCCGGGCGCCTGCTCACCCCCGACGCAGACGGGCCGTTGCGGGATCTGCTGCTGCTGTGCACCGCCCCCTGGCTGATGCGGCCATGGGACCACCTCGACGAGACGATCCGCACGGGTCAGGCCGCCTTCTCCGCCGCCCACGGCACGGACTACTGGTCCTACGTCGCGACGCATCCTGAGGAGGCAGCGGCCTTCAACGAGGGCATGGCAGCGGGCAGCGTCGCCCGGGCCCACCTCCTTGCGTCGCAGATCGACCTCGACAGCGGGATGACGGTCGTCGACGTGGGCGGCGGGACCGGCCTGCTGCTGGGGACCCTGCTGAGCGTGAAGCCCGGGGTGCTCGGGATCCTCGCCGACACACCCGAAGTGGTGGCCGCGGCGAACCCCGTGTTGACGGCGTTGGGGGTGCAGCATCGGGTGACGGTCATCGGTAGCGACTTCCTCCAAGAGGTCCCCGCTGGTGGCGACGTGTACGTCCTGTCGCGGATCGTGCACGACTGGCCCGACGGGCCGGCCGAGCTGATCCTGCGCAACACCCGGGCCGCGATGCAGCTCGGAGCGCGGGTTGTCCTCATCGAGGGCGTCCTGCCCGAGCAGGAAAACATGGCAGCCGAGGACATGCTCGATCTGGCGCGTGAAGACCTCGAGATGCTCGTGCTCGTCGGTGGGCAGGAGCGCACCCGGTTGGAGTACGCGGCGTTGCTCGGGCGGGCCGGTCTCGAGCTCATCGCGGTGCACGAGCATCCCGGGCGCGATCTCGTGGTCGCCGTAGCCGTCTGAACGCCGCTCACTCGGGCGACCTCTCACCGTCGGGTTGACCCCCCTATCTCGGACGTCTACTGTCCGAGTTATGCGGGTGAGTGACGGCGTGGAGTGGGCGCTGCACTGCTGCACCGTGCTGGCAACGCTGCCGAGCGACCAGGCCCTGCCCGCCGCGAAGCTGGCGGAGCTCCACGACCTGCCGCCGGCATACCTCGCCAAGCACCTCCAAGCCTTGGCCGCCGCCGGGATCACCGAGTCGCTCGCCGGTCCGCGGGGCGGCTACCGGCTGGCCCGACCCCCCGCTGAGATCTCGCTCCTCGAGGTGGTGCTCGCCGTCGACGGGGACGACCGCGCCTTCCGATGCACGGAGATCCGCCAACGGGGTCCCGTGGCAGGTCCGCCCAGCACCTACCGGCGACCGTGCGGCATCGCTCGCGCGATGCGGCGAGCCGAAGACGCGTGGCGAGCCGAGCTGGCCGCCACGACCGTCGCCGACCTGGTGATGGACTTCGTGGCCACCGTGCCGCCGGCGGTCCTGCGAGCAGGCGCCGAATGGGTGCAACAGGTCGAGGTCCGACGACGACAGGCAAGGAGACAACGATGAAGGTGTTCGTCACTGGAGGCACGGGTGCCATCGGTGCCCACGCGGTGCCGGCGCTCTTGGCCGCTGGCCACGAGGTCACTGCGGTCGCCCGCAGCGGCACCAAGGCAGACCTCGTGCGGTCGATGGGAGCCACGCCAGCCGCAGTCGATCTCTTCGATGCCGACGCGGTGAAGGCCGCGGTCGACGGGCACGACGTGGTCGTCCACCTCGCCACGCACATCCCGCCGATGAGCAAGGCAGCGCGGGCCAAGGCCTGGGAAACCAACGAGCGGTTGCGTCGGGAGGCGTCCAACCTGCTCGTCGACGCCGCCCTCGCGACCGGCGCCACCCGCTACGTGCAGGAGTCGATCTGCTTCCCGTACCTCGACCACGGCGACGCCTGGATCGACGAGGAGGCGCCGGTCGACCACGTCGGCCCGTTCGCCGGCGCGGGCGCCGCGGAGGCGGCTGCTGCGCGCGCTTCCGCGGCGGGGGGAGCGGGCGTCGTGCTGCGGTTCGGGCAGTTCCACGGACCGGGCAACGCCCACGTCACGTCGTTCAACGCCCTCGCTCGCAAGCGCATCAACCCCTTCCTCGGCGCGCCGGACGCGTTCTGGTCGTTCATCCACGTGCACGATGCCGGAACGGCGGTGGCTGCCGCGCTCACCGTGCCGAGCGGGATCTACAACGTGGCCGATGACGAGCCCGTCACTCGAGCCGACGCGGGGCTGGCCGTCGCAGCCGCGCTCGGCGTCAAGCCGCCCCGAGGCGTGCCCGCCGCCGCACGGGCGGTCATGCCGGCCTCGGGCAAGCTCCTCATGAAGTCGCTGCGGATCTCCAATCGCAAGCTCAAGGAGGCGAGCGACTGGCGGCCGCAGCACCCCTCCATCCGCGGGAGCTGGTGGGTCGGGCCATCGACGTGAAGCGGCTCGCGTCGTGGCGTGCTGACCGGGTTGATCGCGTTCCTGGCTTCCGCTCGAACCTCTATCCGTCGACCGAGTAGATCCGCCACTCGTCGGGGATGCCCTTGAGGGGTTGGCTGCCGCGATCCTGGAAGGCGATGCCAGAACCGGCCACAAGCTCGCGCACGGTCGAGGAGACGAGGACCTCGCCCGGCCCCGCCAGCGCCGAGATGCGGGCGGCAAGGTGGACGGCGATGCCAGCGACGTCGTGGCCCCTCACCTCGATCTCGCCCGTGTGGATGCCGCAGCGGACGTGCAGCCCGCTCCGGACGAGCTCGTCGCGGATGGCGATCGCGCACCTGATCGCCCGCCCCGGCCCGTCGAACCTCGCGAGCACGCCGTCGCCGGTCGGGTTGACGACGCGACCGCCGAAGCGCTCGAGCTTCTGGCCGACGACCTCGTCGTGGAGGTCGAGCAGGTGGCGCCAGGTCCGATCTCCCACCTTCGCGGCCGTGGCCGTCGAGGCGGTCAGGTCGGTGAACAGCAGCGTGGCGAGGGTCCGGTCGGTGCGCGCCGGGGACGGTGCTCCGGTGAGGAACACCTCGACCTCGTCGAGCAGTCCGTGGGCCTCGCCCAAGAACCAGAGATCTTCGGCGCCGGGGAGCTCGATCAGCCGTGCGCCGGGGATGTTGCTGGCAAGGTGGCGGCTGTGGCCGACTCGGATCCACGGATCATCGCGACGGTGCAGCACCAACGTGGGCGCCTGCACCGTCGGGAGCACGGAGCGGACATCCACGTCGAACATCATGCGGCGCATCACCTCGGCGGTGCGCGGGCTCACCGACTGGCGCTGGTAGCGCGCCCACCACAGGCGGAACGCGGCGTCCCGGCTGTCGCCCGTGAGGAAGTCGATCGTCGAGTCCGCGACGTAGGAGGCATCAAGGATCTCGTCACGGAGGTGATCCGGGATCCCGTGGAGGTAGTCGTCGGCCCGGGACAAGCGCGCGTAGCTGTTGATGAGCACTAGCGCTGAGGCGCGATGCGGATGCATGGCCGCGAACTGGAGGACCATGGGTCCGCCTGCGCCGACACCGATGAGCGCTGCGCTCTTGGACTCCGCGTCGTCCATGACGACGCGGACGTCGTCGATCCAGTCCTCGAGCGTGGGCAGTCCGTCGAGCGCAACCAGGTCCGACAGCCCGATGCCGCTCTTGTCGAACACGATCAGGCGGCAGAAGGACGAGAGCTGGTTCAGCGCGTCCGCCAGCGCAGCGCCCTCCCACATGAGCTCGACGTTGCCGAACCAGTCGGCGACGAGGACGACGTCGAGCGGGCCATCGCCCACGACCTGATACGCGACGTGGCGATCGTCGTCTCGCGCGTAGCTGATCTCCGGCACGAGCGTCAGTTTGCCCGGAAACGTACACTTCGTCCCCATGCCCCACATGGTCGCCACGGTCCGCCTCGTCAACCGCTTCCTCGACCGCCAGGACGAGGTGCTGACCGAAGCCGCGCGGGACGCGATCCTGGGTGCCACCACGATCGCCGACGCCGTCGCAAGAGCCGGTCTGTTCGATGCCCCCGAGATCGCCGACGCGGACCACGCCCGCCACGCTCTCGAAGCCCTGCCGGCGAGCGTCGGGGCGGCCATGCTCGGAGCGCTGACCAGCGCGGTCAAGAGCGAGCTGCCAGTCGTCCTCCAGTGGAAGCCTGGCGTTGCCTCAGAGGTTCACGTCTGGGAGGTCGTCGAAGACGGCGTTGGCGAGGTCGGGATCCTGCTCATCACCCCCTACGGACGTGATCTTGCCGCGTCCTAGAGTCCGGCAGCGGCGCTACATCGTCTCCGCGAAGCTGACGTCGCCCTCCCCGCGCAGCACGTTCTTCAGCAGCTTGCCGCTCGCGTTGCGCGGCAGCTTGTCGGTGGTGAGCTCGACGTAGGTCGGGACCTTGAACGCGGCCAGGCCGTCCGCCACCCAGGACCGCACGTCGGCTTCCGTCAAGGTCGCGCCAGCCTCGAGCTGCACCACCGCCTTCACCTCTTCGCCGAGCTCGGGATGCGGCACGCCGATCACCGCTGCATCGGCGATCTGCGGGTGCGACACGAGACGCTGCTCGATCTCGACGCAATAGATGTTCTCGCCGCCGCGGATGATCATGTCCTTCTTGCGATCGGTGATGTAGAGGAAGCCGTCCTCGTCGACGTGCCCGACGTCGCCGGTGTGCAGCCATCCCTCCGGATCGATCGCCTCCGCGGTGGCCTCCGGCTTGTTCCAGTAGCCGGCCATGAGGATCGGACCTGCGATGCACACCTCGCCCGTGTCACCGGTGGCGACCTCCTTCCCGTCGCCGTCGACGATCTTCAGGTGCACGGTCGGGACTGGCGGCCCCACGGAGGTCGGTCGTTCGATCGCGTCCTCGCCCGAGATCACCGTGGCCACCGACGAGGTCTCCGTGAGCCCGTACGCGTTCGACGTGCTCGACACGTTGGGGAACGTCTCGCGCACCATCCGCTGAAGCTCGTCCGCGGAGGGGGAGCCGCCGAAGGCGACGCTGCGGACCGAGCTCGTGTCGTAGGCATGGCGGTCGGGGTGCTCGCAGACGCGCCACACCATCGTGGGGACCGTGGCCCACACCGTGACCTGGTGCTCCGCGATGAGCTCGAGCGCGGTCTCGGGGGTGAAGCGACCCTCGGGCATCACGAGCTTCAAGCCCGCCAGCAGACCGACGACGAGCGTCGAGTGACACCCCGACACGTGGAACAGGGGAGAGGTGAAGAGCGCGACGTTCGCTCCACCGCCCCCATCCGGTAGCGCGCCGCCTCCGGTCATCGACCCGGCCACGGCGTTGTACATCGTGTTCTGCAGGTTGGCGATCATGCTGCGGTGGGTGGAGATCGCACCCTTGGGACGACCCGTGGTTCCTGACGTGTAGAAGATGACCGCTGGGTCGTCCTCGGCGATCTCCTCGTCGACGAAGCTCGACGTCGGCGATCCAGTGAGCTCGGAGAACTCGTGCAGCCGAGCGTCGTCGGCCATGCCGAGGTCGGCGGGCGTGCAGTCGATCAGGAAGACGTGCTCGAGGTCGGGCGCGCCGTCGAGCGACCCAGCAATGCGCTCGAAGCGCTTGCGGTCGGCGACGAGCACCTTCGCGCCGGAGTCCTGCAGGCCGTACTCGATCTCGTCGGTCGTCCACCAGCCGTTGAGACCGACGAGGATCGCTCCCTGGGAGACCGTCGCCCAGAACGCCAGGCACCACTCGGGGTTGTTCTGTGCGAGCACGGCAACCCGATCGCCCTTGCGCAGGCCGAAGCGCTCGCGCAGCGCGTGGGCGGCGCTGTTCGCGGTCTGCACGAAGGTGCCGAACCCGTAGGTGCGCTCGCCGTACACGATGAAGATCTGTCCGTCGCCGCGCATGAGGCCGACCTCCGCGACCGACCGCAACGACGGCATCCGGTTCGCGTAGACCTCCATCTCGCGGCCGAGCACCTCGGCGGTGGTCACCTCGAACATGCCGCCAGGCCCGGTGAGCTGGGCACGGACTTCGGTGGTGGTGGGCATGTCGTCTCCTCGTGAGATGCGGGCGAACCTATCGATCGCGAAAAGTCGTGCTGACGGCCTCGATGATCGCGTCCATGCGCTCGAGGCGAGCGGGTCCCGTGCCGAGCGCGAAGTCCGGGACGATCACCTCGTCGAGTCCGACTGCCTCCCATGCGGCGACCGCCTCGAGCACGTCGTCCGTCGTGCCCGCGATCGCGGCACGAGGCGCTGCGCCTGCCACGAAGGCGTCGGCCTTCGCGCGGTCGTCGGTGAGGAGCACGAGCGCCTGGGCCGACCGTGCGATCGAGCGCGGATCGCGGCCCGCCTTGTCGCAGCGGCGATCGAGCTCGCTCGACCGTTCGGCGATCGCGTCGGCGAGTCCCCACATGTTCCACTCGTCCGCGTGCCGGGCCACCACCCCGAGCATCCGGTCGCCCTTGCCGCCGATGAGCAGCGGGAGGGGCCGCTGCAACGGCTTGGGCTCCGACACCGCGTCGATGAGCCGGTAGTGCTGGCCGTCCATCGACGTGCGCTCCTCGCGCAGCAGACCGTTCAGCACGCGCACGGCTTCCTCCAAGCGTGCGACGCGCTCGCCTGGCGCGGGGAGATCGATGCCGTACTGCTCGTGCTCGTTCTCCTGCCACCCGGCGCCGATCCCGAGGAGCAGCCGGCCGCCGCTGAGGTGGTCGACGGTGGCTGCCCAGCTGGCCAGCACCGCGGGGTGGCGGTAGGTGTTCCCGAGCACGAGCGAGCCGAGGCGCACTCGCCCCGTGGCGATCGCGAGCCCGGCGAGCACCGCGGTGGCCTCGAGGTTCGGAGTGGTGTCCGCGCCCCACTCACCGCGCCCACCCATGAAGTGGTCGGCCACGTAGACGCCGTCCCACCCTGTCGCCTCGGCGTGTCGGGCTACGGCGAGCACGTCGCTCCACGGCTGCGTGAGCGTCGGCCAGATCGAGAAGCGCACGGCGGGACCCTATCGGTGCGCGCTGATGGTGCAGATCGGGATCAGCTCAGCCCGAGCAGCTGAGACAGCGCGTCTTGTGCGTGTGCCCGTCTTGCTCGTGCGGCGCGTGGTTCTGCTCGTCGGTGGTCGTGACCGGGTTGGCCCTGCTCGGCGGCCCGACCGGCCACTGGCCAGCGCGGTAGCGCCGACCCCCGTCGGCCCGCACCATCATCCCCGGGCCGGTCTCGGTCCGCTCGTCGGGACCCACCCGGTTCGGGTCGTACCACACCTCTGACCAGTCCTTGATCGAGGTGGGGTACTGGCGACTCAGGAACACGAGCGGCGCGGCCGGCTTCCCGCCGGTCGGCGGGTACGAGAAGAGGCCGTTCGCGAACGTGGTGTTGTTGAGGTTCGGGCCGGCCATGTGGATGCCGCGGAAGATGAGATCGGGGTTCCCCGCATAGATGTTGATGAGGACGCCCTCGTCGCCCTTCTGCATCCCCGGCATCCCGTGGTGGAACGCCCGGTAGCCGCCCGATACCTCGACGCGGCTCCAGGTCACCCAGAGCGGTGAGATGCCGAAGGCGTGCTGCCACTGCTGCTGGTCGTAGAAGCGACCGATCGTTGACGTGTCCGAGAGGCCGGTGCCGACGATGAACCACTCGGGGAAGTACTGCTGCTTCGTCGCTTCCTTGGTGATCAGGATCGGCTGGATCGGGTCGACGACCGGGACGATCGTGGTGCACCCATCGTTCTTGAACTTCGCGATGTGGTTGGTGATGTCGTTCTGGTTGCTGCCGGGGTCGTAGCGGTACGACTGGATCGTCTTGAACGAGAGCCCGCGCTTGCCCCACTCCCGTTCGAAGATCTTCCTCGCGCGATACCCCTCAGGGTCGACCTTCGTTCCCTGGCCGTCGACGTAGTAGAGGCAGTAGACGCGATTCGCGGTGTTGGAGCCCACCCCCGCGAACGACGCCTTGTCGTGGCGGAGCTTCTTCGCTGCGTACTCGGCGGAGTTGATCGCGTACTCGTTGATGGTGGGGAGCGAGCTGAAGATCGTCGCCGGGAGCTCGTTGTAGAACTCGCTCGACAGCGACGTGAGGCAGATGCAGATCACGCCGCGCTGCGCGAGCTCGCGGGCGAGCGCGGTGGGCGCCGGCGCGAGCGCGTTGCCCACGAAGACTGCGAACGCCTTCTTCTCGGTGGCGATCTTCACCGCGTCGGCGGTCATCGCCTCGTCGCTCGTAGATGGTCCGCTCGCCTTCATCTCCTCGAACACGACCTCGCGCCCGTAGGTCTGGAAGTGCTGGTTGCTGTACTTGAAGAGCGCGTCGTAGGCCCGCTTCACCTTCGCCGGATCGTCGTTGAGGCGAGCTCCGGTGAGTGCCTGTCGCGTCGCCGGGTCCTCCTGGCCGAGCCAGCTGATGATGAGGACCTTCTCGCGGGTGACACCGCGCGCGGTGGCACCGCCGTTGTCCGTGCCGGTCCACTCGACGCACGGGGGCATGTAGCCCGAGATCCCCTTCTGCCGGCCATCGGGCCTGCAGTCGGGTCCCGCGCCGAACCGCACTGCCGAGCCCCCGCCAGCGCCCGCTGTGCCGCCCGTGCCGCCCGTGCTTGCCACGCCGCCGGTCGCGCTGCCGCCACCGGTCCCAGCCGTGCTCCCACCGACCTCGGTCCCGGAGCCGCCGTCGGTGAGGCTGACCCCGTCGCCGCCGCCCAACGCCTGGCCGGTGCCGCCGGTGCCGTCTTCGATCCCGCCGGCTCCCGTGTCGAGCCCCGTGCGCTGCGCGGCGTTCCCGGGCAGGAGCGCGAGCAGGAGCGTGAGGCCGAGCAGCACCCCCAGCGACAGCCCGTATCGATCGACGAATCCCTTGAACGTCATGGTTGTTACCCCCAGTACCGGGGGGAGCGTATACGGTGTTTTGTCCCAGTTGTGACGGAACGGCTGGGAGCAGGGGGCTGGGGGCAATGAACCGAGACGAGACGAGACTTGCCGTGCTGGCGGCCGGTGGTGCGCTGGGCTTCTGCCTGCTGGTGTTCGTGCTCTTCCCGGCCCCGATGGCGATCCTCTTCCTCGGCGCGGTCACCGGGTCACTGTCGGCGCTCGTCGCGATGGGGATCGTGCTCGTCTACCGAGCGAACCGGATCGTCAACTTCGCGCAGGGGTCGCTCGGGGCGGTGGCTGCGGTGCTCGCTGCCTCGCTGATCGTGAGCCAGGGGTGGAACTTCTGGCTCGCCACGGCGGCCGGGATGCTCGCGGCGATCGCGCTCGGTGCGGTGGTCGAGGTGGGCTTCATCCGACGGTTCTCCAAAGCACCCCGACTGGTGCTCACGGTCGCGACGATCGGCATCGCGCAGCTCTGCGACGGTCTCGCGCTGATCCTCCCGCGGTTCTTCGACATGAAGGACATCCCTCAGCCGGAGCCCATCAAGTTCACGTTCAGCTGGTACCCAGTGGTGTTCAACGGCGGGCACCTCATGATCCTCGTGGCGGTCCCCGCAACGGTGGTGGGCCTCGCGATGTTCTTCCAGCGCTCGCGCGTCGGGGCCGCGGTGCGGGCTGCGGCGGAGTCGTCCGATCGGGCGTCGTTGCTCGGCATCCCGGTACGTCGGATCAACACGTTGGTGTGGATGGTCGCGGCGGGGATGGCTGGCCTCGCCACAGTGCTGCGACTCCCGATCCAAGGCGTGCCCATTGGTTCGGTGCTCGGTCCGGTGCTGCTGTTCCGGGCGCTCGCCGCCGCGGTCATCGGCCGCATGGAGAACCTGTCCGTCACGTTCGTGGCGGCGGTCGTCCTCGGCATGGTGCAGCAGGCGGTGCTCTTCGAGACCGGCAACTCCAACATCTCCGACGCGGTGCTGTTCGCGGTGATCGTCGTCGCGCTCCTCGTGCAAAAGGGGGGCATCGAACGGGCGCGCCTCACGGGAGCATCGTCGTGGGCCGCGCTGCGGGAGGTCCGGCCGATCCCGCGCGAGCTTCGGTCGTTGCCGGAGGTGCGCTACGGCTTGGCCGGCCTCGCGGCGATCACGGTGCTGGCACTCGTCTTCATCCCGCTTGGGTGGGCGCCGAGCCGAGTCAACCTGTTCACCGTCGGGGTGATCACCGCGATCATCATGTGCTCGCTGCTCATCATCACGGGCTTCGCCGGGCAGATCTCGCTCGGTCACCTTGCGATCGTGGGCTTCAGCGCAGCGGTCGCCGGCTCGATGGCCCAGAACGGCAACGAGTTCTTCTCCACGCTGCTCGTGGCCGGTCTGGTCGGCGGCGCCGTCGCGTTTGCGATCGGGGTCCCGGCCCTGCGCATCCCCGGGCCCTTCTTCGCCGTGACCTCGCTCGGATTCGCGGTGGCGACGGGGACGTACTTCCTGAACGCGGAGTACTTCCCCGGGTGGACACCCGCTCCCAACGTGCGGATCCTCCGGCCGATCATCTTCAACAAGTTCGACCTGGAGTCGGAGTACGCGTACTACTACTTCGTCTTGTGCACCTTCGCCTTGGTGGCCACCGCGGTCTGGCGCATCCGCACCTCGAGGACGGGCCGCTCGATCGTGGCGAACCGTGACAACACGCGCGCCGCCCAGGCCTACGGGATCAGTCCGGTCAAGGCGCAGCTCGCAGCCTTCGCGCTCTCGGGGTTCATGGCCGGCATCGCGGGGGCGCTGTACGTGTACCACCAGCACCGGCTCTCCGACACGCTGCTCCAGGCCGACACGAGCATGCTGCTCCTCGCGATCGGCATCGTCGGCGGTCTCGGCTCGCTTCCGGGAGCGATGATCGGGGCCGCCTACCTGACGTTCCTCAACTACTCGCCCTTCACCGCGTCGCCAACGTCACAGCTGTTCGCGTCGGGCGTCGGGGTGCTCCTGATCTTGATGTTCATCCCCGCAGGGCTCGGCGGGAAGTTCTACGACCTGCGCGACCGCCTGCTTCGCACGATCGCTCGTGCCCGCGACATCGTCGTGCCGAGTCTGCTCGCCGACGTCCGCGTGATCGAGGAGGGCGCCGACGCCACCTTGGAGATCGAGCGCCCCGCAGCGGTGTCGCGCCCGAGCGCCGACCCGCTGCTGCTCGTCGAAGGCCTCGAGGTCTCCTACGGTCGCACGCAGGTGCTCTTCGGCGTCGACTTCCACGTGGAGCGCGGGGAGATCGTCGCGCTGCTCGGCACCAACGGTGCCGGCAAGTCCACGTTGCTCGCCGCGATCGCCGGGCTCACGAGTCCCGGTGGCGGAACCGTGGTCTTCGACGGCGAGGACATCACCGGCGACCAGCCGACCGAGACGGTGTCCAGAGGCGTGGTGTTCATGCCCGGCGGCAAGGGCGTGTTCCCGACGCTCACCGTCAAGGAGAACCTCACGCTTGCTGCATGGCTGTTCAAGTCGGAGCCCGACTACGTCCGACAGGTCACCACGCAGGTGCTCGAGATGTTCCCGATCCTCGGCGAGCGGTCCGAGCAGAAGGCGGGCAACCTCTCTGGCGGCGAGCAGCAGATGCTCACGCTCGCGCAGGCGTTCATCCTCCGCCCTCGTCTCCTGATGATCGACGAGCTGAGCTTGGGCCTCGCCCCGGTGATCGTCGAGCAGCTGCTCGAGATCGTGCGGGCGATCCACCGCGACGGCACCACGGTCGTCCTCGTGGAGCAATCGGTCAACGTCGCCATCACCCTCGCGGATCGAGCGGTCTTCCTCGAGAAGGGCGAGGTTCGATTCGACGGTCCCACCGCCGAGCTGCTGGAGCGCCCAGAGATCCTCCGGTCGGTGTTCCTCGAGGGCGCGGCGTCGAAGGGGAGCGCGGCCGCCGCGTCGCCCTCGCGCAACGGCGCTGCGAAGGTGCGCTACGAGCCCGTGTGCGAGCACTGCGGCCGGGAGCACCCCGTCGCGCTCGACGTCGAGGGGCTCTCCGTGAACTTCGGTGGCGTGATGGCGGTGCGCGACGTGAGCTTCTCGCTGCGCGAAGGGGAGATCCTCGGCATCATCGGCCCCAACGGCGCGGGCAAGACCACCGTCCTCGACCTCATCTCCGGGTTCCTCACCCCCACCTCAGGTCGAGTCCACGTGCTCAGCACCGACGTCACCGAGCTCCCCCCCGATGCGCGGGCCACGCTGGGGCTGGGCCGCTCCTTCCAGGACGCCCGTCTGTTCTCCTCGATGACCGTGCGACAGACGATCGCGACCGCCCTCGAACGCCACGTCGAGGTGCGCGATCCGTTCGCCGCGCTGCTCCTCTCGCCCGCCGTCGCGGCCTCGGAGAAGGCGGTCGACGCGGACGTGACCCGGCTCATCGACCTGATGCGCCTCGGCGCCTACGCAGACAAGTTCGTGGGCGAGCTCTCCACCGGCACCCGACGCGTCGTCGACCTCGCGTGCACCCTTGCGCATCGCCCGTCGGTCCTCCTCCTCGACGAACCCTCGTCGGGCATCGCACAGCGAGAGACCGAGGCGCTCGGCCCGGTGCTCCTCGACATCCGTGACCAGACGGGCGCCGCGATGGTCGTGATCGAGCACGACATGCCGTTGATCTGCGGGATCTCCGACGAGCTGCTCGCCCTGGAGCTCGGGGCGGTCGTGGTCCGTGGCCTGCCCGACGAGGTGATCCATGACCCACGGGTCATCGAGGGCTACCTCGGTGGTGACCAGGCCGTGATCCACCGGTCCGACGCCGAGGTCGCCCCGAGCACGAACGGTGCCAAGACCCGCCGTCGCACGCCGCTGAAGGCGAGCAGCCGATGAGACGGCTCATGCTCGGGATCGCGGTGCTGCCACTCGTACTTCTCGCGCCGACGCCAGCGCGCGCGCAGCAGACCGCTGCGGTCGACGTGCAGGCGGTCGGATGGTGGTCGTCCCGGCCCACGGCTGTGGCGCAGCCCGGCCAGGGATTCGAGGTGGCCGCCGGACCGCAAGGCGACGCGCAGAGCATCGCCGCCATCCGCTTGTCGATCGCCGCGTCGCAGGTCGACACCCTCGACGTGCAGCTTGTCGAGGGGCCGGGGGGTTCGATCGGCGCGGAGTTCGGCTCGCTCAAGGTCTGCACAACCGCGGAGGCGTGGGTGCCCGCCAACCCAGGCGCGATGGACGACGCCCCCGCTCCGGACTGCTCGGTGTCGGCGGTGCTCACGCGCACCACCGAGGGCTCCTGGCTCGGGGACGTCAGCTCGCTGGCGCCCGGCGGCGGTCAGGTCTCGCTGGTGATCGTTCCGCAGTACCAGCCACCGGCACCGGTCGGACCAGGGATGGTCGTGAGCATCGCCTCCGGCGAGTTCGCGGCCACGGGATCGACCGCGACCACCACCACCGACACCACCGTCGACTTCAGCGGCGATCCGGGATCGTCCGGCGGCTACACCGATGGCGGCTCCTTTGGCAGCGGCTCCTACGATCCGGGGTCATACAGCGGCGGGAGCATCGTCGTGCCCCCGGCCGACACCGGGACCGACGGCGCATCCACGACCACGTCGGTTCCTGTGACCGATGCGTCCGACAGCGACGACGACTTCGCGCTCGCACCGGTCGCCGTCGATCGCGGCAGTCCGACGCCGTGGATCCGACTCGTCGTGCTGCTCCCGCTCTGCGCCGTGTTCGGCGCAGGCGTGGTCCGGTTCCGGCGGGTGCTCGCCGCCCGCGGGTTCCTGCCCGCCGCGTGACCGCGGTCTCGGTGGGTGCGGGGTCAGCTCAGTGCTGCAACCACATGATCGATGCAGCGCGTGAGCGCAGCGATGTCGTCGGGGTCGATGGCAGGGAAGAGCGCGATGCGGAGCTGGTTGCGGCCGAGCTTGCGGTAGCTCTCCGTGTCGAGGATGCCGTTCGCTCGCAGCACCGCTGACACCACGTTCGCGTCGACGACCGCCTCGTCGAGGTCGATCGTGGCCACGACGTGGCTGCGTTGCGCCGGATCCTTCACGAACGGGGTGGCGTAGGTCGAGGACTCGGCCCAGTCGTAGATCGTGCCGGCCGAGCGGTCACATCGCGACGCCGCCCAGTGCAGACCACCCTGCTGGTTGATCCAGTCGACCTGCTGGTTCGCGAGGAACACAGTGGCGAGTGCGGGCGTGTTGTAGGTCTGGTCCTTGCGGCTGTTGTCGAGCGCGATGCCGAGGTCGAGCGACGCCGGCACCCAGCGCTTCGACGCCTTGATGTGCTCGATCCGTTCGATCGCGGCGGGCGACATCGCGGCCAGCCAGAGCCCGCCGTCGCTCGCGAGGCACTTCTGCGGCGCGAAGTAGTACACGTCGACCTCGGTGGGGTCGAAGCGCAGCCCACCGGCGGCCGAGGTGGCGTCGACGAGGACGAGACCCTCGGCGTCGTGGGGCCGCTCGAGCGGCATCGCGACACCGGTGGAGGTCTCGTTGTGCGTGAGGCAGTACGCGTCGACGTCGGGATCCGTCACCGGCATCGGGTGCGTGCCGGGCTCCGCGAAGATGTTCGTGGGCTCCTGCAGGTGCGGGGCAGCGGCGGCGGCTTCCGCGAACTTCGAGGAGAACTCACCGAAGCGCAGGTGCTGGCTGCGCTGGTCGATCAGCCCGAACGTGGCCGCGTCCCAGAACGAGGTGGTGCCGCCGTTGCCGAGGAGCACCTCGTATCCGTCTGGCAGCGCGAACAGCTCGGCGAGCCCGTTGCGCAGCGCGCCGACCTCGAACTGCACACGGGCCTGGCGGTGCGAGGTGCCGAGGTACGGGCCGCCGACACTGGGATCAGCGGATGCCATCAGCGCCTCCACGGCCTCGGGACGGATCTTCGAGGGACCGCAGCCGAAGCGCCCGTCAGCGGGGAGCAGGTCGGCGGGGATGGTGATCTCGGGGGTGGCGGGGCTGGTCACCGTGCCATGATCGCGAACCGACCGAGCAAGGAGCGAGACCGTTGGCCACCCCCCGCACCGACCGCCGAGTGTCGCGACGCATCGCGGCGATCGCGGAGTCGGCCACGCTTGCCGTCGACGCGAAGGCCAAGGCGCTCAAGGCCGCGGGGGAGCCGGTGATCGGCTTCGGTGCCGGCGAACCCGACTTCCCGACCCCGGCAGCGATCGTGGAGGCGGCGGTGGCCGCATGCCGCGACCCGCGGAACCACAAGTACACGCCTGCGGGCGGCCTGCCCGAGCTGAAGGATGCGATCGTCGCGAAGACCGCGCGCGACTCGGGTCTCGTGGTCACGCCCTCCCAGGTGCTCGTGACCAACGGCGGCAAGCACGCCGTCTACAACACGTTCGCCACGCTGCTCGACCCAGGCGACGAGGTGCTCCTCCCCGCCCCCTACTGGACGACCTATCCCGAACCGATCGCACTGGCGGGCGGCGTGTCCGTTGTCCTGCCCACCGACGAGCGCACCGGCTTCCGCGTCACGATCGACCAGCTCGAGGCGGCGCGCACCGAACGCACGAAGGTGCTGCTGTTCGTGTCGCCCTCGAACCCGACCGGCGCGGTGTACCCGCCTGCGGAGGTGGAAGCGATCGGCCGCTGGGCGCTCGAACACGGGATCTGGGTGGTCACCGACGAGATCTACGAGCACCTCACCTACGGCGACCACCGCTTCAGCTCGCTACCCGCGCTTGTGCCTGAGCTGGCCGAGCGCTGCGTCGTGCTGAACGGCGTCGCCAAGACGTACGCGATGACCGGCTGGCGCGTCGGCTGGATGCTCGGTCCCGACGATGTCGTCAAGGCGGCCACGAACCTGCAGTCCCACACCACCTCCAACGTGGCAAACGTGAGCCAGCGTGCCGCGATCGCGGCGCTCACCGGCGACCTGTCGGCCGTCGCGGAGATGCGGGCCGCGTTCGAACGGCGCGGCCACCTGATGCACAAGCTCCTGACGGGCATCGAGGGCGTCTCCGCGCTCGAACCGCAAGGCGCCTTCTACAGCTTCCCCAACCTGTCGGCCTACCTGGGCCGGTCGATCCGCGGCCGCACCTCCACCACCACGGTCGAGCTCTGCGGCGTGCTCCTCGACGAGGCCAAGGTGGCGATCGTGCCGGGCGAGGCCTTCGACGCGCCCGGCTACGCGCGCCTCAGCTACGCGCTCGGCGACGACGACCTCGGCGAGGGCTGCCAGCGCATCGCCGATCTGCTCGCGGAAGCGGAGTGACCGACCCGTCGGTCGCCGTGCGGCCGTACGGGTCCTGGCCGACGCCGATCACGAGCGAGCTCGTCGTCCGCTCGGCACGCCTGCCGAGTGGGGTGCAGGTCGACGGCGCCGACGTGTGGTGGTCGGAGAGCCGACCCGAGGAGGGCGGCCGCATCGCGGTGCTCCAGCGCAGCGCCGATGGCCGCGTCGAGGAGGTGCTCGCCGAGCGCTGGAACGCGCGCACCGCCGTGCACGAGTACGGCGGCGGCGCATGGTGGGCCCACGGCGGCACGCTCTGGTTCACCGACTGGGCCTCGCAGCGACTGCACGTGGTGGAGTCGGGCGCGGCGCCGCTCGCGCTCACGCCGGAGCCTGCTGTCTCGCGCGGGCTTCGCTACGCCGACGGATGCCTCAGCCCGGACGGCACGACCCTCCTGTGCGTGCGGGAGGCGCACCACGCCGACGGGACCGAGGCCGCCAACACGATCGTGCGCCTCGACGCGCATGCACCGTCCACGCCGGTGGTGGCCGTCGAGGGCCCCGACTTCGTGTCCGATCCGCGGTGGCGCGCCGACGGCGCCGCCTTCTGCTGGCTCGAGTGGGACCACCCCGACATGCCCTGGGACGCGACCCGTCTGATCGTGGACGAGGGCGGGCAACGCACGGCCGTGGCCGGCGTGGACCAGCGCGAGTCCGTCTGTCAGCCCACCTGGTCGGACGACGGCAGCCTCTGGTTCGCGGGTGACCGCACCGGGTTCTGGAGCCTCTATCGCTGGCGCGCTGACCGCGGCGTGGAGGCGGTCGTCGAGCTCGGCAAGGACATCGGGTTCCCGCAGTGGGTGTTCGGCCAGACGTGCTTCGCGCTGCTGGATGACGGCCGCGTGGCGTTCGTCTATCGCGACGGCGGGCTCGACCGCCTTGCCACGTGGGAGCCGCACTTCGGGCGGGTGACCGACGTCGCCGTGCCGCACACGACCATCGAGTCGCTCCACGCCGCTGGCCACGACGTCGTCTACGTCGGCGCGTCGGCCACCACGGAGCCGCACGTGGTGCGTGCGTCGCTACCGGTCGACGGTCCGCCCGAGTGCGAGGTGCTCGTCCCACCGCGCGACCTCGGTCTGGATCCGTCGTGGTGGTCAGCGCCTGTTCCGGTCGAGTTCCCCACCGCGGGTGGCGTCACCGCGCACGCGCTGCTGTACCCACCCACCAACCCAGACGTCGTCGCGCCGGCGGAGGACCGGCCGCCGCTGCTCGTGATGATCCACGGCGGTCCGACGTCCGCGGCGCGGCCGATGCTGCAGCTCTCGAAGCAGTACTGGACGAGTCGCGGCTTCGCCGTGGTCGACGTGAACTACCGCGGGTCATCCGGATACGGGCGCGCGTACCGCGAGCTGTTGCGCGGCGCGTGGGGCGTCGCCGACGTGGAGGACTGCGCGGCGGTGTGCCGCTTCCTCGCCGACCGCGGCGATGTGGACCCGGATCGACTCTGCATCCGAGGCGGCTCCGCAGGTGGCTTCACGACGCTGGCAGCCCTCGCCTTCACCGATGTGTTCGCTGCCGGCGCGAGCCACTACGGCATCGCGGACCTCGGCGTGCTCGCGCAGGACACGCACAAGTTCGAGAGTCGTTACCTCGACGGCTTGGTCGGGCCGTGGCCCCACGCCCGAGCCACGTACGAGGCCCGCTCGCCGATCTTCCACGCCGATCGGATCACCAGCCCGCTCGTGGTCTTCCACGGGCTCGACGACCCGATCGTGCCACCGAACCAGGCGGAGATGATCGTGGAGGCGCTGCGCGCCAACGGGGTCCGTGTCGAGTACGTCGCCTTCGAGGGCGAGCAGCACGGCTTCCGCCAGGCCGACAACGTGCGCGCTGCCCTCGACGGCGAGCTGGCGTTCTACACCGAGGTCTTCAACAACCAACGTCTGTGAACCCTGACGTCCGCCATCCGGACATACCGGTTCACAGACGTTGGTTGCTGAGGGGTGTAGTTGGTTGGCGGGGCTCGGGGGTCGGGGGTCAGACTCCACCGATGGCGCGGATCCTGGTCACCGAGAAGATCGCCGACAGCGGACTCGAGCGCCTGCGGGCGGCAGGGCACGAGGTCGACGTCCAGGAGGGGCTCACGCCGGAGGCCCTGCTCGCCGCGATCGACGGCGCGCACGCCCTCATCATCCGCTCGGCGACGATGGTCACCGCCGACGTGATCGCGGCGGGTCAAGACCTCGTGGTGGTGGGTCGGGCCGGGATCGGCCTCGACAACGTCGACACCGACGCAGCGACCGCGCAGGGCGTGATGGTGGTCAACGCTCCCCAGTCGAACATCCTCACCACGGCCGAGCACACGATGGCGATGCTGCTCGCGCAGGCACGGAACATCCCGCAGGCCCACGCGGCACTCGTGTCCGGCCGCTGGGAGCGCTCCAAGTGGGAGGGCGTGGAGCTGGCCGACAAGACGCTCGGCATCGTCGGCCTCGGGCGCATCGGCACGCTGGTGGCGCAGCGAGCCTCGGCCTTCGGGATGAAGGTGGTGGCGCACGACCCGTTCGTGGCGGCGGAGCGCGCCCGTCAGCTCAACGTGGAGCTGTTGACGCTCGACGAGCTCGTCGCCGTCGCCGACTTCCTCACGCTCCACGTCGTGAAGACGCCCGAGACGCTCGGGATGATCGGCAAGGAGCTGCTCGCGAAGGCGAAGGCATCGCTGCGAATCGTAAACGTGTCACGCGGCGGCGTGGTCGACGAAGAGGCGCTCGCCGACGCGATCCGGTCTGGCCGCATCGCGGGAGCTGCGCTCGACGTGTTCGCCACCGAGCCCACCACCGCGTCGCCGCTGTTCGACCTGCCGCAAGTGGTGGTCACGCCCCATCTGGGCGCGAGCACTGCCGAGGCGCAGGACAAGGCGGGGGAGACCATCGCCGAGCAGGTCGGGCTCGCGCTCGCTGGTGAGTTCGTTCCGTTCGCAGTGAACGTCAGCGCGGCCGAGGCGTCGAGCACCGTGCGGCCGTTCCTCCCGCTCGCGGAGCGCCTCGGGCAGCTCTACGCGGCCCTCTCGGGCTCGGTCCCGGACGTGCTCGACATCGGCTACCAAGGCCAGCTTGCCGAGTCCGACACGCGCATCTTGACGCTGTCGGTCCTCAAGGGCGTGTTCGGTCGCGTGAGCGAGGAGCCGGTGAGCTACGTGAACGCGCCACGCCTCGCCGCCGAGCGCGGCATCGAGGTGCGCGAGTCGTCGAGCTCGACGTCGCACGAGTACGTCAACCTCGTGACCATCCGCGGTGGCGGCCACGCGATCGGCGGCACGCTCGTGGGACTGCGCGGCGCGCCGCGCGTCGTGATGGTCGACGATCACTCCGTCGACGTGCCCCCCGCCGACAACATGCTGATCGTCCGCAACGACGACGTGCCCGGGATGATCTCAGCGGTGACGGGCGTGCTCGGCAGCGCGGGCCTCAACATCGACGACATGCACCTGGGTCGCTCACCCGAGGGCGCGGCTGCACTGATGATCTTGGCCACCGATCAGCCTGTGCCCGACGACGTGCAGGCGGCGATCCGCTCGCTGCCAGGCGTGGTCTCCGCGATCGGGATGTGAGCTCAACTCACCGCTTGGCCGGGCGGAGGCCGTCGCGCTCAGCGGTGGGCCCATCCTTGTAGCACCGGTCGGGCTTCGTGCGTGCGTAGTTGGTCATCCCCGGCAGGTGGAAGATCTTCGACGCGAGCTTGGCCTTGACCGGGTGGGTCGTGGGGCACACGTCACCCTTGGGCTCCACCCACGCTGCGCGCAACGGCTTCTTCTTCACCGCGGCGCGCGCTGGGGCCGCAGGCTTCTCGGGCGCCGCAGGCGTGTCAGGTGTGCGAAGGCGTTCGACCGGCTTCGCCACGGTCGGCGGAGCAGTGGGCGTCGCCACGGTTGGCGCAGCAGTCGGCGTCGCCACGGTCGGCGCACGTGCGGGCACGGGCGCGGGCGCGGGAGTGGGGGAGGGCCACGGCGCCGCCAGCGGTTCGCGCGCCGGAGCGGAGCGCGTCCCGAGGATCTTGACCAGCGCGAAGGCAAGCCCTCCGAGCAGTCCCAGCGTCAGCCCGATGCGAAAGGAGCGTCGGATCACGGCGGTCAACCTAGTTCGACCTTGACGGCTCGTCCGCTGCGGCGGGAGAATTGCTCCCGCATGCGGCAGCCCTTCGCCTCCGTCCTCCTGCTTATGTAGGCGAGCGCCCCCACCTCGGCGCTCGCCCTGACGACCTCCTGCCGATGGCAGGGGGTTTTTTGTTGCCCCGATTCCCGTCGATGATCACCGCACACCCGAGAGGAACCCCACGATGGCCCCGGAACCCGTGACACCGAAGCGCATGCCCTTCGACAAGTACCGGCCGTTCCTCCCCCTCGACCTGCCCGACCGCACCTGGCCGGATCGGCGGATCACCAAGGCACCGCTGTGGTGCTCGGTCGACCTGCGAGACGGCAACCAGGCGCTGATCGACCCGATGGACCCCGCTCGCAAGCGGCGGATGTTCGACACGGTCGTCCAGATGGGGTTCAAGGAGATCGAGGTGGGCTTCCCCTCGGCCAGTCAGCCCGACTTCGACTTCGTGCGCCAGCTCATCGAGGAAGACCTCGTCCCTGACGACGTCACGATCCAGGTGCTCACGCAGTGCCGGCCCGAGCTCATCGAGCGCACCTACGAGTGTCTGCAGGGCGCCAACGATGCGATCGTGCACTTCTACAACTCCACCTCGGTCCTGCAACGCCGGGTCGTGTTCGGCCTCGACAAGGACGGCATCACCCAGATCGCGGTCGACGCGGCGAAGCTGTGCCGAAAGCTCGAGCCGACGCTCGTCGGCACGAACGTGCGCTACGAGTACAGCCCCGAGAGCTTCACGGGCACGGAGATCGACTACGCCATCGAGATCTGCGCGGCGGTCTCCGACGTGATCGAACCGACGGCGGATCGCAAGCTCATCCTCAACCTGCCGGCCACCGTCGAGATGTACACGGCGAACATCTACGGCGACGTGATCGAGTACTTCCACCGCAATGTGCCGAACCGCGATCGGATCTGCCTGTCGCTGCACCCGCACAACGACCGCGGCACCGGTGTCGCCGCGGCGGAGTTCGGCGTGATGGCGGGCGCCGACCGGGTGGAGGGCACGCTGTTCGGCAACGGCGAGCGCACCGGGAACGTCGACGTCGTCAACCTCGCGATGAACCTGTTCAGCCAAGGCGTCGATCCGGAGCTCGACATCTCCGACATCGACGCAATCCGCCGTGTGGCGGAGTACTGCAACCGCCTTCCCGTTCCTGCGCGGCATCCGTACGTCGGCGATCTCGTCTACACCTCGTTCTCCGGCAGCCATCAGGACGCGATCAAGAAGGGCTTCGACGCGCTCGGGTACGGCGACTACGAGGAGTGGGCCGTTCCGTACCTGCCGATCGACCCGAAGCACGTCGGGCGCACGTATGAGGCCGTCGTGCGCGTCAACAGCCAGTCGGGCAAGGGTGGCGTGGCGTACCTGATGCAGACCGAGCACGGCATGGACCTGCCGCGGCGTCTGCAGATCGAGTTCTCCAAGACGATCCAGACGATCACCGAGGACACCGGTACTGACCTTCCGTCGGCCGAGCTGTGGCTCGCGTTCGAGGGCACCTACCTCGACCCCAACGCGCCAGTGCAGCTCATCTCACACGAGACAACGACCGGCGAGAAGGGCTCGACCGTCGTCGCACAGCTGCTGGTCGACGGTGAACATCGCACGATGACCGGATCCGGCACCGGGCCGCTCGCCGCGTTCGTGGCGGGCGTCCAAGCGGATCTCGGCATCGAGCTCGAGGTCCTCGACTACAGCGAGCACGCCGTGAGCGCCGGCACCGACGCACAGGCGGCGGCCTACGTCGAGACGCAGTCGCCCGATGGCGAGGTGCGGTGGGGGGTCGGCCTCGACGAGAGCATCCTCACCGCGTCGCTGCGGGCGGTCGTGAGCGCCGTGAACCGCCACCGAGACCACCAGCGCCTCGTCGAACGCCACGAGCCGTAGCAGTCAGGCGGTTGGGAGCCAGGTGGGTCGCTGCTGCTCGTAGGTGCTGATCGCCGTCTCGGTGCGCAACGTGATGCCGATGTCGTCGAGGCCCTGCAGGAAGCGCTCGCGGGTCGCGTCGTCGAGAGGAAAGGCCACCTCGAGACCGATCGCAGGCGCGGCGAGCGTGCGACGATCCACGTCGATCGTCAGCTCCAGGGTGGGATCGGTCTCGACCGCCGCGAGGAGCTGCTCGCCGAGCTCGTTCGACACCTGCACGGGCACGAGGCCGTTCTTCGTGCAGTTGTTGCGGAAGATGTCGGCGAAGCGCGGGCTGATGACGGCGCGGAACCCGTAGTCCATGATCGCCCAGACGGCGTGCTCCCGACTCGAGCCGGTCCCGAAGTTGGGACCACCGATCAGGATCGACGCACCAGCGAAGCGCTCGTCGTTCAGCACGAAGGAGCGGTCGTCGCGCCACGAGGAGAACAACCCCTGGCCGAAGCCGGTGCGCTCGACGCGCTTGAGCCACTCGGCCGGGATGATCTGGTCGGTGTCGACGTCGGAGCGGTCGAGCGGCAGCGCGGTGCCCTGGACGATGTGGACAGGTTCCATCAGGGCAGCTCCTCGGGGAGGGCGAAGTGGCCGGCGATCGCGGTGGCCGCGGCAACCGCGGGGGACACGAGGTGCGTGCGGCCTCCACGACCCTGTCGCCCCTCGAAGTTCCGGTTGCTGGTCGATGCCGATCGTTCCCCGGGTGCGAGCTTGTCGGGGTTCATCGCGAGGCACATGGAGCACCCGGGCTCGCGCCAGTCGAAGCCGGCGGCGGTGAACACTTTGTCGAGGCCTTCGGACTCGGCCTGCCGCTTCACCGCGAACGACCCGGGGACGACGAGCGTGCGCACCCCCGCCTTCACCTGACGGCCGCGCGCCACGTCCGCCGCCGCACGCAGGTCCTCGATGCGTGAGTTCGTGCACGACCCGATGAACACGGTGTCGACGGACACCTCGCGCACCGGGGTGCCGGCGGTGAGGCCCATGTACGCGAGCGCGCGCGCGGCGCTCTCGCGCTCGTTGGGGTCGGCGAAGTCGTCGGGGGAGGGGATCGTGCCCGTGAGCGGTACGACCTGCGCGGGGTTGGTACCCCACGAGACGTGCGGACCGATCGCGGCGGCGTCGAGGTGCACCTCCTTGTCGAACGGGGCGCCCGCGTCGGTAGGGAGCGATCGCCAGTCGTCGAGCGCGCGCTCCCACTCGGCACCGCTCGGTGCGTGCGTTCGACCCTCGAGGTAGCCGAAGGTGACGTCGTCGGGAGCGATCAGGCCGGCCTTCGCCCCCGCTTCGATCGACATGTTGCAGATCGTCATGCGGCCCTCCATCGAGAGCGCGCTGATCGTGTCGCCGCGGTACTCGATGATCGACCCGATGCCGCCGCCCGTTCCGATCCGGCCGATGATCGCGAGGATCACGTCCTTCGCGGTGGCGCCCGCAGGGAGCTCTCCGGTGACGGTCACCGCCATGGTGCCCGGCCGTTGCTGGGGGAGCGTCTGGGTGGCGAGCACGTGCTCGACCTCGCTCGTGCCGATCCCGAACGCGAGCGCGCCGAACGCGCCGTGGGTGGAGGTGTGGCTGTCGCCGCACACGATCGTCATGCCGGGAAGCGTGCGACCTTGCTCGGGACCGATCACGTGCACGATGCCTTGGTTCGGGTCGCCCATGCCGTAGTGGGTGATGCCGAACTCCGCCGTGTTCGCCGCGAGCACCTCGAGCTGCCTGGCCGAGATCGGGTCCGCGACGGGTTGGTCGATGTCGGATGTGGGCACGTTGTGGTCGGCGGTGGCGACCGTCAGCTCGGGTCGCCGCACTCGACGCCCGGCGAGGCGAATGCCGTCGAAGGCCTGCGGGCTCGTGACCTCGTGGACGAGGTGCAGGTCGATGTAGAGCAGGTCGGGCTCGCCCGGCGCACTGCGCACCACGTGGCGGTCCCACACCTTTTCGGACAGCGTCTTCACCGGGGCCATTCGCATCCTTGAGTCTTAGAATATGAGACAGTAGTCTCGCTGTGTGGACAGTGTAAGCGGGGTGGGCGTGCTCGACAAGGCGATGGTCGTGCTCGCCGCGGTGGAGGCTGCGCCACGCTCGTTGGCGGACCTCGTCGATGCGACGTCCCTGACGCGCCCCACCGCGCACAGGCTTGCCGTTGCGCTCGAGGCCCACGGCATGCTGCGTCGCGACGAAGAGGGCCGCTTCTGCCTGGGGTTGCGGCTGATCGGCCTTGGCCACGAGGCGGCCGAGGCGGTCCCCGTGTGGGCCGCCGCTCGTCCCGCGCTGGCGTGGCTGCACGAGCGGACCGGGGAGAGCGTGCAGCTCTTCGTGCGCGACGGCGACGACCGCGTGTGCGTCGAGTCGATCGAGTCGGTTCGTGAGCTGCGCACGATCGTGCCGGTCGGCGCCCGTCTGCCGATGAGCGCGGGGAGCGCGGCCCGCGTGCTCCAGGGCGACGACGCGGCCTGGGTCGCGAGCGTCGCCGAGCGTGAGGAGGGGGTGGCCAGCGTGTCCGCCGCGGTTCGCGATGGCTCGGGTCGCGTCGTGGCTG
>JBQTHC010000009.1:0-8274 GCA_052390255.1 Microthrixaceae bacterium
GAGGTGCGCGACATTGGCCGCCGAACCCGTGCTCAGATCGTCGAGGCACAGCACGTGGTAGCCCTCGATCAGCAGGCGCTCGCACAGGTGCGAGCCGAGGAACCCGGCACCACCGGTGACGACGACCCGTGCCATCAGCTGCGCCCGATGCCCCGGTACTCGAAGCCTCGACGCACGAACGCTGCCCGATCGAGGAGGTTCCGGGCGTCCATCACCCGTGGAGCCGCCATCAGGCCCACGACCTTGTCGATGTCGAGCCAGCGGAACTCGTCCCACTCCGTGAGGACGGCGAGCACCTCCGCCCCGTCCACCGCGGTGTACGGATCGTCCACCACCTCGATGCCCTCGATCGGGCCGGGGCTCGACGGGTCGAACGCGCGGATCACGGCGCCACGCTCGACGAGACGACCCAGGACCTCGAGCGCCGGCGACTCACGCAGATCGTCGGTGCGCGCCTTGAACGTGAGGCCCCACGCAGCGATCCGCTTGCCGTCGACGGACCCGCCGGCAAGATCCACGACCTTCTCCGCGACCCGGTTCAGCTGTTCCTCGTTGACGGTGACGACGCCCTTGAGCAGGTTGAAGTCATAGCCGGCGGTCTCGGCGATGTGCACCATCGCCCGCGTATCTTTCGGAAAGCAGCTACCGCCCCATCCAGGGCCCGGCTTGAGGAACTCGTGGCCGATCCGGCTGTCGTAGCCCATGCCGAGCGCGACGTCGTTGATGTCGGCGCCGACGGCCTCGCACACGGCGGCAACCGCGTTGATGAAGGAGATCTTCGTGGCGAGGAAGGCGTTGGCCGCGTACTTGATCGTCTCGGCGCTCGCGGGATCCGTGACGATGATCGGCGCGGTGATGCCGAGGTAGAGCGACGACACCCGCACCGCTGCCGCCTGGTCCTCCGCACCGATGACGATGCGGTCAGGGTGCAGGAAGTCGTGGATGGCCTAGCCCTCGCGCATGAACTCGGGGTTCGAGACCACGCCGATGTCGCTGCGCCCCAACGCCCGCTCCACGACCCGGGTGGAGCCGACCGGCACCGTGGACTTGTTGACGACGATCGCCTCGCTGGGCAGCACGGGGCCGATCTCGCGGGCCGCGTCCTCGATGTAGGAGAGGTCCGCCGAGCCGTCGGCCCCCTGCGGCGTCGGGACGCAGAGGTACGCGAACTCGCAGTCGGCCGCGGCAACGGCCGCACCCACCACGAAGGAGAGGCGCCCGCCTTCGAGACCCTCACGAACGAGGTTGTCGAGGCCCGCCTCGAGGATGGGGACGTCGCCGCGCTGCAGGCGCTCGACCTTGGCCTCGTCGATGTCGGCGCACACGACCTCGTGGCCGACGTGCGCGAAGCACGCGCCCGTGGTGAGGCCGACGTAGCCGGTTCCGATGACGGCGATTCGACTCACTGGTGCACCCCAAGGTCATGGAGGAGACGTCCGAGCGAGTCACGGTAGTGCGGCAGCAGCGGGAGCCCGCTCAGCCGGAGCGCCGCGTTGTCGAGCACGGAGTTCGTGGGGCGAGGAGCGGGCCTCGGCGGATCGAGGTCGACCGTCGCGATCGGCCGCACCTTGGACGGGTCGTGCCCGGCCAGCTCGAGGATGTCCCGAACGAAGCCGTACCAGGTCGTGGCGCCCTGGTTCGTCACGTGGTGGACACCGGAGCGGCGCTCGGCGCCGAGCCGACGGATCATCGGCGCGAGGTCTGCCGTGAAGCTCGGACAGCCGCGCTGGTCGTCGACGAAGGCCAGCTCGGGCCGATCGAGCAGACCGAGCACCGTCTTCACCATGTTGGCCCCGTGCTCACCGCAGACCCACGCGGTGCGCACGATCGTGGAACCGGGGGCGTGGACGGCCACCGCGTGCTCGCCCGCCCACTTCGATCGGCCGTAGACGGACTGCGGGTTCGGGCGGTCCCACTCCTGGTACGGGTCCACCTTCGTGCCGTCGAAGACGTAGTCGGTCGACACCGCCCCTTGTTGCGCCCCGCCGGGTCGCGCGGCGTCGGCCACCCACTCGGTGCCGAGCGCGTTCGTGAGGAACGCGCGGTCGGGGTCGGTCTCGCACGCATCGACCGCGGTCCACGCGCCCGCGTGGAGCACGATGTGCGGCCGCGTGCTGGTGATCGCTTGGTAGACCGAATCGCGGTCGGTGAGGTCGAGCCGACCGCGGTCGCAGGCGATCACCTCGTCACCCGCGCCGAGGCACGAGCGCACCAGGTCGTGGCCGAGCTGGCCGCCCGCGCCCGTGACGAGGACCCGCATCAGCCGGCCGACCGCAGGGGTCGCCACCACCACTCGTTGGCCCGGTACCACTCGACGGTGGCTTCGAGCGCCTCGTCGAGCGTGCGCTTCTTCGTCCAGCCGAGCTCGGTGATCTTGGTGATGTCGACCGAGTACCGGCGGTCGTGGCCAAGGCGATCCGGCACGTAGTCGACGGAGCGCTCGTCCTTGCCGAGGAGGGCGAGGAGCTTGTCGACGAGCACCCGGTTCGGCGTCTCGTTGCCGGCGCCGATGTTGTAGATCTCGCCTGCGGCACCCGAGTGGAGCACGAGGTGCACCCCGGCGCAGTGGTCGTCGACGTAGATCCAGTCGCGCTCGTTGAGCCCGTCGCCGTAGAGCGGGATCGTGCCGCCGTCGAGGAGGTTGGTGGTGAACAGCGGGATCGCCTTCTCCGGGTACTGGTACGGCCCGAAGTTGTTCGTGCACCGCGTGACCGTGACCGGCAGGCCGTGCGTGTGGTGGTAGCTGAGCGCGATGAGGTCCGACCCGGCCTTCGACGCGGAGTACGGCGAGCGGGGCTCGAGCGGATCGGTCTCCTTCGAGGAACCGACCTCGACGGACCCGTAGACCTCGTCGGTCCCGATGTGCACCACCCTGTCGATCGACAGCCTGCGGGCGGTGTCCATCACCACGTTCGTGCCGAAGCAGTTCGTGTTGATGAAGTCGTCCGACCCCACGATGGAGCGGTCGACGTGGCTCTCCGCGGCGAAGTGCACCACCGCGTCGACGCCGCGCATCGCGGCTTCGAGCGTTGCCGGGTCGCAGATGTTGCCGTGGATGAAGGAGAAGCGAGGATCGTCGTCCACGTCGCGCAGCGTCGAGCGATTGCCGGCGTAGGTGAGCGCGTCGTAGACGACCACCTCGTCGTCCGTGTTCGACAGGACGTAGCGGATGTAGTTCGAGCCGATGAAGCCGGCGCCACCGGTGACGAGGAGCTTCACGGCTCGACCCGCTCGATCGCGGCGAACGTGGGCGCGTTGAGGTCCTTCTCGGACACCTGCGCCCGGTCGGCCGGGTCAACCGGGAGGGGCCACTCGATCCCGAGTGCCGGGTCGAGCGGACTGCACGCCACCCCGGCCATGCCTGGCACCCACTCCTGGTCGAAGCAGTAGAGGTACTGCGTCACGTCGGGCCCGGTGGCCTGGAAGCCGTTGGCGACGCCACGCGGCACGAGCACCTGCGTGCCGGGGACGAGGGTGACGGTCACGACTGCGCCGTGCGAGGCGGACTCGGGTCGCGTGTCGACATAGGCGCCGAAGGCCTCCCCCGCGACGACGGCCACGAGCTTGTCCATGTCCTCGGCGTGAAGACCGCGGATGCCGCCTCGGCGGGTTTCGGTGGCGTTGACCTGCAACCAGGGCCCGAGCGAGGCGAGCCCCGCCTCGCGGAACGCCGACTCGCGGTAGAACTCGCGCACCGTGCCGCGCTCGTCGGTCACCTGCTTCATGGTGATCACGTGGAGCCCTTCGATCTCGGTGGACCGCACCTCGAAGGGCACGATGGTCGTTGCCATCAGTCCTGCGCCTCCCCTGCTTCGAACTCCAAGAACCGGAGCAGGTGCTCGCCGTAGCCGCTCTTCGCGAGGTCACCGCCGGAGTCGGCTGCCTCGGCGAGTGCCCGCAGCTCATCCGGACTGATGAAGCCCTCGCGGCAGGCGGCTGCCTCCGGCGATCCGATCAGCAGCCCCTTGCGTCGCTGATGCCCCGCCACCCACTGCTGCGCCTCGAGGAGCGCGTCGAAGGTGCCCACGTCGAACCACTCCGTCGAGAACGGGAGCTTGGAGACCTGGAGGCGACCCTCGCGCAAGAAGCGGCTGTTGACCTCGGTGATCTCGAGCTCGCCGCGCGCGCTCGGCGCTGTCGTCTTCGCCACCTCGACCACGCTGTTGTCGTAGAAGTACAGCCCGGGGATCATGTAGTTCGACGGGGGCGCAGCCGGCTTCTCGTGCACGGCCACCACCTCGCCCGCGGCGTCGAGCTCGAGCACGCCATACCGCTCTGGGTCCGGCACCCACAGGCCGAACACGACAGCGCCGTCTGGGGAGGTGTACCGCTGCAGCTGCTCACCAAGACCGACGCCGTAGAAGATGTTGTCGCCCAGGATCAGCGCGACGTCGTCGCTGCCGATGAACTGCTCGCCGATGAGGAACGCGGCCGCGATGCCGTTCGGCTCGGGCTGCGCGGCATACGAGAACGAGCAGCCCCACTGGCGTCCGTCACCGAGGAGCGACTCGAACAGCGGCAGCTGCTCGGGTGTCGAGATCACGAGGATCTCGTTGATGCGCGCGTGCAGCAGCGTGGAGATGGGGTAGTAGACGAGCGGCTTGTCGTAGACGTGCATCAGCTGCTTCGACGTGGCTCTGCTCGCGGGGCTCAGCCGAGTCGCGCGCCCGCCGGCGAGCACGATGCCCTTCATGGGACTACCGCCACTCGTGCGGGCGCGCCGATGGTGCGGGTGGCGGTGCTCATGACCGAGCGATTGTGGCACGGGAGGTCGCGGCGCCCAAAGGAGGTGGACTCGCTCAGCAGTCGGCGCCCGGCGGCGGTTCTGGCACCTGACCGATCACCGAGGTCGTGGTGGTGGAGCCGGTCGAGCTCGTCGATGCGCCGATCGTGGTGGAGGTGGACGGCGGCGTCGTGGACGACGTGGAGGGCAGCGGGGTCGCGCGGACGCCGGTGAGGGACGAACCCGTCACCACGACCACGTCGGCCCCGATCGCGCCACTCACCTCTTCGAGGTCTGCGTCGCCATCCAGGTAGCGGGCAACGAGGTCGGCTGCCATCGCCTGACCCGAGGTGTAGCGGATGACCGTGCGCGTGAAGTCGAATCGCTCGGCCTCGCCGGTGCCTGCCGAAGCGAAGCCCGCCGCCGAGAGCGCCGTGCTGACCCGACCCGCGTGCCCGGGCTCGCCCGAGCCGTTGAGCACCTTGACGCGCACGCTGTCCGGCGTCACCTCACCGCGATCGGTGCCACGGAACACGTCGAGGATCCCTTGCGCATCGTCGTCGATGAGACGGAGCACTGATGCGCCGCCGACGTTGTCGTTCGTGACCGGAAGGGAGTAGAGGTCGAGGGCGTCCGGGTTGAAGCTGCGGAAGCGGCGTCCGAGGTCGACGATGTCGTTGCCCTTGAGCAGGTCGTCGACGGTGACGGTCTTCAGCGCTGCGTCGACGAGGTGGTCGAGCGTGACGGGGTTGCGCACCCCCTTGTCGACGGCGCGGCGCAGCGCGCGCACGATGAAGTCCTGCTGGCGGCTGATCCGCCCGAGGTCTCCCGTGGGATCCGTCCGCCAGCGTCCCTTCGAGTAGCTCTCGTAGTGCCGGGACCGGACGTACGCGAGCGCCTGGTCGGGGTCGAGCTTCACACAGCCGGGCTCTTCCACCTTGAGCCCCGACCGGCGGTCGCGCGCCGCGTGCTCGAACCACACGTCGACGCCGTCGATGACAGCGACCAGATCACGAAAGCCAGCGAAGTCGACCTGCACGTAGTGGTTGATCGGGATCCCGAAGTAGCTCCCGATCGTCTTGATGAGGTTCTCGGGGCCGCCGCTCTGGATCGCGGTGTTGATCCGGTTGCTGCGGCCACTCGCCAAGGGCACCCACAGGTCCCGCGGCAGCGACAGCAGCGACGCCCGCGACGACGCAGGGTCGACGCGCAGGATCATGATCGTGTCTGATCGCAGGCCGCCCACGTCGGAGCGACCCCTCCGGACCGGATCGCTCTTGTCGAGATTCGCCGCGCTGTCGACACCGACGAGCAGGAAGTTCTGGGCCGCGACGTCCGCCGACCGGTCCGTGAGCACGGAGCCGAGCTCGACGCGTGCGAGGCGGCTGTACTTCGAGTACGCGTAGCCGAGCCCGCCCGCGGTGATCAGCATCGCGGCGGTGATGCCGCCCGTGATCAGCAGCACCGCTCGCTGCTTCCATGTGCGCGGGGAACGACGCGGGCGGTTCCGCAGCTTCATTGGACGGGCAGGCCGAGCTCGCGGCTGATGACGAGGCGCTGGATCTCGCTGGTGCCCTCGCCGATCTCGAGGATCTTGGCGTCGCGGTAGAAGCGAGCGACGGGCGTCTCGTCGATGAAGCCGGAGCCGCCGAACACCTGCGTGGCGATCCGCGTTGCGGTGACGGCCGATTCGGTCGCGTGGAGCTTGGCCATCGCGGCCGCGCGCTTGAACGGCCGGCCGGTGTCGCGCAGCCACGCCGCCTGGTAGGTGAGGAGCCGTGCGGTCTCGGCCATCACGGCGAGATCGGCGATCGGGAAGGCGACACCCTGGTTGGCGCCGATCGGTCGACCGAAGGCACTGCGGTCCTGCGCGTAGCGCACGCTGAGCTCGAGGCAAGCCTGCACGCACCCCACCGCGAGAGAAGCCAACGCCACTCGGCCCTCGTCGAGGATCTGGAGGAACTGGGCGAAGCCGCGTCCGCGCACCCCGAGGAGGTTGTCCGCCGGAACCCGGCAGTCGGTGAGCGTGAGGCCGTGCGTGTCGGATGCGTGCCAGCCCATCTTCCGATACGCCGGTTGCACGTCGAGGCCGGGCGTGCCGGCGGGGATGATGATCGCGCTGATCTCTCCCGGGCCGGTGCGGGCCGTGACGGTGACCAGCGCGGTGATGTCGGTGCCGGAGTTCGTGATGAACGCCTTCTCGCCGTTGAGCACCCACTCCCCCGCGCCGTCATCGAGCTCGGCGGTGGTGCGCGTTCCGCCTGCATCGCTGCCTGCCTCGGGCTCGGTCAGCCCGAACGCCCCGAGCGCTCGCCCGGCACACAGCTCGGGCAGCCACTGCTGCTTCTGCTGCTCGGTCCCGAACAGGTGGATCGGGTTCGCGCCGAGCCCGACTCCGGCCTCGAGCGTGATGGCCATCGAGTGATCGACGCGCGCGAGCTCCTCGATCGCGATGCACAGCATCGTGAGGTCGCCGCCGCCGCCGCCGTACTCCTCGGGGAACGGGATCCCGAACAACCCGAGCTCCCCCATCGCGCGGACCACCTCGGTGGGAAAGCGATGCTCGCGATCCCACACGTCGGCGTGGGGCGCGATCTCCCGCTCCGCGAAGTCGCGCACGAGCGAACGCAGCGCATCGTGCTCTTCGGTGAACTCGAGGTGCACGATCGGGAGAGCCTTCCGGGAACGGGTGGGGGCGAGCGCCGGAGGTGATCGTACGCTGCCGCCATGCCCGGTCCGCCCGCACCCGACGCGCCACTCGCCGTGGTCGGGGGTCGACTGGCGACCGAGCTCGTCGACGTGACCTCCGACCTCCGAGCGCTCGACTCGACGGGGTTCTGGGCCGTGGTGCTGCCCTTCGAGGGCGCCCCGATCTGCGCAAGGTTCGCGAACGTGCGCCCCGCGCGCCCGTGGCCAGGACCGGCGTGGCGGGGCCCGAGCGCGGCTTCCTGGACGAGCTCGTTGTCGGCGGAGGCGTTCCGCGATGGCGTCGGCTCGATCCGCGCCTCGATCGCCGCGGGCGACGTGTACCAGGTCAACCTCACCCGCCGGCTGTCGGCGCCGCTCCCGACCGGGGCTGACGTGGCCGCGCTCGGGGCAGCGCTCGCAGAGGGCAACCCGGCCCCGTACAGCGCGGTGGTCCGCCTCCCACAGGTCGGCTGTCAGGTCGCGTCGGCCTCACCCGAGCGGTTCCTGTCTCGCGAGGGAGACCTCGTGTGCTCCGGGCCGATCAAGGGCACGGCGCCCGACTCCTCCGGGCTCACGGCGAAGGACCGCGCCGAGAACGTGATGATCGTGGACCTCGTGCGCAACGACCTCGGTCGCGTGTGCGACTTCGGGTCGGTCGAGGTGCCGTCGCTCCTCGCCCTCGAGCAGCACCCGGGGCTGGTGCACCTCGTGTCGACGGTGACCGGTCGCCTCCGTCGCGGTCTCGGGTGGGCCGACGCGATCGCTGCGACGTTCCCTCCCGGGTCCGTGACCGGTGCGCCCAAGATCGCCGCGCTCGCGCAGATCGCCGCGCTGGAGCCGGTCCCACGCGGCGTGTACTGCGG
>JBQTHC010000010.1:0-7764 GCA_052390255.1 Microthrixaceae bacterium
CGCTCAGGAACGGGGTCACGACATATCCGGTGATCGGTGAGCCACCGTTGTACGGCACACTCCAGGACACCTGCGCCGTCGAATCACCACTCAACACCGCCGGAACACCAGGCGCCTCAGGGACGCCCGTACCCACGCCAGCGGGTGCGCTCGGAGCTGCAGCCGCCGTTTCGATCATCGGAGCGCCGAGCGCCGCGGCCGCCAGGGCAAGCGAGAGCAGCGCAGCACGTGTGACCGTTGGGCGGCACAACCCGACTCTGAAGGTCACCTGCATCCCCCCGTCTCGTCAAAGCACCATGGACCGCGTGCTGCCAACGCACAAGCGGGACAACGGCGCACAACCGATCGGAACCAGCAGGTCCGTCCATTGGGGAGCGCGTGCCGTTCGCGGGCCGGACAGCCCGGGCCCGCTCACACGTCGGTGTCCACAGTGGAGCTAAGGAGAATCGAACTCCTGACCTCTTCCATGCCATGGAAGCGCTCTACCAACTGAGCTATAGCCCCGTGGGGGAGACCAAGGTAGAGCAGTGCCCTGGCACCCTGCCAATGCCCGCACCGTCAGGTGGCGGCCTCCGTCTTGCCCGACGCCATGGTGATGCCCGCGGCGAGCGTGACGACCATCAGGGCGAAGAACACGCTGAGCCCGGTGGTCCCGAGGTCGGAGCCGAGCTGCATCAGGAAGCCGGCGACTCCCACGACCGTGGCGGCTCCGAAGATCCAGGCCACGACGACGGGAAGGACCTTGCTGCGCACCGCGGCCACCGCGGTGGAACCGGCAAAGAGGACGAACGCAGGAGCCGACGCACCGAACACCAGGTTGGCGGTGGAGTACGCGAGGCGGATGACGTCGTCGCTCGTCGTCTGCGCGAACCCGTCGACCCACACGATGCTGTTGTAGATGGCCTGTGCCACCAGCACGCTTGCGGCCAACAGCACGCCGCCGACGACAGTGAGGGTCGACAGCATGGCGCCATCGTCGGCTCGGCGGACGACGTCCCGCAGCCCCACGAGGAACACCGCGAACATCACCACGGCGATCACTTGCAGGAAGCCGGCCGTGAGGATGCCGCTGCGATTGTCGACGAAGTAGTCGCGGATCTCGGCTGCGCTCGCGTCGAACGCCGGTGGCGCTGGCGCCACCAGGAACTGGGCGACGAGGTCCGCGACGAAGGCGATGCCCGCGATGCCCGCGAGCCGACTGCGGTCGGTCATGACGATCCCCCCTCACGCGCGAGGCGCACGTCGCCTCGCGCGTGCCTCGAAGTCTTCCATCCCCTCGCGTTCGGGCGGCGGATCTCTGATCAGTCGAGCACGAAGTTGACGAGCTTGTCGGGGACGACGACCACCTTGCGCACCCGCTGGCCCGCGAGCAGTGGCAGCACGGGCGCGGCGCTGCGAGCTGCCTCCTCGAGCTCGTCGCGTGACAGGCCGGCGGCGACCTCCACGCGAGCCCGGACCGTGCCGTTGATCTGCACCGGGATCTCGACGCGCTCGTCGGCGAGGTACGCGGCGTCGGCCACCGGGAACGGCTCCCTGGCCAAGGAACGCTCGTGGCCCAGCCGAGCCCACAGCTCCTCGGCCGCGTGCGGGGCAAGGGGCGCGAGCATCAGCACCATCGGCTCCGCCACCTCGCGGGGCGTACCGCCATCGGGGAACCGGTTCGTGAGGTGGTTGCTCAGCTCCTGGATCCGCGCGATCGACACGTTGAACCGGAGCGACTCCATGCCGTCGCGCACCGCAGCGATCGTCTTGTGCAGCACGCGGCGCGTGTCGTCGTCGGCGGCATCGTCTGAGACCCGCGCGGCACCGGTCTCCTCGTCGAGGATGTTGCGCCAGATCCTCTGCAGGAGGCGGAACACGCCCACGACGGCCTTCGTCTCCCACGGCCGGCTCTGATCGAGCGGACCTGTGAACATCTCGTAGAGGCGAAGCGTGTCCGCCCCGTACTCCGCGATGAGGTCGTCGGGCGTGATCATGTTCTTCAGGCTCTTGCCGATCTTCCCGAACTCGCGGTTGACCGGGTTGCCGTCGTGGAAGAAGGCGCCATCGCGCTCGACCACCTCGCTCGCCTCGACGTAGAAGCCGCGGGCGTCGGTGTACGCGGGTGCCTGGATGTACCCCTGGTTGACCAGCCGCCGGAACGGCTCGCTCGAGCTGAGGTGGCCGAGGTCGAACAGCACCTTGTGCCAGAACCGCGCATACAGCAGGTGCAGCACGGCGTGCTCCACGCCGCCGACGTAGAGGTCGACGCCACCGCAGTCGCCTTCGAAGCGCGGTCCCATCCAGTAGCGCTCGACCCCAGGGTCCACGAACGCGTTCTCGTTGGTGGGATCGAGGTACCGCAGCTCGTACCAGCACGAGCCTGCCCAGTTGGGCATCGTGCTCAGCTCCCGGCGGTAGACACGAGGTCCGTCGCCGAGGTCGAGCGTCGGCTCGACCCACGCCGCGGCGCGACCGAGCGGTGGTTCCGGGTCCGACGTGGTGTCGTCGATCGGAAACGTGCGCGGCGAGTAGTCGTCGACCTCGGGCAGCAGCACCGGCAGATCGTCCAAGGGGACCGCGCGCGGCAGGTCGTGCTCGTCGTAGACGATCGGGAAGGGCTCGCCCCAGTAGCGCTGTCGTGAGAACAGCCAGTCGCGCAGCTTGTAGGTGACCGTCCGAGTCCCGAGGCCGCGCTCGTCGAGCCAGTCGATCATCGCCGCCTTGGCCTCCGCGACGTGAAGGCCGTCGAGGACCGACGAGTTGATGGCCGCGCCGTCCGCCAGGTACGGCGCGTCTCCCCACCCTTCCGGCGGCTGCACGGTGCGGATGATCGGAAGGCCGAACGCCGTGGCGAAGTCCCAGTCGCGCTGGTCTTGTCCGGGCACCGCCATGATCGCCCCGGTGCCGTATCCCATGAGGACGTAGTCCGCGATGAAGATCGGGATCCGGGCGTCGTTGACGGGGTTGGTGGCATAGGCGCCGAGGAACACGCCGGTCTTGTCACGACCCTCGGACTGGCGGTCCACCTCGCTCTTGCGAGCGGCTTGCGCCCGGTACGCCTCGGCTGCCGCGGCTGGGTCGGCAGCGCCGCCGGTCCACCTGGGGTCGATGCCGTCCGGCCACGACGACGCGACCAGCTCGTCGACGAGCGGGTGCTCGGGTGCCAGCACCATGTACGTGGCGCCGAACAGCGTGTCCGGACGGGTCGTGAACACGGTGATCGGTGCAGTGTCCGCGGCAGTGGGGAACGTCACCTCGGCGCCCTCGCTGCGCCCGATCCAGTTGCGCTGCATGAGCTTGATCGAGTCCGACCAGTCGAGCCGGTCGAGGTCGGCGAGCAGCCGATCTGCGTACGCGGTGATCCGCATCTTCCACTGCTTCATGGGCCGGCGGAACACCGGGAAGTTGCCCCGCTCGGAACGACCGTCGGCGGTGACCTCCTCGTTGGCGAGGACGGTGCCGAGCCCCGGACACCAGTTGACGGGCGCCTCGTGCAGGTAGGCCAGGCGATGGGCGTCGATCACGCGACGCCGCTCGATCGGATCGAGCTCGGACCAGGGGCGACCTGACGGGTTCGCTTCCGGCGCGGGCGCGCGCTCACCGGATTCCAGCGAGCGCTCGAGCTCGCGGATCGGCCGCGCGCGGTCGGCCTTCTCGTCGTACCAGCTGTCGAAGATCTGCAGGAAGATCCACTGCGTCCACTTGTAGAAGGCCACGTCGGTGGTGGCGACGCCGCGACGGTCGTCGTGGGCCAGTCCGAGGCGGCGCAGCTGCGCGCCGATGATTGCGATGTTGGCCTCGGTGGTCACCCGCGGATGCGTGCCCGTCTGCACCGCGTACTGCTCGGCCGGCAACCCGAACGCGTCGTAGCCCAGGGTGTGCAGCACGTTGTGGCCGGCCATGCGCATGTAGCGGCCGTACACGTCGGTGCCGATGTAGCCCAAGGGGTGGCCCACGTGGAGGCCGGCGCCCGACGGATAGGGGAACATGTCGAGCACGTAGAGCTTCGGTCGGTCGGCCACCTCGTCGAAGCCCTCGGCAAGGGGCCCGGCCGGGTTCGGCGCTCGGAACGTGCCGTCGCGGTGCCAGCGATCCTGCCAGGCCAGCTCGATCTGGCCGGCGAGCGCTGCGGTGTACCGGTGCTTGGGGACGCGACGGTCCTGGTCGTCGGCCGGCTCCGAGCTCTGGGCACCCATGGGGGCGACCGTAGCGGGCGACCGGGGATGCATCAGAACCGGATCTGCCTGTAACGGCGGGCCTGCGAAGGGGGTCGTAGCCAACGTGCTGACACTCAACCAACGGATCGAGGCTGCTTCCGCGCGCGGTCACAGCCTGACCTTCGTCGTCGGCGGGGAGCACGTCCCCGTGTCGTATGCCCAGCTCCACGACGAGGCGCGCGGCTACGCCGCGAACCTCCAGGCGCTCGGTGTCGCTCCCGGCGACCACGTCGCGATCCTCGGACCAACCTCGCGCCCGCTGGTCACCGCGATCCAGGCGACCTGGCTGGCTGGGGCCACCGTCGTGGTGCTCCCGCTGCCGATGCGCATGTCCTCGATCGACGAGTTCGTCGCGCAGACAAGGGTGCGGATCCTCAACGCCGACGTATCGCTCGTGCTCGTCGACCCCGAGCTGGCGCCGTTCATCGAACCGGTCCCGGGCGACCCGCCGATGGTCGGCTGGGACGCGATCCAGCCCGGCCCCGGCCGCCAGACCGCGAGCGCCTACGAACGACCTGCAGACGACCTCGACGCGCTCGCCATCCTGCAGTTCACGAGCGGGTCGACCACAGACCCGAAGGGCGTCATGCTCCCGCACCGCACGGTCGGTGCGAACCTCGACGCGATCATCGCCGCCACGTCGCTCGATCCCGACGACGACTGCCTCGTGTCGTGGCTGCCGCTGTACCACGACATGGGTCTGGTCGGGCTCTTCTCGCTCTCGCTCACCACAGGCACCCCGCTCGTCCTCGGCGCGCCGACCGACTTCATGGCCGGTCCGGCGCGCTGGATGGAGTGGATCTCCACCTACGGCGGAACCGCCACCGCCGGACCGAACTTCTCCTACGTCCTCGCGGCCCGAGCGCTGCGTCGCAGCGATCCGCTCGACCTGTCTCGCCTGCGCATCGCGCTGAACGGCGCCGAGCCCGTCGACCCAGCCACGGTCGCGAGCTTCCTCGAAGCGGGGGAGCCACACGGCCTTCGCCCCGGTGCGGTGTTCCCCGCCTTCGGCATGGCCGAGGTCGCAATCGCGGGCACGTTCCCCGAGCCCATGTCGGGGCTGCGCACCGACGCGGTGGACCGGCGCGTGCTCGAGACGGAGCGCTACGCGGCGCCGGTCGACGGCGCGGCCGACGGCGTGCGCCACCTCGCCATCCTCGGTCGTCCGGTCGACGGCCTCGAGATCCGCATCGTCGACCCGATCACCGGAGACGAGCTGAAGGAGCGCGAGGTCGGCGAGCTCGAGATCCGCGGCACGTCGGTGACGCCCGGCTACTACCGGCGGCCCGACGTCAACATGGAGCTGTTCCACGACGGGTGGCTCCGCACCGGCGATCTCGCCTACCTGATCGACGGCGAGATGGTCATGTGCGGTCGCATCAAGGACATGATCATCGTGGGCGGCCGCAACGTGTTCCCCGAGGACATCGAGCGCGCGCTCGCGAGCGTCGAAGGCGTGCGCGCCGGCAACGTCATCGCGTTCGGTGTGGATGGCGCGCAGGGAAAGGAAGGGCTCGTCGTCGTCGCCGAGTCGAAGTCCGACGACCTCCCCGAGGTGCGGCGCTCGGTTGCCGAGCGCGTGCGCGCGGCGGTGGGCCTGCCCGCGAAGGACATCGTGCTCGTCGCGCCCGGCAGCCTGCCCAAGACCAGCTCCGGCAAGCTCCAGCGATCGCTCTGCAAGGTCCGCTACCTCGGCGCCGAGCTCAGCCCCGCCTGATCAGCCGGCGCTCCACCGCGCAGCGCGACGTCCTCGCGGTCGCTCGATCTTCGGACCTCGTCGCGCTAGTCCTGGCGTGACCATGGACCTGGGGCCGCGCTGGCCCCAGGTGGTAACTTCACGCGCCCGTGGCGGCAGGGAGGAACGGGACGGTGTGGAACCGGCGGCTTGCACTTGCGTTGGCTCTGGTCGTGGCGGTTTTCGGCAGAGCCTCGGTCGAGTCCTCAGGCGCAGCTGCTTCGAGAGCCGGCGGCTTGCCATGCGACGACGCGATCGCCGACTACATGGCCGCTGGCTTCAACACCTTCATCACCGTGGCGACTCCCGGGCCGAACAGCCTTGGCGGCACGATCCTGATCGACTTCGGTGACGGTCGCGGTCCCGTCAACGGCTTCTGCGCCGGGACGGTCGGAGGGGGGATCAACCCCATCACCTGGCAAGGAGAGGTCTTCGGTGCCACCCTCGGACCTGGTGAGCACGATCTCAGCTTCACTGGCGGCTCGGTGGACTGCGACCTCGCAGTCACCGTCTCGGCGAGCGGCGCGCAGCTCGACTACGGCCCAACCGCCGGGGGCGATTGTGTGGCCCCGGCCGGCTCGATGTCTCCATCCGCGTCAGTGACGTCCCCCACGACAGTCGCGGCGCAGGACCCGACCAGCTCTGCCCCTGGGTCGGACTGCCAAGTGCTGCTCGATGCGGTGGAGGCCGGCGATACCAACGTCGGCGCGGACGAGGTGTCGGGTTGTACCCCGGCCGAGTTGGATGCGCTCACTGCGATGCTCCCGGAAGACAGCCCGATCCGCCAGCAGCGAGAGCGCGGTGTGCCGTGGTGGATGATCCTTCTGGCGATCGGCCTCGTCGCGATCGCACTGGTGTTTCGCGCCCTCGCCCCGGATCCAAGTGATCCGCTCACCTGGTTGCCCGGCGGGAAGCTCACGAAGGTCAAGAAGGCGACGAAGGGCTTCAAGTTCCCGCCCGGGAAGAAGCCAGTGCCGTACAGCGGGAAGGCGGCCAACACCGCCAGAGCGAAGGCCGATCCCTCGCTGAAGCGACGTGAGTACGACTACACGTCGCCGGGCGGCACCGACGACGATGCCCGCGACCTCTTCAAGAGCCTCACCCACGAGGATCCGTCCAATCTTCCTACCGACCCTCGGCTCGGAGGCGTCAAGGTCGACACGCCCGACGGTCGTACGGTCACCTACAGGCCTGCTGACGCGCACCCAGAAGGTCACGCGAAGGTCGAGATCGACTACCAGCGGACCAAGCAATCAACCGGGAAGCGCAACCACGTGAAGATCACCTTCCCCGGCATGCCCTGAGGGCGAGGATCGGATGATCGCGGATCAGACCTTGTGGAGGTCCTCCATGACGGCGCGCCAGCGGTCGGGGTCGCTGTCGTAGGGGGCGTAGAAGCTGAGGCGCTGCACGATGTCCCCGTAGCGGGCCTCGATCCCGCCGGCGAGCTTCTCGGGCTCGGCGACCACGGCGAAGGTGTCGAGGATGTCGTCGGTGATGAGCTCGCCCATCTCCTTCCACTTCCCCTCCTTGGACATCTTGTTGAGGTCCTCCTGGAGGCCGCCCCAGCCGTGGAGCTCGAGCACGCCCTTGTATGCGGGCGTCGAGCCGTAGAACGCGATCTGCTGCTTCGTGCCGGCGACGGACTTCGCCATCTCCTCGTCGTTCGCGCCCGTGACGACGAACGCGGGGCCTGAGATCTCGACGTCGGCCAGGGTCCGGCCGGCCTGGGCCGCGCCGCGCTCGAGCGCAGGCAGCGTGACCTCGCGCAGGTAGCGCTCCGTGGTGAAGCCGTGGCAGAGGAACCCGTCGCACACCTCGCCGGCCACC
>JBQTHC010000011.1:0-2647 GCA_052390255.1 Microthrixaceae bacterium
GACCCAACACGATCGACCTGAAGGGTCACCGCGGCGCGGCGGTGCTCATCTGGATCGTCGACCGCGGCGACGCCCCCGGACGTGCGCCGGCGGAGATCCAAGAGGCGCAGCTCATCGGTCGCTGACGGCCGGGTGTAATCCGCGGCTGCGGTCGTCGTTGAACGGGGTGAGACCCCCGACTCCACGGAGGACGCGACATGCGCCGCACCCGAACGTTCTGGACCGCTTCTGTCACGGCGACCGCCATCGCCGCGCTGCTGGGCAGCGCGGCGGCCCTCGAGCCACCGGCTCGCCCGGCTGGCGTCGAGACGGGCGAGCGCGACGCTCCTGTCGCCGCGGCGAGTGCGAGCGGTGCGATCGGGCCCACCGCCACGGAGACGACGGCCCCCTCCGAGCCGGCTTCGGGGGCCACCGCACCAGCACAACGCGACGACGACCGAGTCGATGAGCGCCCCGAGCACGCGCGCCTCCGCCTCGAGTGCAAGGGGACCACCGAGGCGCGCGGTCCCGGCGTGCTCTGCAGATGGAGCCCGAGCGCCAGCCCGAGGTTCGCCGCCTACCGGCTCCTTCGCGGTGACGGCGAAGAGCGGCAGGTCGTGTTCCGCACCTCCGAGATCAACCACACCTGGTTCTTCGACCGCGCGGTGGAGCGCGGCGTCGAGTACCACTACCTCGTGCAGGTGCTGGACGCCGGTGGACGTGTGATCGGCGCCAGCAACCCGGCGAGTGCCTCGCTCCCTGACCGCCCGCTCGAGCGGCTGGACCTCGCGTGCGAGCGGGTCGGCGCGCATGAGCGCAGCGGCGTGGCGTGCCGATGGAGCGCGACCGGCCGCGACGACGCCAGCGGCTACACGCTCGTCCGCTCGATCGACGGCGGACCCCGCGAACCGATCCTCCGAACGGGCGTCGAGGGACCCAACCGGTACGTCGACGCCCCGCTGCGCGCCGGGCACCGCTACACCTACGTCGTGCTCGTGATCGACCGTCAGGGACAGGTCATCGGCGAGGGCGGTCCGGTCACGGTCGGCTGGCCGCCCGACCCGGCGCCCGCCGACTCACCCACACGGTGAGCGAGGCCCCGCCATCGGTCGCCGCACACCGGCCCGGGGTGCGGGAGGATCCCGGGTGGTGGCCGCCCCGGACGACCCCGCGATGCTCGACGAGCGACAGCTCGTCGAGCAGGCGCGCACCGACGCGGAGGCCTTCGCCCGCCTCTACCGCCACTACCTCCCCGGCGTGCACGCGTTCTGCCAGCGCCGTTGCGGCTCACGCGCCGACGCTGACGACCTCACCGCTGCCACCTTCGAGCGCGCGCTGCGCGGCCTGGGCTCGTTTCGGTGGGAGCGCGGGGGCTTCGGCGCCTGGCTGTTCCGCATCGCGGCGAACGTGCTCATCGACCACCATCGCGCGGTCGCGCGGGGCCGCAGCGACCGCGCGCAGCGCGCGTTCGCCCGTCTCGCTCCCGTGCGCGACCCGGGGCCGGACGAGGCCAACGCTCGGGTGGCTCGCGCCGAGGACGCCGCCGGACCGCGCGACGTGTCCAGCGCGCACGATGACGCGCTCCGCGTCGCGCTTGCGTCACTGCACCCCCGCTATCAACGAGTGCTCACGCTGCGATCCCTGGCCGACCTCGACGCTCCCGACGCGGCGGCCGCATGCGAGCTCTCGCCGGCGCACTTCGCTGTCGTGCTGCACCGTGCGCGCGCGGCGCTGCGCCGTGCACTCGAAGGGGTGACGCAATGAACGACGACGAGCTGCACGAGGCACTCACGGCGCTCGGGCGCGGCGACGTCGACCCCCCCGCTCCTGCCTTCGCCGACGCGCTCGAGCAGCGCCTCGTCGCGATGCACGGAGCCGTCGACCTACGTGACCACCGGGCCAGCGGGAGCCGTCCGGCTGCTGCGCGCTCGCGGGCGATGGCTGCGGTCGCTGCCGCCGCGGTGCTCGTGGCCGGCGTCTCCTACCTGGCGCTGCGTCCGTCCACCGACACGCAGCTCACGCTCACGGCTGCCTTCGACACGTCGATCGTGCTGCCCGACGGGTCGATCGTGGACGCCGTCGTGGGCGCAGACCTCCCAGACGGTGCGCTGGTGGTCACCGGACCTCGGGGGTCGGCACGAGTCGGCAGCTTGACGGTCCCGCCGAACAGCCAGGCGATCGTCGGCGAGGGGTCGGCGCGGCTGGTGTCGACCTCGACCACCGGCGCGCCCGGTGAGACCACGACGACCGCTGCACCCGGTGTGGACCGCACGACGAGCAGCACGAGCCCACCAGCCACGACGACCTCGCAGCCCGAAGATCGCACGACCACGACGGTCCACGACGCCGCGCGGCTCGAACTCGCGGCGCGCCGTCTCGAGGACCGCGCCGTTGTGCTGCGCTGGTCCATGTACGAGGGCGGCGACTTCCACCGGTACGCGGTGCTGCGGACGCTGCGCAACACCGATTCCGGCGCCGAGACCACCACCGTCGTGTTCACGACCCAGGATCGGGCCGTCCTGAGCTTCAGAGATCTTCTCCCGGCGGGATCGCGGGAGGCGGCCTACCGCGTCGTGGCTCTGGACCCTGCCGATCGGGTGGTGGGTGCGAGCCCGATCGTCCGGGTCTGACCGGTCCCCCCCACTAGCCTCGCCGCATCCGCCCCGAG
>JBQTHC010000012.1:0-37554 GCA_052390255.1 Microthrixaceae bacterium
GCATGCCGGGCCGACCTGCTCGCGATCGACGGCCGGGCCGTACCGCTCCGGCTGACGCGTGTCGGCACCGCGCTCGACGTGTCCGCCTGCGTTCCCGTCACCCTCACAGCCGGGAGCCATCGAGTCACCTCTGCTCCCGGGTCGCGGACGGGCATCGACCTGGACCGCCTCGTGCTCTCGTCGGGGCCGGACGGGCGGCCGGCGACCCTCGCAGCGCGCGGGACGCAGGCCGACCGCTCGGGCGCGACGGTGCGCGTGCGCCAGGGCTCCTCCAGCCGTCTCGACCTTGTGGTCCGCACCGACGGGCGCCCGTTCTGGCTCGTGCTCGGCCAGAGCAGCAGCAGTGGTTGGAAGGCGTCCACCGCGGAGGGCTCCCTCGGAGGGCGGCGCCTCGTCGACGGGTATGCGAACGGCTGGCTGGTGACCCCGACGAGCGCGGGCACGATGTCGATCTCCCTCACCTGGGGGCCCCAGCGGCTCCTGCCGGTCGGGATCGTCGTGAGCTCTGTCGCGCTGCTGGCGTGCCTGGTGATCCTGTGGCGTGGTCGAGGTCGTTCTCACGAGAGACTCGACTCGGGTCTGGCCGCGCGCCCGGTTCTCCGGCTGACCGCGGCAGCGAGCCCTCCACCGGCGCCGCGAGCGCTCGGCGCAGCGGCGGTCGCTGCGATCGCGGCGCTCCTGGTCGTGCCGCCGGCGGCAGCGGTGGGCGGTGCGCTCGCGGTCCTCGTCGGTCGGCGGGTGCGCCACGGCGCAAGCCTGATGGCGCTCGTGGCCGTGAGCGCTGTTGCGGTGAGCCGCGTGGGGCATCGGCCCGCGCTCGCGTGGCTTGCCGTGGTGATCCTCGCGGTGGATGTGCTCTGGAGGGAGCGGGCCGAGCTCAGCCGGGGCTGACGGTCGCGCGCAGCCCGTCGAGTGCGGGGACGCGCCGCCACTCGGGCTTGCCGTCGACGGTGACCTGGTGGAAGGAGGCGCTCGGGAGCAGCACCTCGATCGTGTCGTCGACGACGCGGTAGACGAGGTCGACTCGCCGCTCCCGACCCGCTGCGCCGGTCGCCACGGAGATCGCCCCGCGCTCGCCGACGAGGAGACCGGGACCAGACCCGGCGCTGCGCAGCGCGGTGGTGAGCGTCACCGAAGCGCCGGAGGCAAGGTCGATCCGGCGCTCGACGGACTCGCGCCCCGTCGTGATGCGCACGCGCCCGTCGCGCGCAGCGCGAGGCCCGACGGTGACGGTCAGCGTGAGCGCTGCGCCTCGGACCACCGTGGCACGCACCACGCGCACCTCAGGTCGCACCGGGCGCTCGCGCGGGCCGACGTCCTGCGCGCCGATGTCGGCTTGCTGGACGTAGGGCGTGCGGTCGGGCTGCTCAGCGATGAGATCGAGCATCTCTGCGCCGTTGTCGGCCGCGTAGAGGACGCGGTCGTCGAGTCGCGGGCCGTTGGACGAGAACGGGTTCAGGTACAGGAGGTAGGGGGCGGTGTCCGCGACGAACACCAGGGCGCGATCCTCGAGGTGGGCGACGCTCGAGCGCCACGGCTCCTGGGTCTCGCTGATCTCGCGGTTCACGGAGAGCCGGGTGACGGCGCCGGGAATGGTCGCGAGCGCAAGCGCGGCGGCAAGCGCGAGCGCGCGGCCTCGCCGATCCACCCACAGGCGCACGAGGACGGATGCCATGAGGAGCGTGATGGGCGCGAACAGGGGGATGAGGTAGATCGGGCCACTGATGCGTGAGGCCATCGAGGAGAGGTGGTTGCCCCAGAACACGAAGTACCCGAGCGGGAACACCGCTGCGACGAGCACGAGCGCGAGCGTGGAGGGCTCGCGGCGACGGCCCCACAGCCCGGTGGCGGTCACGATCAGACCCAGGTACCCGCCGACGAGGAACCACGGGAGCACGAACGCGTTCTTCGCGGTGGCGCGCAGCGCGGTGCCCACGCCGTAGTGCACCACGGGGAAGGTGGGCATGAGCCGCTTGGCGCCGAAGCCGAAGGTGTCCATCGGGTCGGCGGCGGTGATGGGGAACTGCAACCAGTTGCCGGTGAGGTGGCGGTTGTAGGCGAGGGTCGCGATGAACAGCGGGATCGCGCCGGCGGACACGAGCAGCGCCGGGAGCGCGAGTGGGCGTACCCGGGAGCGGGATCGCACGAGCGCGTAGACGCCGAAGGCGAGGCCCCAGAGCACCGCGTCGTACGGCCGGGTCATGAAGATCCAGCCGAGGACGACGCCCGCCACAGCCAGGCGTGGCCACCGCCCCGTGCGGATCCCGCTGAGCAGCAGCACGCCGAAGATGAGGCCGAGGCCGAGCGTGAACAGGTAGCTCAGGTACGCCCCGCCCTGGATCGGCAGGATCGGCGACGCCACCATCAGCCCGGCGGCCACCGTCGCGACGCGCCGGTCCTGGAGCAGCTCGAGGCCCAGCGCATAGGTACCGATCACCGCCAGGGCCGCCCCGAGCAGCAGCGCGGCCCCAGGCGCGCCGGTGAGCCACTCTGCGGCGAGCAGCACCAGCGGCCAGCCCAGCGTGTACTGGGTGAAGAGCTCGCCCTGCGCGCTCGCCGAGAGCCACGGCAGGAAGAGCCCAGGGTGACCGCCGTCGGTCGCGGTGAGGAGCCCAGCGCGGAGCACCTCGACGTGCCACAGGTAGACGGGCTCGTCGCGGTTCCAGGAGTAGGCCGGGAAGACGGTGTGCCGCGCCCACAGCGCCACGAGCGCGGCGAGCACCGCGAGGCCCGCCGCCGGGAGGTGTTCCGCCCACCGATGCCGGGGGCGGGTCTGCTCGGGCATGGCGCGCGAACCTACCCGTGCGCGCGAGTCTGGGCACCATGACGTTCGCTTGCCCCCGCTGCGCCTCCTCGGTCGACGAGCGCTTCTACGGCCCCTGCTCGGCGTGCCGCACACAGCTCAGGTCGACCCTGCGAGGCGAGGCGACATCAGTCCAGCGCACGGCGTTCGAACCCGCGATGCACGTCACCCCGAACGCCGTCGCCCTCAAGGACGACTGACCGCCGCGGAAGGCCGCGGTCAGCGCTCCGCGATCGGTTGGATGCGCTGCCGCGGGCCGTACCTCGGTGCGGAGAGGCCAGAGGTCTCGAGCAGCGTGCACACCCGACCGCGGTGGCCGACGAACGGTTCGAGGAGCTCGAGCATCCGATCGTCGGTTCCCCGCGGCTCGTCGGCGAGCACCCATGACACGAGGTGCTTGAGGTGGAAGTCGCCGACGCTCACCGCGTCGGCATCCCCGAGCGCGAGTCGCGCGACCTCCGCCGAGGTCCACTGGCCCACGCCCGAGATCGCCTCGAGGCGAGCCCGGAGGTCTGCGGGGGCGGAGGTCCCCACCTGCTCCAGACGGTTCGCGAACGCGCACACCCGCTTGAGGGTGTCGGCGCGCTTGCGGTCCATGCCGATCACGTGGAGGTCGTAGTACCCGAGCTCGGCGATCACCTCGGGCCGCGGCGACACGAACAGCCCGGTGGGGCCGGGCGCAGGGGTGCCCCATCGCTCCACGAGGAGCCGGTGAGAGCGCTTCGCCTCGAACCCGGTCACTCGCTGGCTGATGACGGCGGGCAGCAGCGCATCCAGCACGCGGGCCGTGCGCGGCAGACGCAGACCGTCGGCGTCCCGATGCAGGCGGCGCACGATCGGGTGGGAGGGGTCGAAGCCGTCTCGGTCATCGAGGCAGCCGAAGAGTCCGGGCGCCGTCTCGACTGCCCAGGCGGCACCCTCACCCCACGCTTCCACCTCGATCCGTCCCGCTCGCATGGCGCCGGTGAGCGTCGCCTCCCCGTCAGGAGTGCGCATCGTGAGCGCCACGGCCGAGGGAGTCAGCGTGATGGTCGGGTCGTGGCGACCCAACCGCAGCGGCATGAGCGACCGGTGCAAGTCGAGGGCGAACGGAGGAGTGATCGTGCGCCGCGCCATGGTCGGCTGGACGCTACGGGCGGCCCCGCGGGGCCGACAACTCAGGGGCGCTGGGGGGTCTGAGCCGCCGCGGTCGCGGCCCATCGGTAGTCAGGCTTCCCGCTGGGGCTCCGCTCGATCGTTGCGACGCGCACGAACGCCTTCGGCAGCTTGTAGCGCGCAAGGTGGGCCGCAGCAGCCTCCCGCAGGTCCTCGTCGGCGGCTTCGGCGCCCTCGCGGAGCTGGACGACGGCCACGACCTCCTGCCCCCACCGCTCGCTCGGACGTCCGACGACGACCGCGTCGAAGACGCACGGGTGCCCCTTGAGCGCCTGCTCCACCTCCTCTGCGAAGACCTTCTCGCCGCCAGTGTTGATCGTGACCGCGTCACGCCCATACAGCTCGAGCGTGCCGTTGCGGAGGATCCGGGCGCGGTCGCCGGCGACGGCGTGGCGGACGCCCTCGACGATCGGAAAGGTGCGCGCGCTCTTGTCCGGGTCGCCGAGGTATCCGCGCGGCATGCGTCCGGTCTGGGCAAGCCATCCCAGCTCGGGGTCGCCGGGGTCGAGTCGCCGCGCGAGGTCCTCGGAGAGGACCACGGCGGTGGGGGAGCGGTCGAAGGTGCCGGTCGCGGCACCTCGCTGACTCGTCGAGCGGTGGACTCCCTGACGACCCGTCTCGGAGGACCCCAAGACGTCGACGATCTGCAGGCCCGGAACCAACGACAGCAGGTCGTGCTTGACGGATGCGGAGAGCAGGGCACCGCCGGTGAGGAGGAACCGCAGTCCCGAGACGTCGTGGTCCCCACGGCGAAGCTCGTCGACGAGCGGCCGAGCGAACGCATCGCCCACGATGAGGAGGGACGTGACGGACTCGCGCCTGATGGTGGCGAGCACGTCGGCGGGGTCGAGTCGAGTCGGGTCGTCCTGGATCACCACCGTCCCGCCGGCGACCCAGGCGCTCAGCGCGTTCCAGTGCGCCGCACCGTGCATGAACGGCGGTGCCGGCAGCGCTCGCAAGCCCCCGCGCGCGGCGGTGGCCACGAGGGCTGAGGTGTCCTGGGCCACACCCAAGCAGGCCGCGAGGAAGTCGGCCTGCCGCCAGAGGACCCCCTTGGGCATGCCAGTGGTGCCGCCGGTGTAGAGGATGTAGAGGTCGTCAGGCGACAGGTCCGGGGAGCACCACGGGTCGGCGGAGGCGAGCGCTGCCTCGTAGTCGAGTGCGCCGGGGATCACCGGCGTGTCGGATCCGTCGTCGACCTGGATCAGCAATCGGAGGTGCGGAAGGGAGGGGAGCACCTCGCGCAGGGTGGGTGCGAACGCGGCGTGGTACACGATCGCGCTGGCTCGGCTGTCGTCGAGCACGTAGCGCAGCTCGTCCGCGACGTATCGGTAGTTGATGTTCACCCCGACCGCGCGGGCCTTCGCGGCGCCGAGCAGCGCCTCGAGGTACTCGTTGCCGTTGTGCAGGTAGAGCGCGACGTGGTCGTGCGGGGACTCCCACCCGTCGCAGTCGGCCAAGGAGGTGTGCGCGCCGATCCCGTGCTCGCGGAGCAGGCCCGCGAGGCGGCGAGTGCGGTCGGTGACCTCGCGCCAGCTCAGCCGTCGATCACGCCAGACGATGCACTCGCGCTCGGGGATGGTGGCGGCGATCGCCTCGTGGAGCGCCGCGATGTTGTGCTCCTCGGCTACCTCCACCACGGCCATACCGAGGGCTTGTAAGCCCGAGGTCGTCTCGGCCACCGACACGGAGGTCATCCGGTCGCCGACCGCGATCGCCTGTGCAACCTCGATCCCCGATGTGACGTAGCCGAAGAGGTTGTACAGCGGCTGGAGCTTGTCCTGGCAGTCCTCGATGCAGATGAAGAACTGGGATCCGTTCGTGTCGGGTCCGGCGTTGGCCATCGCGACCGCGCCGAGGGTGTAGGCCCCGCGCACCGCCTCGTCGGCGAACTTGTAGCCGGGACCGCCGCGACCCGTGCCGTCGGGGTCACCGCCCTGGATCACGAAGCCGGGCACGACGCGGTGGAAGGTGAGGCCGTCGTAGAAGCCGGCGCGCGCCTGCACGACGAAGTTGTTGACGGTGGTGGGCGCGAGGCCGGCGTCGAGCGCCATGACGATGTCACCCTTGCTCGTGGCGATGGTGACCTCGAAGGTGGCGTCGGGCTCGATCTGGAAGGCGGGTGCGGAGGACATGGCGGCCTACGCTATCCGCCGTGCCGGAACCCCTCGATGCGCGCGAGCGGCGCGAGCTCTGCGACCTGTTCGAAGAGCTCGGACCAGACGCGCCGACGCTCTGCGAGGGATGGGCCACGGCCGACCTCGCCGCGCACCTGGTGATACGAGAGCGCGACCCGCGCTCCGCTCCCGGGATCATGTTCGGCGGGCGCTTCGAGCCGCTGCTCGATCGCCTCATGGAGCGGGCTCTTGCCCGTGGGTACGGGTCACTCGTCGAGCGGGTGCGCAACGGCCCGCCTGTCGGGCCCTTCGTCGTGCCCGGGTTGCGCACGCTCCTCAACCTCAATGAGTACGTCGTGCACCATGAGGACGTCCGCCGAGCGAACGGTCTCGGACCGCGGATGGATCGCGACGACCTCCAGGACCGCGTGTGGGGTCTGTCGCGCCAGGGGGCGCGACTGATGTTGCGCAAGGTCAAGCACACGGCCGTGCGTCTCGAGCGCCCCGACGGCCAGCACGTGACGGTCGGCTCCGGACCCGAGGTGACCCTCGCCGGAGCGCCGGTCGAGCTGTTGCTCTTCCTCCAGGGACGCAAGGACGCCGCGCAGGTCGAGCTCACCGGTCCACCGGACGCGATCGCCGCGCTGCGGGCGGCCGAGCTCGGGATCTGACGCGCTCGGTCAGCTCGCGAGGATGCCGCGGGCCTGCAGGCCGCTGACGCCTCCCCAGAGGGTCGCTGCGAGGATCTCGGTCGCCCGGTCGATGCCGCAGTCGCGGTAGTCGACCCAGTCCTGTGCGCTCGCCTCGAGCAGGCCGACGAGGCCCCGCGCGATGAGCCGCGCCGAGGGATCCGGCGCCCAGGCGTTCGCGATCCGTTCGATCCGTGCTCGTCGCGCGCCTTGGATGGCCGGATGCTGGAGCGCTCCGGCCGTCACCATGAGCCGCCACGATGCCTCGTGGTCGCGGGCGAAGAGGAGGTAGCGCCGGATGAGCCGTCGCAGCCTCATCTCATCGGGGATCCCCGGCTCGAGCGTCCGCCCGAGGTCCGCGTCAAGCTCTTCGAGGCTGTGGACGTACACGGCTGCGATGAGCCCGCCGCGGTCACCGAAGTACGCGTAGACCAGCGAGCGGGACACGCCGCCCGCGTCGGCGACCTCCTCGAAGCTGACGTCGTTCGGGTCCCGGTCACGAAAGACGTCGGCGGCGGCAGCGACGAGCTGGGCGCGGCGCGTCTCGGGATCGAGTCGCAGGTGGGGCTTCAGCTCGTTGACCGGGCGCCGACTCACTGTTGCCCTCTTCGAGCGTGTCAGCCGGTCGGGGCGCCCGCGGCGACCGCGACCGGGGTGCCGGGGGCAACGGGATCGACGAGCGGGAAGTGACAGGCGACGAAGTGGTCGGGACCGACCGCGCGGACCTTGGGCTCCTCGAGCGCGCACTGCTGCTGGGCGATGGGGCAACGGGTGCGGAAGCGGCAGCCGGACGGCGGGTCGATCGGCGATGGCAGATCGCCCGTGAGGAGGCCCGACTTCACCGGTGGGACCGTCGGGTCGGGCACGGGGATCGAGCGGAGCAGGGCGGCCGTGTAGGGGTGCGCCGGCGTGTTGTACAGGTCGTCTGGCGCGCCGACCTCGCAGATCTTGCCGAGGTACATCACCGCGACGCGGTCGCTCACGTTCTTCACCACAGCGAGGTCGTGCGCGATGAAGATCAGCGTGAGGCCGTAGCGCGCCTTCATGTCCTCGAGCAGGTTCAGGATCTGCGCCTGCACGGACACGTCGAGCGCGGAGACCGGCTCATCGCAGATGATGAGCTCCGGGTCGAGCACGAGCGATCGTGCGATCGAGATGCGCTGGCACTGCCCGCCGGAGAACTGATGGGGACGCTTGTCGGAGGCGACCGCGGGGTCGAGACCGACGGCGTCGAGCACCTCGGCGACGCGCGCCGTCTGCTCCTCGGCGGTGCCGCGCTTCCAGATCCGCAGGGGCTCGGCGACGATGTCCTTCACGCGTCGGCGCGGGTTCAACGAGGAGATGGGGTCCTGGAAGATGAACTGGAGCCGGGTGCGCGTCTCGCGAAGCTTCTGGTGCTCGAGCGCGGTGAGATCGGCGTTCTCGAAGATCACCTTCCCGCTCGTCGGCGGCGGGAGCTGCATGATCGCCCGACCGGTCGTCGACTTCCCACACCCCGACTCGCCGACGAGCCCGAGGGTCTCGCCGCGGCGCACGTCGAGGCTGATCCCGGACACGGCGTAGACCGTGCCTGAGGCGGTGTGGAACTCGACGGTCAGGTCTTCGATGCGGAGCAGGACGTCGTCGGTGGTGCGGAGGTGCGCGTCGCCGGTGCCGGCCATCAGGCGTCCCCCGCAGCGTCGATGAGCGCCCCCGGTTCCTCCACCGCCGCTGCTGCAGCGATGTCGCCGGTGACCGCAGCGGTGGCCGCGGGGACGTGGTGGGCGAGATTGCGCTCGAGCGCCTCCCGACCGGCCTCAGTGCCGACGGGGAACCAGCAGCGGTACTCGTGGCCGGGTGTCTCGGCTTCGACGAGCGGCGGCATCTCGGTGTGGCACTTCGACTGCGCGTACGGGCAGCGCGGGGCGAAGCGACACCCCTTCGGGGGGCTGATGAGGTCCGGTGGGCGGCCGCCGATGATCTGGAGCCGGGTATGGCTCGGCGATTCCAGCTTCGGGATCGAGCGCAGCAGCGCCTCGGTGTACGGCATCCGGACGTTGGCGAACAGCGCTCGCGTGGGTGCCTTCTCCACGATCTGTCCGGCGTACATCACCGCGATCTCGTCGGTACGCCCCGCGACGACCCCGAGGTCGTGCGTGACGAGGATCATCGCCATGTGCCGTTCGCGCTGCTGGTCGGCCAGCAGGTTGAGGATCTGCGCCTGGACGGTGACGTCGAGCGCTGTGGTGGGCTCGTCCGCGAACAGCAGCTTGGGTCCGCACGCCAGCGCGATCGCGATCGTGACTCGCTGGCGCATCCCGCCCGAGAGCTCGTGGGGGTACTGGGAGATGCGTCGCTTGGGATCGGGGATGCCCACGGAGTCGAGCAGTTGGAGCGCCTGCTCGTTCGCTTCGTCCTTCGGGAGGCCGAGGTGGTAGCGCAGCCCTTCGGTGATCTGGCGTCCGATCTTCATGACCGGGTTCAGCGAGGTCATCGGATCCTGGAACACCATCGCCATCTCAGTGCCCCAGAGCGCGCGCATCTGTTGGCGGTCGGCGCCGATGAGGGGTTGGCCGTTGTAGCGGACCGAGCCGCTGCGGACGACGTTGCGTGCCGTGAGGAGTCCCATCATCGAGCGGGCGAGCACCGTCTTGCCTGAACCGGACTCGCCGACCACGCCGAGGGTCTTGCCGCGATCGAGGGAGAAGGTGACGCCGTCGACCGCACGCACCATGCCGGCCGGGGTGTCGAAGTGCGTCGTGAAGTCGTCGACCTCGAGCAGCGCGCCCGCCTGGGGGGTGGGAGCGAGGACTCGGCGGGCGCTTCGATGTTCGTTCACAGCGCCGCGTCCTTCACGTCGAAGGCGGCGCGGAAGCGGTCGCCGAGCATGTTGACCGACAGCACGGTGAGGAACATCACGAAGGCGGGGATCATCGACGTGTGGGCGATGTTCTGCTGCTGCAGGGCGCGCTTGCCGCCGTTGATCATCGCCCCCCAGCTGATCGTCTCCTGCGACGTGAGCCCGAGGAAGGCCAGGCTGCCCTCGGCCACGATCGCGATGCCCACGACCAGCAGCCCGAACGCGAGGAGCGGCAGGATCACGTTCGGGAGGATCTCCCGGATGAGGATCCGTCGCCTCGTGGCACCCGCCGCTTCCGCCGCGAGCACGAACTCGCGTTGGGAGAACGTGAGCGTCGTGGCACGCGAGATGCGCGCGAAGGCGGGGATGGACACGAGCGAGATGCCGATGACGACGTTCTTCAGGTCGGCGCCGAGGAACGCCACGATCGCGATCAGCAGGATCAGCGCGGGGAAGGCGAGGAAGATGTCGACGATCGACATGAGCAGCGTCTCCACGCGGCCCCGCATGAACCCGGCGATCAGTCCGATCCCGCCGCCGACGATCATCCCGATCGCGAGGACGCCCAACGCCACCACGAGCGAGACACGCCCACCCCAGATGATGCGGGAGAAGATGTCGAAGCTGTTCTGCTCTGTCCCGAGGATGAAGCCTGGCGTGCCGGGCGGCTTGTTGGGGAGCTGGTTGAGGTTGCTGAAGTCGATGTAGGCGGGGTCCTTGATCGGCAGCCAGGGGGCCAGGATCGCGGAGCCACCGATGAGGATGAGCCAGATCGCGCTGAGCCAGCCGCCGACGCCGAGCACGCTCTCGCGCTTGCGGCGGCCGCCTTCGGGCGCGTCCTCCTCGTGGGCCGTGAGTGGGGCGATCGCGCTCGCAGCCAGCGGTTCTGTCTCGCTCATTGTGCACCTGACCGACGAACCCTGGGATCCAGGACCGAGTAGAGGATGTCGACGAGGAAGTTCACGAGGACGAACGCGGTGGCGATCACGAGCACCACGCCCTGGACCGCGAGGTAGTCGCGGGTGCCGATCGACTTGATCGCCAGCAGCCCGATGCCTGGGATCACGAAGAACGACTCGAGGATCACCGACCCACCGATCAGGGTGCCGAAGTTGATCCCGAAGACGGTGAGGAGCGAGAAGGAGGAGGGACGTAGTGCGTGCCGCATCAGGATGTGCCACGTCGGGAGGCCCTTCGACCGCGCCATCAGCACGAAGTCCTCTTGGAGGGTCGCGATGAGGTCGCTTCGCAAGATGCGCGTGTACACCGCGGACAAGCCGGCCACGAGCACCATGAGCGGGAGCGCGATCGAGCGCAGGTTGTCGATGATGCCGTCCGAGAGCGGCTTGTAGCCGACCGCTGGGAACCAGCCCAGCTGAAGTGAGAACAGGTACACCAGGAACACCGCGAGCGCGAAGCCCGGTACCGAGATCAGTCCGAACGCGGTCGTGGTGATCGCGCGATCCACCCGTGAGTTGGCGCGGTAGGCGCTGACCATCGCGAGCGGGATCGAGATCAGCATCGCGAAGAGCTGCGCGAGGATCATGAGCTCCAGAGACGCGGGGAGCGCCTGCTTCAGCAGGGTGGTGGTCTCGAAGCGGTTCGAGTACGAGTACCCCAGGTCGCCCTGGGTCGCGTTCCACATGTAGCTGCCGAACTGCTCGAGGAACGGCTTGTCGAGGCCCAGCTTCTGCGTGAGCGCGGCGCGGGCCTCGGGGTTGGTGGCCTGCGTGCCGAGGATGTTCGTGATGGGATCGCCTGGCAGCAGCTTCGTGAGGCTGAACGTGAGGAAGCTCACGATCAGCACCACGGCAAGCAGCTTGGCCAGTCGTGCGAGCACGGTCTTGGCGATCTTCATGTCATCCTCGGCACGCAGGTCGGGTCATCTGACCGGCTGAGCCTTCGTCAGCCTCCCAGGTTGAACAGGAAGCCGGGCTTGATGGCGCCGAGCGAGTTGGCTTCGCCCGGAGGCGGCGGACCCACCTTGTCGGCGTTGTAGACGTTGCCGAACAGGTCGTACAGCGTCGTGATCAGCGGGACCTCTTCGCCGGTGATCTCCTGCACCTCGTCGTACAGCTTCTTGCGCTCGTCGAAGTCTGCGGTCTGACGGGCCTGGTCGAGCAGCTGATCGACCTTCTTGTTGCTGTAGAAGACGAGGTTGCCCGCGTCGCCCGTGGTCAGCCCCGGACGGATCGCGTCGGGGTCGATGAAGTGGGCGCTGCGGAAGCACGCCCCCTCGTAGTCGCCGCCCTTTGCGAACATCCGAGTGACGAAGGCGCCCTGCTCCTGGGTCTCGAGCTTGATGTCCATGCCCACTGCCGCACCCATCTGCTTCACGAGCTGGAGGACCAGGTCGGCCTCCGGCGTCGGGATGCACACGATGGAGAACGACAGGCCTCCGAGCTCGTCGACGAGGGCCTTGGCCTTCTTGGGGTCGTACTGCGGGGTCCCCGCGTCCTTGTTGTAGTACGCCGAGTCGAGCGCGAAGCCGGAGAAGCTGGGCACGCGCACTCCGGAGTACGCCCGCTTGTTGATCGCTTCCTTGTCGATGGCATACGCCACGGCCTGGCGGGCGCGGACGTCGTTGAACGGCGGCTTGGCGTTGTTCATCAGCAGGATCGTGGAGCTCGAGCCACTGATCTTCTGGGCCGTGAAGCCCTTCTTCTCCGACTCTGCGATCGTGCCGGAGTCGGCCGTCTGGAAGATGTCGATGTCGCCTGCCTCGAGGGCAGCCACACGCTGGCCGCTGTCGGGGATCGGCTTCACCGTGAAGGTGTCGAGGTAGGGAAGCTGGATGCCGTTCTCGTCCTTCTGCCAGTAGCCCGGGTAGGCCTTCAGCACGACCCGGTCGTTGGGGACGTACTCGGCCAGCGTGAAGGGACCCGTCCCGACGGGGTTGTTCTTGTACTGGTCGCCGTACTTGGCGACGGCGGTCGGCGACTCGATGTAGCCGCTGGAGCCGGCGAGGGTGTCGGGGAAGGCGACGCTCGGCGTGTTGAGGGTGAACACGAGCTTGAGGCCGGTGGGACCGTCAGGGGTCTCCATCGACTTGATGATCTTCACGGTGTCGAGGCACGGGCACCCGGTCGCCGGATCCTGCAGGCGCTGGAAGTGCTTGACCACCGCATCGGCGTTGAGCGGGGTCCCGTCGTGGAACATGACACCGGAGCGCAGCGTCATCGACCATGTCGCGAGGTCGTCGCCATCGGACTCGATCGACTCCGCCAGGTAGGGGACGACCTTGCCGTCCTTGTAGGTGGTGAGCGGGTCGTAGATGCCCAGCGTGATCACCTTGTCCGAGGGCTGTGCCGCCGCGCCCACATCGAGGGTGGAGACATCGGACTCAGCGCCGAACACGAGCTCTCCACCCTTGACCGGCTTGACGGTCGGCACCGTGGTGGTGGTCGTGTCCGGTGCGGCCGTTGTGCCGCCGCCGTTGCCCTTGTTGCCGCTGCTCCCGCACGCGGCGACCACGAGCGCGAGCCCCAAGGCCACGGCGATGACGCGATGCCGCGAATTCTGGACGTGCTTGTCCCTCACGTTGTCCCCCGTTTCGGCGTTGTTGGCTGGGTGGCACCCGGGAGGGAACCTGATTCGGTGACGCCGGTCACACCGGTCACGGCGACCGTAGGAGCGCTGTTGTCAGGGTGTCAACAGCCGCCGCAGGATTCCTTCGCGCCGCGGTTCGGCGAATCCGGAGCAACGCCGCGAACTGCCTGACCCGGTGCGCAGCGGGGTCAATGCGGGGGATCCGGCAGCCGCAGCACCCGCTCGTAGCGGCGCGCGAAGCCGAGCACGTTCGCCACGTAGAGCTCGGAGTGGTTGTACGAGAAGTACGCGACACGCAGGCCTCGATCGGCGTCGAGTCCGCGACTCGCTCGGCACAGGTAGCGCGACGCCGTGCGGGCAGCGTCGTACAGGTTGAACGGGGTCGTGATGCCGTCGTCGTTCCCGTCGAGCGCGAAGCGGCTCCACGTCTGCGGGATGAACTGCATCGGGCCGACGGCGCGATCGAAGTCGGGATCCCCGTCGAGGACGCCGTCGTCGGTGTCGCGGACGATCTGGGTGTCGTTCGTGCCGTTGAGCTGGATCCCGATGATCCGCTTCGTGGCGTCGCCCCGAGCGTCGAGTCGTGCTCCGCCGTAGGTGCCGTGGTGGCCTTCCACGCGGGCGACGCCCGCCACTGCCCACCACTGGATCCCGCACCGCGGGTCCTCAGCGGCTCGCGATCCGGCGGCGCGGTAGTACGCGTCGAGCGCGACGAGGGAGAAGTCGGTGCCGCGCACGTCGGACACCGCGCGGACGGCCTCGAGCGCGACCCGCTCGGTCGCCGTGGGAGCGGCTGCGTCGCGCTCGGCCGCGACGGCGCTCGGGCGGCGGGCCTCCAGCTCGGTGCGGGCCGTGCGAAGCTCGCCGACCGTTGCTCTTGCGGCACGCAAGGAGCGAGTCGCGTCCGCGAGGCGAGCGCGGTAGCGCACCCGCTCGGCGAGGAGCACGTCGAGCGACGCGGTGCCCAGGACGTCGCGACGATCAGCGTCGTTGATCGACGGTTGTGGCGTGGCAAGGGCCGCGTCGATCCGGGCCGCAGCGCCACCCGAGACGTAGAGGCTCACGGCGAGGTCGGCGATCGCGGCATCGATCGCGTCGAGGTGCGAGCGCACGCCGGCGGCGCGTGCTCGGGCTGCGGCGAGCGTTGCGCTGGTGAAGCTCGTGCGCACGCGGTTGTCCGCGAGCGCGTGATCGATGGCGGTGCGCTGGGACTGCCGCTGCGCGAGCACACCGGCGGCCGCGTCGTAGTCGGAGCGGGCGCGGCGGTACGCCACGCCGTCGACCTCCACGCGTGCAAGCTCGGGGGAGATGGGGGGAAGGCCGGGAAGGTCGGGGCTGGGCGCCGCGAGTGCAGCGGGTGTGAGTGCAGCCGCGAACGCGGACACGCTCCCCGGGGTCCCGGCGCTGGTCGCGCCGCCGGGAAGTGCCGTCGCGATGAGGAGCACGGCCGCCGCAGCGGTCAGGAGAGGGAGGGGTCGGCGCAGCACGGGGTGTGGTGAGGACGTCGGCGGTGGAACGGCAGAATGCCGCAAACTCCGCCGTGTACGAGGAACAAGTGTGCCCGGAGCAGGTCCGCGTGTGAACCCCTGGCATGCTGGGCCGATGTCCGATCGCATCTCCCTCCACGTCACCGACGGCGTCGCCGACGTCCGGCTGAACCGCCCCGACAAGATCAACGCGCTCGACCAGGCCATGTTCGAAGGGATCGTCGAGGTCGGCGAAGCGCTGAAGTCCGATCATGGCGTGCGCGTGGTGATCCTGTCGGGTGAGGGCCGCGGGTTCTGCGCCGGACTGGACTTCGGCAGCTTCCAGGCGATGGCCGGTGGCGAGCGCACGGCATCGACACGACCGCGGGACGCGGGGCTCGGCGCGATCGCGGACACGGCTGGGCGGATCACGCACCTGGGGCAGCAGGCGGCGTGGGTGTGGCAGGAGCTCGAGGTGCCGGTGATCGCGGCGATCCACGGGCCTGCGCTCGGGGGCGGCCTGCAGATCGCGCTCGGCGCTGACATCCGCCTGGTCACGCCCGATGCGAAGCTCTCCGTCCTCGAGGCCAGGTGGGGCCTGATCCCCGACATGACCGGCACCGCGATGCTGCCGCGGCTCGTCGGCCTCGACGTGGCGAAGGAGCTGACCTTCACGGGCCGCATCGTGTCGGGGGAGGAGGCCGTCGCACTGGGGCTCGCCACGCGGGTCGAGTGGGATCCGCGCGCTGCGGCTGCCGCGCTCGCGGAGGACCTCGTCACGAAGAGCCCGGACGCTCTGCGAGAGGGCAAGCGCCTCCTGAACCTCTCAGGCACGCGGGCGGTCGCCGAGCAGTTCCGCGACGAGCGCGCCACGATGGCGTCGCTGATCGGCAGTGCGAACCAGGTGGAGGCCACGATGGCGTACTTCGAGCAGCGGCCTCCGCGCTTCTCCTGAGCCCACAGGGTCACTGGGGCGCGAGCGCCTCCGCGTGCACGAGCGCTCGCTCCACGCGGTCGAGACGAGCCGCTGCGCTGCGACGAAGGCGGCGGGCCACGCCGGAGGCGAGGGCGTTGACGAGCGCGAGCGTGCCGACGTGGCTGTCGAAGGGCCCGGCTCCCTCCGCGTGGACCACGAAGGTCACCGCGGCGGGCCGCGCGAGCGGTGAGAGCACCGAGTCGGTCACGGCCACCACCATCGCCTTCGATGCCTCGGCATCTGCCAGCGCGTCGAGCACCCATCGCTCGTAGCGCCGGAAGTCGATCGCCACCACGACATCGCCCGCGCGGAGATGCGCGAGCCGCCGGGCCACCGTGGCGCTCGATCCCGCGACGCGTGTGACGCCTGGACGGAGGTGATCGAGCGCATCGACGAGGAACGTCCCGATCCCGGTCTCGGCATCACCCGCGAGCACGTGCACCGTCCGATCGCGATCGGCGAGGTAGCTCACCGCCAGGTCGAAGCGCGTGCGATCGATCCCGGTGAAGGTTCGCTGGAGGTTGTCGGCCTCGCGCGCGGCGGTCTGGGTGATCACGTCGCCGCCCGCCGCCTCCCGGATGCGTTCGGTTGCCGGACGGAGCTGCTGGTCGAGCGCCGCCCGCGCCTCGGACTGGAGGCCCACCCACCCGTCGTACCCGAGCCGCTCGGCCATGCGCACCACCGTGGCCCCGCTGGTCCCCGCCCGACGACCGAGGTCCGCGACCGTCGAGAAGGCAGCCGAGGCCGGATCGGCAAGGACCGCCGCGGCCACCCGCCGTTCCGCGGGGGGCAGAGAGGAGGCGTGGCGCTCGACGCGCTCGAACAGTCCGTCCTGCATGAAACAGATGCTACGCTAGGAGCCTCATCTGCAACAGATGTTGCATCGACAGGGTGCAGTGAGGGACGCCAGTGACGACGCTCAGATCCACCAACCCGGCCCGTCCGCACGAGCTCGTGACCGAGGTGCCGACGCACGACGCATCCGCCGTTCACGCAGCAGTGGCGCGGGCCGCGGACGCGCAGCACGCGTGGGCGCAGCGACCCGTCCCAGAGCGGGCCGAGGCGATCGCCGCGGTCGGCGCGCTGCTGGCAGCGCGGAAGCCCGAGCTCGCCGACCTGGTGAGTCGAGAGGCCGGCAAGATCCGGATCGAGGCGGGCGGTGAGGTGCAGGAGGCCATCGACATGGCCGCCTTCGTCGCCGGACAGGGTCGCGCCGCGATGGGCGAGGTGGTGCCATCCGAGCTGCGTCAGAAGCTGGCCTGGACCACGCGGATCCCCGTGGGCGTCGTCGGGATGATCACGCCTTGGAACTTCCCGATCGCCATCCCGTCGTGGAAGGTCTTCCCGGCGCTCCTTGCCGGCAACGGCGTCGTGCTCAAGCCCTCGGAGCTCGCGCCGGCCTGCGGTGCCGCGTTCATCGACGCGTGCGTGGAGGCCGGGATCCCGGCCGACCTGCTCCAGGTCGTCCACGGCGGCCCGGAGCCCGCAGCCGCACTCGTTGCCAGCCCCGGCGTGGGTGCGGTGTCGTTCACCGGCTCCGTCGCCACGGGCCGCATCGTCGCGGCCGCGGCGATGGAGGCCGGCCCGAAGATCGTGAGCCTCGAGCTCGGCGGCAAGAACGCCATGGTCGTGCTCGAGGACGCCGACCTCGACCTCGTGGTCGACGGCGCGCTCTTCGGCGCGTTCGGGTCGGCAGGCCAACGCTGCACGTCGACGTCGCGCCTCGTCGTGCAGCGCGGGATTGCTGCGGCGGTCGTCTCCGCGCTCGTCGAGCGTGCCGCCGCGCTGCGCCTCGGGGACCCGCTGCTCGCCGACACCGACGTCGGACCGGTGATCTCCGCATCGGCGGGGGACCGGATCGAGGCAATGCTGACCGCCGCGGTCGACGAAGGAGCTCGCGTCGCCACCGGCGGGTCGCTGCGCAGCGATGTTGCAGGCTGCGACGGCGGCACGTTCGTCGAGCCCACGATCCTCACGGGAGTGACCTCCTCGCACCGGGTCGCGCGCGAGGAGGTCTTCGGTCCCGTGCTCGCGGTGATCGAGGTCGACGACCTGCGGGAGGCGATCGAGGTGGTCAACGGGGTCGACTACGGCCTCTCCGCGGCGGTGTACACGCGCGACGTGAACGCCGCGCTCGACGCGGTCGCTGCGATCGACACGGGCATCGTCTACGTCAACGCACCCACGATCGGTGCAGAGATCCCGTTGCCGTTCGGCGGGACCAAGCACACCGGCAACGGCTTCCGTGAGGCCGGGACGCGCGGCATCGAGCAGTTCAGCCAGGTGAAGACCGTCTACGTCGATCACTCCGGTCGTCTGCAGCGTGCGCAGATCGACAACCGGGCGCAGCCATGAGCGCGCTCGACGTGCTCAGCACGCAGGAGTGGCTCGAGCGGTACGACGCGGTCGTCGCGCCCGTCCTGCCGTCGTACTTCGACGTGGTCGCGGCGCGCGCCGAGGGATCCTGGGTGTGGGACGCCGCTGGGCGGCGCTACCTCGACCTCGGCTCCGGGATCGCCGTCACGAACACCGGGCACCGGCACCCGCACGTGGTGGCCGCGATCCACGATCAGGTCGACCGACTCCTGCACACGTCGGTCGTCCTGAAGCACCAGCCGTACGTCGAGGCCGCGGAGGCGGTCGCCCGTCTCGCGCCGTACCTCGGCTCGCCGAAGGTGTTCTTCTGCAACAGCGGGGCGGAGGCGGTCGACGGCGCGATCAAGCTGGCGCGCCGTACCACGGGACGACCGGCACTGGTGGCCTTCCGGCGCGCCTTCCACGGTCGCACCCTCGCTGCCACGAGCCTCACCACCGCGAAGCAGGCGTACCGCACCGGCTATGACCCGCTGCTCCCCGCGGTGCACGTCGCGCCGTACTGCATCCCCGGGCCGACCGGCGATCACGCGGGGGCCGACGCCGACACCGCAGCGCACGCCGCCGTCGCGGAGCTCGACCGCATGTTCGACCAGGAGGTCGCGCCGCACACGGTGGCGGCGATGATCGTGGAGCCCGTGCTCGGTGAAGGCGGGTACGTCGTGCCGCCCGTGTCGTGGCTGCGCGGGCTGCGCGAGCGCTGCGATCGCCACGGCATCCTGCTCGTGTTCGACGAGGTGCAGTGCGGGTTCGGGCGCACGGGTCGTCCGTTCGCCGCGGAGACCTTCGGCGTCGTTCCGGACGTGATCCTGTTCGCGAAGGGCGTCGCTTCAGGGCTGCCCCTCGGCGGCATCCTCGCAGGCGCCGACCTGATGGACCGCTGGCCCACCGGCGCCCACGGGTCCACGTTCGGCGGCAACCCGGTCGCCTGTGCCGCGGCCGTGGCCACGATCGAGGTGCTCGAGGGTGAGGGGCTCTACCGCCGAGCAGTCGAGATCGGTGATCGGATGCTGGTCCGGCTGCGCGCGGATCCCTCTGCGGCGATCCTGGAGGTCCGAGGGATCGGTGCGATGGTCGGCGTGGAGCTGGTCGACAAGGCCACCGCCGAGCGGGTCCAGCGTGAGTGCCTCGACGCCGGTGTGATCGTGCTCACGTGCGGACCTGAGGGGAACGTGCTCCGCCTCATCCCGCCACTCACGATCAGCGACGCCGAGCTCGACCACGGCCTCGACTTCCTCCCCCGCGCCTTGGATTCTTGAGTCGTTTCGTCCGGAAGACCGTAACGCAACGACCCAAGAATCGCAGTCCCTTGGTTCTTGGGGCGTCTTGTTCGGAAGACCGGAACGAAACGACTCAAGAACCAGGGGGGTGGGCGCGGAGAGCGACCTTCTGGATCTTGCCGGTGCCACCCTTGGGGAGCTCGTCGAGGATCACGATCGACTTCGGGACCTTGAACCCGGCAAGACGATCCCGGAGCCAGTCGATGAGCTCCTGCGGCTCCAGCATCGCGCCCGCCGCCAGCGACACGTAGGCGCGCGGGACCTCGCCCCAACGCGGGTCCGGGATGCCGACCACCGCCACTTCGCGCACGGCAGGGTGCGCGGCGATGGCGTGCTCCACCTCCACGGAGGCGATGTTCTCGCCGCCGGACACGATCAGGTCCTTCGCTCGGTCGACGATGGTGATGTAGCCGTCCGGATCGACGACGGCGAGGTCGCCCGTGCGGAGCCACCCGCCGCGCAGCACGGTGGCCGTTGCCTCCGGGTCGCCGAGGTAGCCGAGCATCACGTGGTTGCTGCGCGCGCAGATCTCACCGACGCTCGTTCCATCCCACGGAACCTCGCGGTCGTCCTCGTCGAGGACCCGCGCATCGACGCCGAGGATCGGCAGGCCGGTGGTGGAGCGCTGCGCGCGGGTCGGCTCGCGGCCCGGCTTCGGCAGGCTGCGGGTGAGGGTGGGGCTCGACTCGGTCATCCCGTACCCGCAGATGCACGGACAGCCGAACGCGGCCTCGAGCTCGTCGAGGAGATCCGCGCTGGCCGGCGCACCGCCCACGGAGATCTGCTGGACGCTCGAGAGATCGCGCACCCGGATCGATGGGTCGTCGAGCAGCATCCGTGCCATCGCGGGCACGAGGAACAGGCGCGTGACGCCGTGCAGCTCGATGAGCCGCAGCACCTCCGGAGGGTCGAAGCGAGGAAGGAGCACGTGCACTCCGCCGAGTCCCGTGACGAAGTGGGGTGTGCCCCATCCGTTCACGTGGAACAGCGGGATCGTGTGGAGGAAGACGTCGTCGCCCGTCAAGCCCATGGTGAGCGCGCTGTGGATCGCGTGCAGGTACAGGCCGCGGTGGGTGAGCAGCGCGCCCTTCGGGGAGCCCGTGGAGCCTGACGTGTAGAAGAGCTCTGCCGGTGCGCGCTCGTCGACGACGGGTGGCTCGAACGACTTGTCGGGCTGTGCCGCGAGCAGCGCCTCGTGCTCGTCGCCGAGGAGGATCGTGCGCACCATGTGGCCCGGGTCGATCAGCTCGGGATCGCGGAACAAGACGACGGCTCGGCTGTCGTCGAGGATCGCGCGCAGCTCGGCGGGTGCGAGCCGGATGTTGAGGGGGAGGAGCACCCCGCCCGCGAGCAGCACGCCGTAGTACGCCTCGAGCAGCTCGTGCCGATTGCCGCACAGCCACGCGACCACATCCCCGTCACGGACCCCGACATCACGTCGGAGGGCGTGCGCGAGACGATCGCAGCGCGCGGCGAACGCTCCGTAGGTCCATCGCATGTCGCCATCGATCACGCCCGCGCGGTCCGGGAAGCTCCGTCGCGCACGGACAAGCAGGTCCAGCGGGGTGAGCGGGAGCTCCATCAGCGATCCATCACTCCTGCCACTCGCCACGCTCGATGAGCAGCTCCCTGAGCATCTGCGGCCGATCCGTCATGATCCCGTCGACCCCGAGCTCCAGCAGCCGCTCCATCTCCGTGCGGTCATCGATCGTCCACACGTGCACCTGCACGCCTCGCTCGTGCGCGGTCGTCACGAATCGCTCGGTGACGAGCGGGAGCGGTCCCTGGGCTACCGGAACCTGCGCGCACGGCGAGGCGAGGTGCCCAACGCGGCGGAGCCCGCGTGAGGCGGCGAGGAGCCGGGCGACCTGACGCGGTCCCATGGAGGTGCACAGCGCGGCACCGACGAGCCGCTGCAGCTTGGTGATCCGCTTGTCGCTGAACGAACCGACGCAGATGCGATCGACGGCGTTGGCGCGCACGATGGCGTCGGCGAGGGGCGCGATGGCGGCGTCGTGCTTGGGGTCGACGTTGATCCGCAGGTCGGGCCAGGCGTCGAGCAGGTCCTCGAAGCGCGGGATCGGCTCGCGCCCGTCGACGAGCGCGCCGCGCACCTCCGCCCACGGCAGCTCCGCGATCACCCCCGTGCGGTCGGTGACGCGATCGAGTCGGCCGTCGTGGAACGCGAGCAGCTCGCCATCGGCGGTCGCGTGCACGTCGGTCTCCACGTACCGGTAGCCGAGGGCGACCGCGTGCGCGAACGCGGGCATCGTGTTCTCCGGCACCTCGCTCGCGCCACCGCGGTGCGCGAAGGCGATCGGCCCCGGCCAGTCGAGGAACGGATACGCGGCGTTCGGGGCCATGTCAGGTGTCGCTCAGATCGTGCGGCCGGCGTCAGCCCAGTACTCGTCCTTGAGGAGGCGCTTGTAGAGCTTGCCGGTGGGGTGGCGCGGCAGCTCGGCGCGGAAGTCGACCGAGCGCGGGCACTTCACGTCGGCGAGGTGCTCCTTGCAGTACGCGATGAGCGCGCGCTCCAGCTCCGGGCCAGCGTCGTCCATCGAAACCGGCTCCACGACCGCCTTGACCTCCTCGCCGAAGTCGTCGTTGGGTACGCCGAACACCGCCACGTCGTTCACCTGTGGGTGCATCGCGAGGACGTTCTCCGCCTCCTGCGGGTACACGTTCACCCCGCCGGTGATGATCATGTACGCCTTGCGGTCGGTGAGATAGAGAAAGCCGTCCTCGTCGAGGTAGCCGACATCACCGAGCGTGGACCAGCCGCGGCCCTTGGGATCGCGCGATCCCTTCGTCTTCTCCGCGTCGTTGTGGTACTCGAACGTCGAGGCGGCCTCCCCTTCGAAGTAGACCGTGCCCGACTCGCCGGGCGGGACCTCCTCCCCGTCGTCGCCGACGATGTGCACCGTGCCGACGAGCGCCTTGCCCACGGTGCCACGGTGTGCGAGCCAGTCCTCGCTGTTGCAGTACACGAAGCCGTTGCCCTCGGTCCCCGCGTAGTACTCGTGCACGATCGGGCCGAACCAGTCGATGATCTGCGCCTTCACCTCCGCCGGGCACGGCGCCGCCGCGTGCACCACGGCCCGAAGCGACGACAGGTCGAAGCTCGAGCGCACCTCCGCGGGCAGCTTGAGCATCCGGATGAACATCGTCGGGACGACCTGGCTGAAGGAGACCCGATGTCGCTGCACGAGCGAGAGGTACTGCTCCGGGTCGAAGTGCTCCATCACCACGACGGTGCCGCCCACTCGGTGCACCGCGCGACAGAAGCGCAGCGGCGCAGCGTGGTACAGCGGCGCGGGGGACAGGTACATCGTGGACTCGTCCGCTCCGAAGAGGAGCTGACCCAGCGTCGTGACCCCGTCGGCGCCCTCGCCGAGCGGCGCGCCCGGCAGCGGCACCTTCACACCCTTCGGCCGACCCGTCGTGCCGGAGCTGTAGAGCATGTCCTGGCCCTCCACCCGGTCCTCCTCGAGCGGGGTGGGTGGATGGGCCTGGAGCGCTGCTTCATAGGGCTCGTAGCCCTCGACGACGCCGTCGAGCATGAGCCGGACCTTCACGTGAGGCATCTGCTCGGCGAGCTCGGCCGCCTGCTCGCCCTTGTGGGCGGAGGTGATGAAAGCCTGCGCACCGCAGTCGTTGATGATGTAGGCCATCTCCTCGGTGGTCAGCCGAGAGCTCATCGCCGTGTAGTAGAGGCCGGCGTAGTGCGCCCCCCAGATCACGGAGAGGAACTGTGGGTGGTTCTCGAGGCAGAGCGCCACGTGGTCTCCGGGCTGCAGCCCCGCCCCACGGAGCAGCCGAGAGAGGCGATTCGCCTCCGCGTCGAGCTCCGCGTAGGTGACGACCGCGCCGCTGGTGGCCATGATCACGGCGGGCTTGTCGGGGGTGGCGGCTACGAAGCTCCCTGGGTACATGGCCGGACCGTAGCCCCGGTACCGTGGAGCGGTGGTTCTCGGGCCGACCGAACGCTTCGCCGAGCTGGTCACGGCGAGTAGCCCAGCCCTCCCGCTCGACGAAGCGGTCTTGCTGGTCGCCGCGCACGCGATCGACGGCCTCGACGTCGAGCACGAACGGCTGCGGCTCGACGTGCTCGCGAGCGGCGTGCGGGCGCGAACGGTCGAAGGGCTGCGCGAGCACCTCGTCGACCGGCTGGGCTTCGCGGGTGACCTCGAGGACTACCACGACCCGCGCAACTCGCTGCTTCCCGCGGTCCTCGACCGCCGACGTGGGATCCCGCTCACCCTTGCCATCACTGCGATGGAGGTCGGCCGGCGCTGCGACGTGCATGTGGAGGGCATCGGGATGCCCGGGCACTTCCTCGTGCGGGCGGGCGGGGAGCCGCACCGCTACCTCGATCTGTTCTCCGGTGGCGTCGAGCTCGACGAGACGGGATGCCGCGCGCTGTTCCAGCGGCTCCATCCCGGCGAGGCCTGGGACCCGAGCTACCTGACCCCGACGGGGCCGGTGGCGATCGTCACCCGCATGCTGGCCAACCTAGCGAACTCCTACCGCCGAAACGGTGATCGACGGTCGCTGCAGTGGGCGCTCGACCTGCGGCACCGGCTGCCCGGCGCGAGCGAGCGAGATCACCGCGAGCTCGCGTTGCTGCTCGGCGCCGCGGGGCGCTACGCCGAGGCCGCGACCCTGCTCGAGGCGACCGGCCTCGAGGGGGACGACGACGCGGCCGCTCGGCTCCGCGCCCGACTCAACTGACCGCTCGGTCAAGTTAGGGTGAGCCCCATGACCGCCACCGATGCGCCCGTCGCTGCCGCCCGTTCTGACGAGGATGAGGTCCAGGCCCTCTGCGAGCAGCTGCTCGCAGAGCTGCCCCCGAAGGACACCGATCCCATCACGTTCCTCGGCCGGCAGTTCGACCTCGGCCTGGCCTGGGTGCACTACCCCGAGGGCAACGGCGGTCTGGGCAAGTCGCCTCGGCTCCAACGGTTGATCAACGAGACCTTGATCGGCGCCGGTGCGCCGATCGCGGCCTTCCGCAACGTCATCGGGCACGGCATGGGCGCGCCCACCGTCGTCACGCACGGCACCGACGCGCAGAAGGCGCGCTACCTGCGCCCCCTGTTCACCGGCGAGGAGGTCTGGTGCCAGCTCTTCTCGGAGCCCGGTGCCGGCTCTGATGTCGCCGGGCTCGCGACGCGTGCCGTGCGCGACGGCGACGAGTGGATCGTCAACGGCCAGAAGGTGTGGACCACGCTTGCGCACCTCGCCAAGTGGGGGATGCTCGTCGCCCGCACCGATCCGGAGCAGCCCAAGCACAAGGGCATGACGTACTTCGTCCTCGACATGGAGGCGCCGGGCGTCGAGGTGCGTCCGCTCTTCCAGATCACCGGCGAGGCTGAGTTCAACGAGGTCTACTTCACCGACGTGCGCATCCCGGACGCGGAGCGCCTCGGCGATGTCGGCGAAGGCTGGCGCGTCACGCTCACCACGCTGATGAACGAGCGCGTCGCGATCGGCGGTGGCATCCCGGCCAAGGGCGCCGGCTTCATCGCTGAAGCCGTGAAGGAGTGGAAGCAGGGGGGCCACACCGATCCAGCGGCCAAGGACCAGCTGATGGCGCTGTGGGTGCGCGCCGAGGTGCTGCGGCTCACGAACATCCGCGCCAGCCAGCTGCGCGCCGTCGGCAACCCCGGCCCCGAGGGGTCGATCGGCAAGGCGATGTCGGCCGACCTCAACAAGGACATCAGCTCGTTCACCGTGGGCCTGCTCGGCGCGCACGGGATGCTCTTCCCGAGCGGTTACACGATGGAGCGCCCCAAGCACGCGATGCAGTGGGCCAACCCGCAGCAGGCGTTCCTGCGGGCGCGCGCCAACTCGATCGAGGGCGGTACCACCGAGATCGCGAAGAACATCCTCGGCGAGCGTGTGCTCGGCCTGCCGGGCGACGTCCGCAACGACAAGGACGTGCCGTGGACGCAGGTTCCTCGCTCGTGAACTAGAACATGGCCGAACGCATCTGGGGTGCAACGGGTCGAGGGGTCGGTTCGGGGGGACCGACCCCTCCTCTCGTCTCAGGGCCCTAGCGAGCACGCCACCTGTCCGCTCGGGCCCTAGAGCAGATGACGGACGTGGCCTGCCTCGTTGAGGCTGCCGATGCTCCGCACGCCCGAGCCTGACGCGAGGACGCGGCTGATCGAGGTGTAGAGCGGCAGGAACCACAGCGGGTCCGCAAGGCCCAGGACGTGGCCGGTGTACGCGTTGATCACGCCACCGTGGCAGACCACCGCCACCCGCTGACGCGGGTGCGCCGCGATGACGCGCTCGACAGCGTCGACGACCTCCGCCGCGAACTCCTCCGGTCGCTCTGGGAGCTGCATCCAACGAGGGTCGTTCGCCGCCTTGAGCTCCTCGACGGGGATGTAGCTCTCCGAGTGCTTGTCGTACTCCGCGAGGCCGTCGTCGATCGTGATGTCGAGACCGAGCGACGCTGCGAGCGGACCGGCGGTCTCGCGGGCTCGTCGCATCGGGCTCGACCAGATCGCGTCGATCTCCTCCGTGGCAAGCACTTCCGCGAGCGCCGCGGCCTGCAGCTGACCCGCCGGCGCGAGCTCGGGATCGGCCGGGCCGTCGCCGATCCCCTCGTCGATCCGGACGGGGAGGGCGTGGCGGATGAGGAGCAGCTCCATGGGCGGGTTCTACTCTGCAGCGTCGTGGAGGACCTCTTCGTCTCGGAGCACGATCCGGGCGGCGAGGTGGCGACCGTGGTCCTCGTGCACGGCTCGCTCGATCGGAGCGCGGCCTTCGCCCGTGTGCAGCGACACCTCCACGACCTCCGCGTGATCCGCTACGACCGCCGCGGCTACGGCCGGTCGGTGCACGCGGGCGCGTCGCCGACGTTCGGGGCGCAGGTCGACGACCTCGAGGGCGTGGTGGCAGACCGTCGTGTCGTGCTCGTGGGTCACAGCTTCGGCGGCGTGATCGCGCTCGCGCTCGCTGCTCGGCGGCCCGACGTCGTGCACAGCGTGGTCGCCTACGAGGCGCCGATGGCCTGGTCGCGCTGGTGGCCCACCGCGACTGCGGGTTCGGTGGCGATGGCCTCCGACCGGGACCCCGCCGACGCCGCCGAGCGCTTCATGCGCGCCATGGTGGGCGATGCCCGTTGGGAGGCGCTCCCCGCGCGGACCCGGGCGCAGCGGCGCGCGGAGGGCCCTGCGCTCGTTGCGGAGCTGCGCTCGATCCGTGACCCTGAGTCGCCTCCCTACGAGCCAGCGGCGGTGCCGGTGCCCGTCATCGCCGCGCACGGCTCCGAGTCGGCTGCGCACCACCGAGAGGCGGCCGTTCGGCTCGCGGAGCTGGTACCCCAGGGCGAGCTCGTGGTCGTGGCGGACGCAGGCCATGCGGTGCACCTCACGCACCCTGCCGAGCTTGCATCGCTCACGCGGCGGGCCATCGCTGTCGCTACAGCTTGAGGTTCGCGGGTTGCGGGTGTGCGGCTTGCGACGGTGGGTGACCGTGGAGGTCGCGCGTTGTCGCAGGCCGTTGGTGGGGTTACCCCGCGGGCGGCGCGCTCGCTGATCGCGGCAGGTCAGCGCAGCAGCACTGGGGGTACTGGCCGCATGGCTCGACGATCACGCCGCGGTCGACGAGGCAGCCGCAACCGGCACAGGTGATCTCCGCCACGCCGGAATCCTAGGACCGCGCGACATGCGATGTCGCTCGTGATCAGAGCTCGATGTCGGACCTGCACGTCGGAACCGTGACGTGCGTGCCGGCGATATCGCACTCGCATGTCTTCGCGCAGGTCTTGAGCTCGTCGCGGTTCGCGTAGACGAAGAGCCCGACCGCCGCAATGAGGACGAGCAGCGCGGCACGGATCACGACCTTCTGCACGACGCGGATGACCAGGATCGTGAGCACGAGCAACGTCCCGCCTGAGATTTGCGCAAGGTTGTCGGCGAACCAGGCGGGCGTCGCGGCGAGCACCTCCGCACGCTATCGCTGGCCTCCTCGGTCGCCGGGTTCGCGCGCGTGGGTCACCGGCGGGACGCGAGGGTCGCGAGCCAGCGCTCGGTGTCGCGACGCGATCGGAGTCGCTCGACCGGCGGCGCGAGCGGATCTGCGTCCCACAGTGCGATCCGCTCCCGCTTGCTCGCGAAGCTCCGGAAGTGCCAGGCGAGGATCGACTGGGAGGAGAGCACCAGCCGGAGAGACTCCGTGTTCCCGTTGCACGCCACCTCGCGCGTGACGACGCGACGCACCGTCCGTCGCGCCAGGCGCCCGAGGGACACCAGCCGCGGGTAGTCGAGCGCGACGATCAGGTCCGTGCGCGGGAGCACCACGTCACGCCAGTGGCTGTAGGCGGTGTCGAGCACCCACTCGTCGGAAGCAGCGATTCGTGATGCGATCTCGCGCTGCTCGTCACGGGGCCGCTCCACCCAGTTCGGCAGCCAGCCCACCTTGTCGTCGATCGAGTGGCACGGCAGGCCCGTGATCGCGGCGATGCGGCGCGCCAGCGTGGTCTTGCCGGAGCCGGTCACGCCGTAGACGAGGATCCGCCGAGGAGGAGAGGCGTCGTGCGAGTGGTCCCGAGTGTCGGTCATCCCGCTCCTGTCGCGCGGGCGGTGAGCACGCGGCGACTACGGGTTCCCGCCTTGGAGAAGACGGACTTGAGGTGGTCCTGCACCGTGTGGGGCGAGACGAACAGTCGGCGGGCGAGCTCGCTCGTGTCGGCACCGGCGACGAGGTGGGTGACCAGCTCGGTCTCCTTGTCGGTGAGCCCGATGACGCGCGCGAACAGCGCGGTGCGCTCCGTGGGCGGAGTCGGTTCGATGCTCACGGCGATCGGTTCCGGGCCGGCTGCCGCCCCGACCATCCGGGCCGCACGCAAGGTGACCCAGAGGCCGCCGTGCAGGTGCGTGCGCGCCGACGCCGGGTTCGAGTCCACGCCCTGCTCCTGGGCAAGGAGCTGGGCGGCGACGTTGAATGCGCCGGCTGGAACGGGGACCTGGTCGGCATCGGTCGGGAGGAGGGAGCGCAGGTACGCGTCGGTTCGGGGGGTCTGGGTGAGCGGACGCAGATCCTCGGAGAGGAGCAGCACGGCGGGTTCACCTGGCGAGTCGGACGCGCCGGAGCCGACGGCGAACGTGGCGGCCATGCTTCGGCGCAGCGCTGGCGTCACCGTTCGAGCGACGTCGGTCAGCAGCAAGCACTCACGGGCTGTGAACGACCCGCCGCGCCGCCACAGATCGAGGAACCCCCAACAGCCGAACTGATCGCGAAAGACCGTCGAGGCGACGTCGTCGATGCCGTAGGCCGCGAGCAGCTCGCTCCACACTCGGCTCCTCGTGGGATCCCCCTCGGTCGCGTCGAGCAGCGTCACCGCTGAGCTCGTCGGCAGGCTCGTCCACCGGTTCGTCGGCGTCAGGTACTTCAGCCGGATGAGCGCGGGGAGGTCCTCGAGCGACGGAGTGTCCGCGAGTGGCGCAACGCCGACCGACGTCTCCGGGTCGGTCAGCAGCCACGCGAAGAAGTCGAACGGCACCGCGCTCCGGATCTCGGCCAGCAGCTCGATCCGCAGCGCCCGGTCATCCAGTCCGCGCTCGCAGATCCGTTCGAGGCGATCCCCAGTCGACACGAGCGAACACTAGGGCCGCAGGAGAACCCCAGGAACCTGGGATGGGCGAGTCGTGAGGATGTCCGTACGGTCGAGCCATGACCACATTGCACATCGAGCACGAGATCACCGACTACGAGACGTGGCGCTCCGCGTTCGACGCCTTCGCACAGGTTCGCCAAGAGGCTGGTGTGATCGGCGAGCGCGTCTCCCGTCCGGTCGACGACGAGCAGTACATCGTCGTCGGGCTCGACTTCGATTCGACTGACCACGCGGAGGCGTTCCTGTCGTTCCTCCAGACCCAGGTGTGGGCGTCGGCCACGAGCGCGCCTGCGCTCGCCGGACGCCCGAAGGCGGCGATCGTCGAGCTGGGATGAGAGGGCGGCCGACCTGTCGTCGTTGATGGGTCCCACGGTCGAGCGGGCTGGGGCCCCGGGCGTCGCTGGAGGGATCTCCGCTCGAGCGGGCGCGTGGGTGGCTACGTGCCGCTCACCGTCACCGGCGTCGAGGAGTTCACGTCGGTTCCGTCGCCGAGCTGGCCGTAGATGTTCTGGCCCCAGCACTTGAGGGTCCCGCTGGCGAGGGCGGCGCAGGTGTGCCGGTTGCCGTTGGTGAGCTGCGTCGCTGTGGTGATCCCGCTGACGGTGACGGGCGTCGTCGAGCTCGTGAAGGTCCCGTTGCCGAGCTGCCCGTAGAAGCTGTTCTCCCCCCAGCACCTGAGCGTCCCGGCGATCTGTCGAGCGCACGTGTGGGTGCCGCCACTGCTGATGACGGCAGCGGTGGTGATCCCACTCACGGTCACCGGGGTCGGGGAGCTGGTGGTCGTTCCGTTGCCGAGCTGTCCGGCGAAGTTGCTGCCCCAACACCGGACGGTGCCGCCGGTGAGCTTGGCGCACGTGTGACCGCCGCCGGCGCTGACCTGCGTGGCGGTGGTGATCCCAGTGACGCTCTGTGGTGTCGAGGAGCTCGCCGTGGTTCCGTTGCCGAGCTGCCCGGACGCGTTGTAGCCCCAGCACTTGACGGTCCCGTTCACGAGCTGAGCGCAGCTGTGGTAGTTGCCGCCACTGATCCGGGCGGCGGTGGTGATCCCGGTGACCGGCACCGGCGTCGATGAGGTGGCGGTGGTTCCGTTGCCGAGCTGCCCGAACGCGTTGTCGCCCCAGCACCTGAGCGTCCCGTTGGCCAGCCGAGCGCACGTGTGGGTGCCACCCGCGGTGATCTGCGTGGCAGTGGTGATCCCAGTGACGCTCACCGGGGTGAACGAGCTGCTGGTGGTTCCGTCACCGAGCTGCCCGGTGGCGTTCCGACCCCAGCATGCGACGCTCCCGCTCGCGAGCAGCGCGCAGGTGTGGTACGTCCCGGCTGCGATCTGGGTGGCGGTGGTGAGACCGGTGACCGGCACGGGAACCAAGGAGCTGGTCTGGGTTCCGTCGCCGAGCCGCCCATAGGTGTTCTCGCCCCAACAGCTCACACTTCCGTCGCCGGGCAACGCACACGTGTGGCCGAGTCCGGCGCTGAGGGTCAGGGCCGAGGGTGTCACCGGGTTCGAGGGCGCGGAGCGAGCGCTGGCGTTGCCGAGGTTGTTGATCGCGTAGACGACGAACGTGTAGGTCGTCCCGTTCGTCAACCCGGTCACGGTGCGAGTCGTGGCAGCCGCGCTGAAGACGACCTCCGGCAGAGCGACCGAGCCTGCGTACGGGACCACCACGTACGCGGTGAGCGTCGTCCCGGGCGGGCTGATCGGCGCCGTCCACGACACCGTCGCATCCCCATCACCAGCAGCCGCGGCGCCCATCACCGGTGCCGCATCGGCAACGCAGCTCGCGAGCGACAGCATCCCGACGACCACGAGCAGTCCGATGCCGAGCCGACCGTGCCGCCGACGAGCACGCGAGCGGACGCCGCGGTGAGGTGCCTCCGTCCGTCTGCCCGCCACCAGGTGCATCTCGTCCCGCCGCCTCGATCTGAGGCACAAGCGTTCCAAACCGTGACACTGGAGCGCAAGCGCCCGGGCCCAGGGCCGGGCCACCTACCGGCAGTCCCTCGAGGCCGGCCTGCTGAGCGAAGCGCCCGGGACGCACGGATGACTGATGGCGTCGACCCAGAACGCGGCAAGATGCGCCGGTGAACCTCCAGCGTGCCGTGTTCTCGCGGCTGTACCGCCGCGCGCCGAGCGTCGAGTCCTTGCCATGGCACCGTGAACACCCTCCGGCGCTGTTGGAGCGCGCGGTCGCGCAGCGGACGACACGCGGACGTGCCCTCGACGTCGGCTGCGGCGAAGGGAGCCACGCGGTGTACCTCGCGAAGCAGGGCTTCTCCGTCGTGGCGCTGGACTTCGTCCCGGCGGCCCTCGCCGCGACAAGAGCGCGCGCCGCGGAGGCCGGTGTCGAAGTCGAGGTCCACGAGTGCGACGTCGTCGACTACGAGGCACCGGCACCCTTTGACGTCGTGCTCGACTCGGGCTGCCTGCACCACCTGCCTGCGGGAAAGGCCGCGAGGTACCGAGAGCGACTGGACGGGTGGCTTGCCCCGGGGGGCGACTACGTGCTCGTGCACTTCGCGCACCGGCCGCGCATCTGGATCCCCAAGGGTCCCCGTCACATGACGCGTGAGGAGGCATGCGCGTTCCTCGCGCCGCTCGAGCTGCGGGCGCACGACGAGACCCACTTCGACGTGCCCCTCCCGATGGGCCGGATGCGCGCCGGGGTGTACTGGTTCTCGCGTCCGGGGCCTTGATGTCGCGGTGACCTCCGACCGGCGGCGCTGACACGGTGCCAGCGAGGCGCAGGGGCGCTAGCGCGGACGGGTCAAGAGGGTGCGCCCGGCGACGGCCAGGAGGGGGGCTCCGAGCGCTGCAGCGATGAGGGCCGGTAGCTCGCTGTGGCTCCTGCAGGTGGCTCGCCGCCACTCCTGCGCCAGCGTTCCGCACTCCGCGTACGGGATCGGCAGCACCAACAGGAGGTACCCGGCCACCACGGCGAGTCCGACCGCGACCGCTACGCACGCCGCGCCAGCTCCGCGACGAGCACTGCTCAGGAGGGCGATGGCCAGGGCCCACACGACGATCGTCGCCGAGACGTAAGGGATCACCCGCCCCACGTTGCCTTGCGGGTGTCGATCCGCCGCCAGGAGGCCAAGGGCGAAGGTCAGCAGGATCGCTGCTGCGACAACCACGTTGCGCCATCGCGTGGACACGGCGTCACGCATCAACGAAAGGGTAGGCCTCGACCATGGCGAGGGCGCGCTGGAGGAGGCAGTCTGGGCGCCGTGAGCAGCCGTATCGTCTCGAGGGGAATGGTGCTCGCGACCCAACGCCGATGCTGAGGACCTCGGGACGCGCGAACGTCACGGCTGTCGCCGGTCGCGTGTCGACGAGTCGCCGCCGAGTCGTGCTGCTCGTCGTCGCCGTGTGCGTTGCTGCGCTCGCGGCCGCGGTGCTGTACGTGCGAGGCGGGGACCGGCTCTCCGGGTCCGGGGGAGGTGTCTCGGGACCGGTGACCATCGGTGAGGAGTTCCACACCATGGCGTCCCTCGACACGGGCGGTGGGACCGTCGAGCTCGTCTCGGTCACCACCATCGGCACGTCTCCCGGGCTTCGAGCGGAGGTGTCGCTGGTGGAGCTGGGTGACGCGCCGCCTCTTGGCTCGGCGCGGGGGCCGTTGAATGATCGGTATCGCGTGGTCGACCTCGCAGGGCACCGGCTCCACACCTCGAGACCCGACGATCTGCGCTACTGGCTCGACATCCGCCTCATCGCCACCACCGAGGGCATCCATCAGATTCGAGCGGTCGCCGTGACCTACCGAGCGGGGTTCCTGCGAGAGCGAACCGCCGTGCTGCCCGTCCCCGTGTGCCTCTCCGCCTCGGAGGACTGGAAGGCTGCCCCAGAGGCCGACTGCCCCCTGCCCGACAGCGCCGACCCGTCGACGATCGTTCCCTCAGCGACCGAGTACGACGGGGAGCAGTTCGGCGAAGTGCTCAGGGTGAGGCTCGAGGTTCCGAAGTCCTGGCACGAGGACACGAGCGCTGAAGCTGACGAGTGGCGATACTCGGCGATTGGTGCCGACGGCGAGATGCGTCTCCGCACGTTCGACAACCTGGACCGCAGTCCCGACGTTGAGACCGGCGGCAGCAATCCCACCAGCCTGCGCGCCGCGGCGGACCTGTTCGTCAGGGGCTTCCCCGAGGAGTTCGGGACCGCGCCGGAGCTCACGGAGATCCTCCTCGACGGGAGACCCGCGATGCGGATCAGGCCAGGAGCGCCCCCCAACAGCTCGGGTCTCGAGACGATCCTCACAACGGGACAGCCGGGTCGTGGCCGCTACCTCGAGCTGCGGGGACCATCGAAGGTGTTGGACGCGGTGATCTCCACCTTCCGGTGGATCGGGGGGTGACTGCGAGCGGTCGCGAAGTAGCGCTGCATCGCGTGGAGGTGGCTGCGGCAGACTCGGTCCTGTCGTCGACCTCCTACAGGTTGATGACGGTGACGGGCGCTGACGAGTTGCTTGTGGTCCCGTCGCCGAGCTGCCCATAGTCGTTGTCTCCCCAACAACGCAGCGTGCCGTCGGCGAGGCGCGCACACGAGTGGGCGCCGCCGGCGCCGATGCTGGTGGCGGTGGTGATCCCGGTGACCGTGACCGGTGTCGACGAGCTGGTAGTGGTCCCGTCGCCGAGCTCTCCCTGGTCGTTGAAGCCCCAGCATCGGAGGGTCCCGTCGGTCAGGCGCGCACAGGTGTGGGCGACAAAGGCGTCGATGGTGGTGGCGGTGGTGATCCCGGTGACCGTGACCGGTGTCGACGAGTTGCTGGTGGTTCCGTTGCCGAGCTCCCCACCGACGCCGCGCCCCCAGCATCGAAGGGTCCCGTCGGCGAGGCGCGCGCACGTGTGGACGCTCCCGGCGCTGATCTGAGTGGCGGTGGTGATCCCGGTGACCGTGACCGGTGTCGACGAGCTGGTGGTGGTTCCGTTGCCGAGCTGCCCCTCGTCGTTGCGTCCCCAGCACCTGACGGTCCCGTCGCCTGGAAGCGCACAGGTGTGTGCACCACCGACGGCGATGATGGCGTCCGAGGGTGTCACCGGATTCGACATCCCAGACGAGGCGGTCTGGCCGTTGATGTTGAGGGCTTGCACCTGGAACGTGTACGTGCTGCCGTTGGCGAGGCCATCCACCACCTGGGTCGTCGCCGTCGAGAAGAACACCCGTCGGGCCTGGGCCATGGTCCCGATGTAGGGGGTCACGACATACGCGTAGACCGTCGACCCGCTCTTGAGTGGGGGAGCGCTCCAGGAGACCGTGGCCTCGCCGTCACCGGCAGACGCCTGACCGATCCCCGGTGGGGCATCGGCCACGCAGCTCGCCAACAGCAAGATCCCGGCAACCGCTGGCGCGACCACGCGCAGACGACCCCGGGGACTCCGACGAGGCGACGCGACGCCGTTGCGTAACCCCATTCGGCGCCCCTTCCTAGGATCCCCCCGCTACGTGGCCGAAATCCTCGCACAACCGCCTGCCAGCGGGCAGGGGTGTGAAGGTGTCCGGCCGGGGAACGCCGAGGATGTAGATCTCGTCCAGTCGCACGTTGGGGCCGGCTCATCCGATCACCTGCTCGACGAGGTCAACGCCATCCACCTTGTTGCGGTCGGACTAGAACGATGGCCAGGTGACCGCAAGCGTGCGCCCCGGAGGTACTCCTCTCACCGCGCGGCTTCGCGCCGGTCTGGGGACGCTTCTGATCGTCATCTCCTTTCTTCTCGTCACGCTCATCGCCTCGGCATGGCACGCCTGGAACATGCACGGTGCCACGATCGTCTGCGAGTCCGGCTCTCCAGACCGAGGCGCATGGGCCGAGCCTGACATGTGCACCATCGGTGCTGGCGAAGATCACCCGGCGGAGCACGAGCCGCTGAAGCTGTTCGATCCCTGGACGTCAGCCCTGGTGGCCGCCGTGATCATGGGAGGCTTCGGAGCGCTCAGCGTGGGAGGCATCGCAGCGCTGAACGAGGTGACGCTCAGGCGCGCTGCCGTGCGACTCGTGATCTCGTCGACACTGCTGGTTGGGGCGGGAGCGCTTCTCTTCTGGAGCGGTTAGCTGCCCTCTGGTGTCTCGCGACCCTTAGATGGACTGCAGGCGTCCCGGCCACATGTCTCAGACCCGGCGTGGTGGAGCAACCTCCTCACTCGTGTGGGCGATGCCCCAGCCGGCGGTCCTCAACATCTCAGCGCGGCCCGTCGCGTGGGGGCGATGATCGAGGGCATGCAAGAGATCGAAGTCGTTGTCGCGCATTCGGAGCGCGTGACGCTGCGCGTCGGCGATGTCTTCCTGAAGATCGACGCGGACCAAGCGCGCATCGACCGAGAGGTCGAGGTCATGGCGATGGCGCCGATCCCCACCCCCGAGGTCCTCTGGCGCACGCCACCCGTGCTCGCCCTCGCGGCAGTCCCTGGTGTGGCGCTCGGCGTGCTCAACGAGCGTTCGCGTGCGTCGTCGGCGGCGTGGGTTGCGGCGGGTGCCGCCGTCCGCGTGTTGCACGACGCTCCGCTGCCACCCTGGCCGAGCAGCCACAGTCAGCAGCAGCCCACTCGCAGCATTGGTGGCGAGTTCGAGCTTCCTCCGCTGCTCGACTCGGAGTGCGAGTGGCTCGTCGCCAACGGTGTCGTGTCCGCCGACGTCGTCAGGCGCAATCGTCAGGTCGCCGAGGCGGCGCTGCGTCCGTGGACACCGGTGTTCATCCACGGCGACCTGCAGATCGTCCATGTGTTCGTCGACGGCGACGAGGTGAGCGGCGTCGTCGACTGGTCCGAGGGTGGCCAGGGCGACGCGATGTATGACCTGGCCACACTGACGCTCGCGCACGAGGAGCACCTCGACGACGTCGTCGCGGGCTATGGCGGCGACATCGAGATCGACGTGATTCGCGCGTACTGGTCCTTGCGAAGCTTGATGGCGATCCGATGGCTGGTCGAGCACGGCTACGGCGCGCCGGCAACGTTCCCGGAGGTCGCGGTGCTCAACTCCCAGTCACCCCGCTCGTAGATGTGCGCGGCCATCACGCACGCCGGTCGGACCGTCCCAACGGTTCCCTCAGCAAACCGGTAGAACTCCTCCGGTCATGCGCTTGCGGCTACCGAGTTCTCACGGGAGGCGGTCACGACGCCGTGGGCACCGCGACCGAGGAGCGTCGGGCGAGGCGACGTTCCGGCCGCGGGGTGTCGATGATCGGGCCGCGCCGATCCGTTTGGGCTGGCACCGCACCCAAGTGAGTCGCCGATGAGCTTCAGGGGTCTGCAGCTCGGAGCGCCTCGATCTCGGCTTCGATCACATCGTCAACGACCTTGGGGTGCTGGACGACACCGAACTCGATGATGGGCATCCGCACGATCACTCGGCCTTGGCGCAAGCGCACCAACGTGAGCCACGCGTTCCGGTGACCGCCTGGCAACTTGACCTCGGCATGGAAGAGCGACCGGATACCGTCATCGACACCCTCGACCGAGGCTGTCTCGACGAGCATCGACTCCACAGGAGCGAGGCGACCCTTCATCCACCGCCCGATCTCGCGGTCGGCGACCTCACGCGCACAGTCGAGGTAGCCGGGCAGGCGTACTGCGGCAAACTCCTCTCTCGCTGCCTCTTCGTCGCGAGCGATGACGATCTGGACCGATGCCGCGCCGTCGAGAAAGGCGCGGTCCGACTTCTCCCGCTTGAACTGCCGCTCGAAGGAGGCGGTGTGCGCCGGCAGAACGGCGTCGTCGCTCCCACAGATGTGCTGATCGAGGTTTCCGCGGTTGAGGAAGGCTGCCGACCGGACCCAGTGGGTCTCGAGTGCCGCCTGTTCGACGGCGGCCGCACGTGCGAGGTGGAGGTCGGCAGCGGCACGCTCCTCCAGTCGGGCGAGCGTGCCGAGGAGGACGATCGCGAGGAGGACCGACCCAGCTGCGCCCATGGTTCCCCACGTCGGTGTCCGGGCACCGAGTGCCGACGCGGGCGGCTTCGCGGGGCGCAGTCCACGGAGCTGACGAAGGGCCAGCCCGGTTGGCACCCCGCAGGCGACCCCGACGCCCAACGACACCCCCACGAGCAGCGTCGCTCCACCCGCGCTGGCTGAGAGCCCGACCACGAGAGCAAGGCAGACGAGTGCGAGCACCGCGACCGCGATCCAACGCGCACGTGCTCGCTTCCGCCGCTCGGGTCGTACCGGAAGCAGGAGCACCAACAGTGCTACCAACCACGCGACGGCCAGACATCCGAGCCCGATGCGCACACCGGTGCTGACGGGCCAGTTCGACAGGCTGAATCGGGCACCCGTGATGCCAGCCGCCGTCATGAACGTGAGGATCTGGACGCGAGCGCCGCGCCGAGCCGCTGCGATCATTCCCACACGGACGCGCTCGGCGTCCTCGGGCGTCGCGAGCGGCGTGATCTCCTCGATGGCTCGGGACGGGTCGCGCTCGACCTGACCCCCGGCCTCCTGCCAGGCCAGGGCGAGCAGCTCTGGGTCAGCGATGGGAATCTCGATGACCTCGACGGCCGTCGTCGCCTTGGAGGAGACCCGAACACCGAGCGAGCGGCTCGCGGTTCGCTTGAACGGGCCGATCGCGGTAGGCGTCTTGAAGACGAGCCACACGGTCGACGGCGTCATCTGATCGACGAGCAGGTTGAGCGTCACGAGCGGACGTGATGGCACTGGTGCAACCCAGGCAGCAGAGGGCAGGATGAC